>JAYTGQ010000211.1:0-6752 GCA_043733345.1 Schlesneria sp.
GTAGACGCGGCGTTGATCGAACGACGGTACGGTGGCCTCGATCAACGAGTCCCGGACGCGCTCGGCAAACCACCTGGCTGCGTCCCGCTGCAACCGGCTTCGCGCGACTGTACCCACCCGTGGCATTCGACAGCGTCTTCTCGGTGAGGCGTTTGTGACGCGGCAAGAAATCCGGTTGCGTGTCGATGAGCCGCTTCACCGCCGACTCCCACGAGCGTTCGAGAGCCATCCGCTGCGACACCCGCATCCACAACACGACACCGGTGGTATCGACCGCATTGCCGCGCGTGGGGAACTGTTGATCGGCCGCCGACCCATCCACGAGATCACGCAACAATTCGAAGGCCCGATCAAACTCCGCATCCCGCATCCCGCATCCCGCGAAGGATCCACCGGAAAATGAACTTTCACTCGCGCCGCCATGCCAAATGGACTCCCTTCCAAGAAGTCATTCTCTGGCGCAAACGGCGTGCCGAACTCAAGTGTCTTCTAAAGTCAGTGCCATTGGGCTAGCGCCGCCTCGCTCAGAGGTCTCACTACTGACTGCGTGAAGAAAATTCACGCCGCGCCCTGCGCAAAAAGCGTGCCGCGTCGGCCAGGAAATTTACCCGGCCAGCAACCCGAGTGCTGAACCGTGTTGGGGCCGATGTCATTATTTGCCGGGCTTACGAGAGAAACCAGTTGCACTTGGATCGTGAGTGAGTTTCGCGGTTCAAGAGAGTTGAAGTGTCTGATGCGTGGCGCGGGTCGTGGCGGGTGGAGCTGCTGGAACTGCTGGAGCGGCAACTGACGAGAAGTTGGAGCCAGCGGTGACACTCGACGAATTGTTCATGGAATCACCGATCAACTGCCGTAATAATGCTCAGCCGTTGGTCAGAATGGATTTCCGGCCTATCTCGCCTGTTGTGGCATTCAGTTGCGTGGAAACTGGATGCTCCTCATCTGAACAACTCCGCTATCTGAACACCTCCGCTCGCAGACATGTCTCGCACGGACCAACCCTCTTACTGCTCCGCCGCACTCCGGCAGAACCTGAACTTCGATCCTTTGGCGATATCCAACGGCGGACGCTTCGTGCGCGGAGCGATGTCTGTCTCATCGCGGTTTCTTGTTCACACTGCGGATTGGTGTGAAGCCAGAGGCTTGTTTGCAGTACCAGTCGCTTGTGTTCGCGGCGAAACCTTGTGCGAAGTCCGGATGCCGATCACTGGTCTCGTTCGAGTTACAGGTGACAACCTATGCGGATTTTGAAAGTCCTCGCGCTGCGAGGCCCCAACATTTGGTCGCGGCACACGGTGCTGGAAGCGTGGGTCGAGCTAGGCCCGCTGAAGGACTCGGCCTCGACGACGTTTCCTGGGTTTAACGACCGACTGATGACGTGGCTGCCGTCGATGATCGAACATCGGTGCAGCGTCGGGGAACGAGGCGGGTTTTTCCAACGGCTCCGCTGGGGAACGTATCTCGCCCACGTTCTGGAGCACACAACGCTGGAATTGGAAACTCTCGCCGGAACTCCGGTCGGTTACGGTCGGGCGCGTGAGACAACTCAAGAGGGACTGTACAAAGTCGCCATCCGCTACCACGAGGAAACTCTGGGGCGGGCGTGTCTCGATACAGCCCGTGATCTGTTGATGGCCGCTGTGTTCGATCTGCCGTTCGACATTGACGGTCATTTGCAACGATTGCGTGAGTTGGCAGACCGCGTCTGTCTCGGCCCGAGCACAATGGCGATTGTGGAAGCGGCGCGGCTCCGTAACATTCCGATGCGGCGACTGAATGCCCGCAGTCTTGTGCAACTGGGCCAGGGAATTCGGCAGCGTCGGATCTGGACCGCCGAGACGGACAACACGAGTGCGATCGCTGAGTCGATCGCTCAAGACAAGGATCTCACGAAGACGCTGTTGCGGTCGGCGGGCATTCCGGTTCCGGAAGGCCGCGAAGTTGAAAGCCCCGAGGATGCTTGGGAGGCGGCGAAGGAACTGGCAGGTTCCGTGGTCATCAAGCCGACAGATGGCAATCACGGGCGTGGCGTCTTCATGGACCTGACCGACGAACAGCAGATCAAGACGGCGTATCTGGCCGCAATCAAAGAGGGATCTGGCGTCTTGGTCGAGCGATTCGCACCTGGGTCCGAACACCGGCTCTTGGTGGTTGGCGGGAAACTTGTCGCTGCGGCGCGCGGCGATGCGACCGAAATGATCGGCGATGGACAGCACACTATCGCTGAGCTTTTGGAGTCGCAGATCAATGCCGATCCGCGGCGCGGAGAGGACGAGAACTGCCTGCTGGGCAAAGTCAAAGTCGATGCCCTGCTGACTGTGGAACTGGAGCGGCAGGGATATACGCCGGTGTCGGTTCCCCCCGCCGGCGTGCGTGTGACGATCCGACGCCACGACGTGCCAACCATCGACGTGACCGACAGCGTGCATCCGTCGATCGTCGAACATGCCGTCCAAGCCGCTCAAGTGATTGGGTTAGATATCGCCGGATTGGATCTCGTCGTGGAAGACATCGGACGCCCTCTGGAAGAACAGAGAGGCGTGATCGTCGAAGTCAATGCTGGTCCCGGATTGTTGATGCACTTGAAGCCGAGTGCCGGAAAGCCGCGGCCCGTTGGGGAAGCCATTCTGGCGACGCTGTTTCCGAATCCTGAAGACAACGGTCGGATACCGGTCGTCTCGATCACGGGGACGAACGGCAAGACAACCTGCACGCGGATGGTCACGTCGATCCTGAAGGCGGCGGGACATTACGTTGGGACCACGTGCAGCGACGGCGTGACGATCGACGGGCGAGTCATCGATCAGGGCGATTGTGCCGGTCCACGCAGCGCGAAAAACGTTCTGCTGAATCCGCTGGTCACGGCGGCTGTCTTCGAGGCGGCGCGCGGCGGCATCCTGCGGGAGGGACTCGGCGTCGATAAGTGCGACGTGGCGATCGTCACCAACATTGGTGATGGCGATCATCTCGGCAAATCGTTTATTGACTCACCCGAGGACATGTTCAAGGTGAAGCGGACGCCAGTGGATGTCGTGTTGCCATCCGGCATGGCCGTCCTCAATGCCACCGACCCACTGGTGGCAAAGATGGCTGGGCTGTCGGCTGGCGGTGTGACGTTCTTCGCCCGCGATCCCGATCATCCCGTGATTCAACAGCACCGCACTGCCGGTCTCAGAACCGTGGTCGTTCGGAACCGCCAAGTCATGTTGTGTGAAGGAACTGACGAAACGGCGTTGATTTCGGTGGACGAACTTCCCTGCACGCACGGCGGCCGCGTGGGCTTTCAGATTGAAAACGTCCTCGCCGCCGCCGCCGCTGGCTGGGGACTCGGCATCGCGCCAGCACAAATCGCCAGTGGGCTTCAGGCGTTCCAAGGCAACCTGTTCGACAACCCTGCGCGGTTCAACGTGTTAGAGTCAGCCGACCGAACGCTCGTCGTGACGGACGGTCGCAACTCGTCAGCCCTCGTCGCGCTGATCGAGGCCATTGACAACTTTCCTCACGAGCGACGTACCGTCGTGTACTCGGCTGAAGAGGACCGGCGCAACCAAGATATTTTCAGGCAAGGCGATCTGCTGGGCCGGGCTTTCGACCGAGTGATTTTGTGTGAGATTGAGAATGGCGTCGATCGGCCTGCTGGCGAAGTGACCCGAATTCTGCGAGCCGCAGTCGATGCAACCGGTGTTGAGGGTGCGGCTCGCACGAAGCGGATCGACGAAATTCGAGACTGGACCACTGCGGTGGACGCCGCATGGAGTGAGTTGGGGCGAGGTGAGATGTTGGTCATTCAAACGTGTACAGTGGCGAAGACCGTGCGGAAGCTGCAATCGTTGTTGGGACTGGAACTGCCGGAAGTGGCGGGGAGTTGAACGTCGTAGGGTAAGCGTCTCGCTTGCCCGTCATAAAACATCGCGAGGTTGAGATTGGCTGGCAGCCTTGAACCGTCTCATCGGCGAAACGACGAGCCAACGGCAGTTCCTCTTGTTCCGCTGATGGAACAGTAAAATCGGTTGCCTGATGACGTCGAACAAGATGAACTGGATGCACGAGTGTGAATTGGGATTACGGGCAAGCGAGACGCTTACCCTACGCTGGCACGGCGATTGCGAACAATCGAAAACTTTCAGTGGGTCCACAGACGTGGGCCGTGAGAAATAAAAGGACTGCCTCGAAGGACTCCCCCTGGTGGAGGGTGCTCGCAGGACGAGGCTGACAGCCGTAAGGTTGCCAGCCAAGAGCAGCGACAGCCGAACGGTTTGTCGGAGTCAGCTCGGGCGGTTAAGAAGCAGGTATCGAAGGACAAGTTCATTATGGATATGGGCACGACGCGAGCTTTGCGTGGTCCAAACATTTGGTCGCAGGCGACAGTTCTTGAAACAATTGTCGATCTGACGCGACATCTTCAACTCACAGCGAACGATGTCGATGTCGTTCGAGGCCGGGCGGGGCGAATGCTCGCCGGGGTCGTTGCACCTTTGCCTTCCAGTGTTCATGCGGGGGCGAGTCACTCGCCACGGCTCATCCTGTCAGAATTGCTCGTGCGAACGGCGCTCGAACTTCAGACTCAAGCCGGTTCGCCCGTCAGCCTCGGCCGCGTGGCCGAGACCAAAGAATCGGGCCAGTACAAGTGCGTCGTCCAGTACCGCGAGGAACCGGTCGGGCGATTGGCTTTGGACGTGGCGGCAGAACTGGTACGAGCGGCTATCGATGACCGCCCGTTCGATGTCGTCTCAAAGTTGGCGGAGATTCGCAGCTTGGATCAACAGATCCGCCTCGGCCCCAGTACCGGTTCGATCGTGCGAGCGGCGATCGCTCGCGGCATCCCAGCGCGCCGTCTGAATGATCGCAGTCTGGTGCAGCTTGGATACGGTTCTCGTCAGCACCGCATTCTCGCCGCTGAGACCGACAAGACCTCTGCCGTCGCCGAGTCGATCGTCCAAGACAAGGAACTGACGAAGAACCTGCTCGCCGCAATTGGCGTCCCGGTTCCCAAGGGCCGTCCGATCACGAGTGGCGAGGATGCGTGGGCGGCCGCTCAGGAAATTGGCGTTCCCGTCGTCATCAAGCCGCAAGACGGAAATCAGGGACGCGGCGTCGCCGTGAACCTGAACACCCGCGAGCAAGTCTTCGCCGCCTATGCCGCCGCGATCGAAGAGGGCAGCGAGATCATTTGCGAGAAGTTCGCTCACGGGGCGGACTATCGGCTGTTAGTGATCGGCTACAAACTGGTGGCCGCTGCTCGACGAGAACCTCCCCTCGTGACGGGTGACGGCCGGAACTCGATCACGCAACTTGTCGAAGAGGCGAACAAAGACCCGCGCCGTGGCGAAGACCACGCGACCTCGCTCAGTAAGTTCCGCTTGGATGAAATCGCCAAGGGGGTTCTCGCCGAGCAGGGCCTGACTGTCGATTCGGTCCCCGCAGCTGGACAAGTGGTTCTGATCCGTCGCAACGCGAACCTCAGCACCGGTGGTTCGGCAACGGATGTGACCGACCTCGTTCACCCCGAAGTGGCTGCTCGGGTCATTGAGGGCGTGCGAATGGTCGGTCTCGACATCGCGGGAGTTGATGTGGTCGCGATGGACATCAGTCGGCCGCTCGAACAGCAGGGAGGCGTGATCGTGGAGATCAACGCCGCGCCCGGCCTCCGAATGCACCTCGAACCGTCCTATGGCAAGGGGCGTCCGGTCGGTGAGGCAATTGTCGGCACAATGTTCGACGACACCGATGACGGCCGTATTCCAACCGTCTCCGTCACGGGCACGAACGGCAAAACGACGACGACCCGTTTGATCGCTCACCTGCTTCGCTGCACGGGCAAGCGAGTCGGCATGACGTGCACGGACGGCGTGTACATCAACGACCGCCGCATCGACACGGGAGATTGCAGCGGGCCGAAGAGTGCTCGTACCGTGCTGGCCAACCCGGTCGTAGAAGCCGCTGTCCTCGAGACCGCTCGTGGCGGGATCCTTCGCGAAGGCTTGGGCTTCGATCTTTGCAACACCGCTGTTGTGACGAACATTGCGGATGGCGACCATCTCGGCCTGAACGGTATCGACACGCCGGAACAGCTTGCCCGCGTGAAGCGTGTCACCGTCGAGGCGGTCGCGCCACACGGCTATGCGGTCCTCAATGCCGAGGATCCACTCACGGCCGCGATGGCCGATTATTGTCCCGGCAAAGTTTTGTTCTTCGCAAAAACGCCCGATCATCCGGTCCTTGCGGCTCATCGAGCCAAAGGAGGCAAGGTGGTCTATGTGCAGAACAACTGCATCATGGCGGCGGAAGGTTCGTGGGACGCCCGCATCGCGCTGCTCGACGCCGTGCCCCTGACGTTTGGCGGACTGATCGGCTTCCAAGTCGAAAACGTGATGGCCGCCGCCGCCGCCGGTTGGACGTTGGGCGTTCCCTTCGAGACGATTCGTTACGCCCTCGAATCGTTCGTCAACGACCCGCAAAAGGTTCCCGCCCGATTCAACGTCGTGCAGTTCCGTGGTTCGACGATCGTGATCGACTACGGACACAACTCCGCGGCGCTGGTTGCTCTCTGCGATGCCTTCGACCGGATGCCGCACGAACGCCGTGTCATCATGTACACCGCCGCAGGCGACCGTCGCGACGAAGACATCATCCAGCAGGGCGAACTCATCGCCAACGGCTTCGATGAGATGGTGATCTACGAAGATCAATGCACGCGAGGCCGGGCCGATGGCGAAGTGATCCGTCTCATGCGACAGGGCCTCGAACGCGGC
>JAYTGQ010000212.1:0-6750 GCA_043733345.1 Schlesneria sp.
ACTCGTCCTCGTCGCGACCGTCGGCGTCCTCGCGATGGTTGTCGGACTGTCGGAAGTCGCCCTCAACGTGAACAACGAACTCGAAGACATCGGTTCCGCGTTCGGGGCGATGAACCAAACGTATGTCCAGAGGGGTGTCCTCGGCCATCAGGGTTACTCGGGCGGCACCGAGTTCAAGGACAACGCCGACCACTGCGACAACACCTGCGACATCCAGCCCCTCGCCCCGCACGGTGAGTTCTGATGAAGAAGTGGTGAGTGACGAGTGAAGAGTGGTGAGAAAAACACTTCCTGCTCGTCACTCGTCACTCGTCACTCGCCCCTCTCTCCGCACCACGCCACATCGCACCGCCGATCTCTCGCACCACCCGAGACCGGCGGTGTGGGCGTTCTTTGAGAGGGAGATCGAGTGGCGAGAAAAACACTCTCCACTCTCCACTTCATCTACTTCTTGGCTCTTCGCGTCAGTTCGAGGAAGCGGCCGTAGGCTTCGTCCCACGCGAGTGTGTTCTGAGGTTCGTAGCGTTTCATGGTGGAGGAGGCTCGCACCACGTCGCGAATTTGTGCGAGCGAGCCAACGGCTCCGGCGGTTCTCGCTTGGACGAGGATGTTGCCGAGTGCCGTCGCTTCGATCGGTCCCGTCACGACGGCACGGCCGGTCGCGTCGGCCGTGAACTGATTCAACAGTTCGTTCTGCGTCCCACCGCCAACGATGTGAATGACTTCGGTGCGTTCGCCGGACAACTCTTCCAGCCAGCCGAGGACCATGCGGTACTTGAGTGCCAGGCTTTCGAGGGCACAGCGGACGAGACCGCCCTCGCTGTCGGGAATCTCTTGATGGGTCTGGCGGCACCAACCTCGAATCGCTTCCGGCATATCGGGCGGCGCGAGGAACGCTTGATCGTCCGGATCGACGAACGCACGGAACGGCTGGGCGTCACGGGCGGCCTGCGCCAACAGACCGTAGTCATAGGCCGTGCCATTTCGCTCGAACGACTTCCGGCACTCCTGTACCAGCCATAGCCCCATGATGTTTTTGAGCAATCGATACGTGCCGTCGATGCCGCCCTCGTTGGTGACGTTCAGTTCGAGAGCACGTTGCGTGAGGACGGCGTGCGGCAGTTCAAGGCCCATTAGCGACCAAGTGCCCGAGCTGATGTAGGCCCAGTTCGCGGAGCCGGTTCGCTCCGTCGGCACCGCGACGACGGCGGCCGCCGTGTCGTGAGTCGCGGGCGTGACAACGTCCAGACGCGGCAAGCCCGCGCGCCGCGCGACATCCTCACGCAAGCGACCGAGCTTCGTTCCCGGATCGACCACATCGCCGAACATTTGCGTCGGCAGATCGAGCTTCCACAGCAGGTCAAACGCCCATGTGCGATCCGTCGGATGAAACATCTGCGACGTGGTGGCATTGGTGAACTCAACGACGCGACTGCCCGACAGCAGCCAATGGAAGAAGTCGGGGATCATGAGGAACCGGTCGGCTTGAGCGACCAGCGGCTTGTTGGCCTGATTCATCGCGATGAATTGGTACAGCGAGTTGATCTCCATGAACTGGAGGCCCGTCTCCGCGAAGACTTCGGCGCGAGGGACTCGTTGAAACGTCTGCTGCATCACGCCGCGCGTCCGCGGATCACGGTAGTTGTAAGCCTGACCAAGCATCTCGCCCGTCTTTGAGAGCAGGACGAAATCGACGCCCCACGTATCGACACCGACGGACACGATGTTCTGTCCGAAGCGAGTGGCCGCTTTGGCGAGACCGGTCTGGATTTCGGACCACAGCCGCAGCAAGTCCCAGCGCATCGTGTCGGCCACATGAACGGGTCCATTGGGAAACCGATGCAACTCTTCGAGACGCACCTGCTGCCCATCAAAAATTCCCGCCATCACGCGGCCACTCTCCGCGCCCAGATCGATCGCCAGGTAAACTTGCTCGGCCATGTCGGATGCTCCTTGTATAGACAGCTTTGGTGATGTCAGCTTCGACTCGATCGCGGATGAAAAATGTCTTGACGATTCCGACAAATCTACTGTAGTCCCGTCGCTCCGCCGACGGGACGTGCGGCAACGTGCACCCCCGCAGCAAGAACGCCACGTCTGAAACGGTCCCATCGGCGGAGCGACGGGACTACGGTGCTTCTGTCGGACACGTCTCGGCCTCGGATGCGAGGCGGCCATGATACATCTGGTTAAACAAAGCGGTAGCGAACCATCGACCAGTCTGATTTGGCGACGGGACGTGCTTCAAACACCTCGTCAGACCAACGGCGGCGGCAGTTGGTGCCGGAGTGCGGAACCGCAAAGGGACGCGGAGCATTTTTCTCCGGGAAAACGGGCCGAAACGAGGCGTTTCTCGATGAACCGCCCTTGATTCGGATTGATCCCGTTTTGAGGCACCGCTACAAACCGCCGTCCCTTTCTCTCAAATCCCATCTGTCTTTGATCCTGGCTTTGTTGGATCGAGGAAACTGCGCCACGGCGGTGTCCGAGTCGCAATTTTCACGGCCTGATCGAGCGGGTTTCTATCGCCCTCCTCCGGTTCTCTGGCGTGGTCAGACCACGTTCTTCCGTAACCGCAAAGGTGACTCGATGTACTTATCGACCAACCGGTTTTGGCTTCGCGTCTCGAAGAGCATGCGCGGCTTGCTGTGGCTCAGCTTGGGTGTGGGCCTGGTGCTCTCATCGCGTCTCGCCGTGGGGCAAGAGCCGCCTTCCGGCGCGGGTGCCCGGTCTGACATTGGCGATGCCGTGGAAGACGGCGCGTTGTTCGGTGATCGCTATACCGGGCGATCCGGTGAAGCGTTCGGAGCGCTGATTCGGGCCGGGGTTTCCTCGGGACCGGCCGTCGGACGTGAAACTTCGATCTTTCCGGTCGAACTCATGCCGTATGCCTTCGCTGACAAATGGATGTTCTTCAGCGACTTCCGTGGCTTTCGTGCGACCTCGGACAACTGGGGCGGAAGTCTCGGCACGGGCATCCGGTATCACTCAGAGGGCCTGGATCGCATCTTCGGTGCGAACGTCTATTACGACTACGACAACTCCAGCGGAGCGCTCTTCCGCGATGTCGGCTTCGGCTTGGAAACTCTGGGGAAACTGTGGGACATGCGCGCGAATGCCTATTTCCCGCACAGCACCACTCAGAAGTTACTTTCGACGACGTTCGTGGATGGAAGCCAAGCATTTGTCGGAAATCTAATTACGTATAGTCAAGACCGACTCGTTGCCGACGCTCTGACCGGCGTCGATATGGAGGTCGCGGTTCCCCTCCCCGGTCGCGTCATGCAACGGCACGATGTCCGGGTGGCAGGTGGCTGGTATCACTACAAGGGTGACGAAGTCCCCGGGTTTACAGGCTGGAAGACTCGTGTGCAGGGCAACTTACTCGCGAGTCTTCAGGCACAGGTGGAAGTCACCAGCGACAAACTCTTCAACACCAACGTCATCTTCGGCGCGACGTGGACTTATGGCGGATTCCGCCAGCCTGAGGGTGAAGCGCGGACCCAGTTTAACCGCATGACCGAACAAGTCCGCCGCAACTACAACGTCGCCGTGGGACTGACCACCGTGAGAGACACCGCAATTGTGGCGATCAATCCGAACACGGCGCTGCCGTATTTCGTTGAGCACGTCGCCAGCTACGCGACCGGCCCCGCGTTTAGCGGCACCGTGACGGACCCCTTCCTAACGGTGGCTGATGCCCAAGCCAACCTGGCCATTCGCGACATCATCTTCGTCCACGCAGACAGCGTGTTTAACAACACCGGCGTAGAACTTCTGGAGCAGGGCGTTCGAATTCTAGGTGAAGGTGATGGCGTTCAACATCGCGTCAATGTGGCGACCCTGGGCGCGATTCCAGTCCCCCGTGCGACCGCATTCGTGAATCGGCCCCTCTTTGCGAATTCCCCAGGTGACGGGGTGACGCTGACATCGTTTCCCGCGATCACCACCACCCAGCCCACCGAATTCAGCGGCTTCCGCATCGGTGACGAAACGAATATTACCAGCGGCTCAGTTGGGCATGGAATTTATGGGAATGGTGCGAAGAATTTCCTGATCACTCAGACCGACATCAATTTTTCAAATGGCGACGGCGTACGTTTGGAGAATCTGCTGAACGTGGCGAACCCCGGTCCCGTCCAATTGTTGGGGGTCCGTATTAATGACCCCGTGGCAAATGCCACTGCGCTGCGTGTGGTGGGAAATGTGGGCGGCATCACGTTCGGAGATGACCCAGTGTCGTTGGCACAGGGGTTGATCAACAATACGGGTGGACGCGCATTGTGGGTTGAGAACACAAATCTCGGCAGCTTCGTCAATCTCACGGGGGCCGCGATCACCGACATCGGTGGCCAAGGCATTCTGATCGACAACAGTGTGTCCAATGAGGGCGGCATCGTGACGGTCGATACGACCACGATTAACCAATCCACGGCAAAGGGTGTCGAGATTATCGGAGGCTCCGGAATCGTCAACTTCCGCGGGGCACTCAATATTGCTCAATCGACGGGCGATGCCATCGACATCCACAACACGCTGGCAGGTAGCTCAATCACATTTGGAACGGCACCGGTGGCGGGAGTATCCACCTCGAATGCCGTGACGATTGATGATCGCACCGCGCGCGGAATCAATCTGACGAGCAACGCGGGACAGGTGTCCTTCTTCGGGCAAGTGTCCATTACGGACACGGTCGGAGCGTTAGCCATTCCCCCGGCGATTGAATACCAGTCCAGCAGTGGCGGCGCGCTGTTTCGGACACTCACACTGAACGGTGGCAGCGGCGACGGCATCTTAATCACCGGCAATACGGGTGAGTTCATTGTCACCGGAGCCACCACGATCAACAACTTTTTAGACGATGGGGTGCGGATCACTAACGATGCCTCGAATGTCCTGTTCAATGGGCTGACCGTTACAAATCGCGGCTTTGTCGGCTTAGACTTCGGTAGCGGCGTCAATGTCAACAACAGCACCGGAACGTACTCGTTCCAAGGGACGAACATCATTAACAACGAACGCCTGAGCTTTGCTCAAGCAGTCGATATCCAAAACAACACTGCGGGCAGCACGTCGTTTGAAACGCTGACAATTAACGACGCGACCCGTCCGCTGCCGTTGTTTATCGACGGAGCAGGGTTGAACGTCGTTAATAACCTGGCGACGGTTGCGATCACGACGTTGAATGTGACCTCGAATGAGGGCACCGGTGTGTTCATCAATACTGCGGGTGCCGTTGCCGGAGCTCCGCCCATCGGTGGCGTATTCATCGGCGGCGGAACGATTGAGACAATCGGCGCCAGCCCCGCAATCGATGTCAGTAACTCGGTGATCAACCTGACATTCACATCGGTCAGCAGTACCGACTCCCTGTCGCAGGGAATTGTGCTGTTGAATAATGTCGGCCCCGGCGGGGGAGACTTGTTTACAGTCACGGGCGTCAACGGAGCGAGCGGGACCGGAGGGACGATCACCGGAGCGATCAACGACGGTGCGCAGTTCACCAACACAGGCGGCATCTCGCTGACCGGAATGAACATCAATGGCAATCTCGGTGATGGAGTTCAAGCCACAACCACGTCTTCGCTGGTCGTCGCCAACTCCACGATCACCGGGAATATTGGCTTTGGCATTCAGACCTTGAGTGTTCCGACCGTCTCTCTGTTTGGAAACATTATCCGCAACAATCTTCTGAGTGAGGTGCGACTCGTCGCCGCCACGAATACCCCCTATACGTATGTCATCGGCAGCCCCTTTTCAGCAGTCCGTCAAACGATCACGGATCCAGACGATGATGCCGTAGTGATTATCAATCAAGCTGCCGCAATCGGGGCAAACCTCGACCTCACGTTCGTCAACAACACGGTGACAACTACCGGTGGAGGCAATTCAGGGTTGCGAGTGAACTGGAATGGAACGGTGTTGGACACGGACGGAACCGCTGGTGCCGATGTCAATTCCAACATCTTCAACATCTTGGGCGGCGGCGCCACAGGAGTTCGATTCAACCTCCCCTCCGCGACAGCCGCTTCGTCCGTCAGTATCTTGAGCAATACGTTCACCTCAACGGGGGCCGGGAACATCGGAGTTGACGTGACGACGGGCGGGGGCAACGCCAACATCGTGGTTGGGCAGCGGCTTCTCGGTAACCAAATGCAGTTTACGGGAATCGCCTCTCGAGCTGTTCGGATGACGCTGGGTGCCAACTCGGCGGCCACCGTTTCCGATAACACCATCGTGATCAACGGCGACTTGTCTGAGGCCATTCTATTTCCGCTGGTCGAGGGCACCTCAACGCTGACGATCGAACGCAACATCATCTCGATTGATGACGGTGCCGACTTGATCGTCGATGAACGCGGCATCCATATCGTGGCGTTTACGGGAGCTGTCACGCTGTTCGGCAACGAAAGCAACGATATCCAAATGTATGGATTCCGTGGAGCGGGCATTCCGTATTTTCAAGCTCCAACGGGAATTCTCGGATCGATTTTGGTCAACGGCACACGTCAGCCGTAATCCGGATCACAGTGCGAGACCTGCTCGCCAACAAGGCCACACAGCCGCCCGGTATCTCAAAGATGCCGGGCGGCTGTGTTTTTTGGTTCTCCGCCATGCGTGTTGAAAGTGGTGTGATGTGAGCGGCAAGGCGCTAGCAGCCTGTTGAAAAAGGACCGTAGGGTGGGACCAGCGGCGCTTCGCCGCGCCGGCCCACCATCAAACACAGAGACTTTTCTTGGTGGGCCGGCG
>JAYTGQ010000213.1:0-2387 GCA_043733345.1 Schlesneria sp.
GCGCTGCGCCAGTTGTAGTGGCAGCACCAGTACGGCATCGACCAGCAGGTCCATGCCCCACGGATCGTCTCGCAACCCGAGCATGGTCTGTTCGAGAACACGCTCGCAGTGCTCGAAGTCTGCGGCGTGAAATTGGAGTACAGCGTCGATGCCGAGCGCCTCGTTGGGCGCGACGGCGCGCAGGCTTTCGATCAAGGGGCGGGCAGCGGCGACCTGGCCCAGACTGGCGTGAGCGAACGCCAGAATCGCGGTCTCCGTAAGCTGCGATGGAACTCGTGACTGCTGGCCCCACATTTCAATGGCCTCCGCAAACTTTCCGCGACGGCACAGCGTCAGGGCCTCGGCCCGTTGCTGGTGGCCATCTGTCCAGTCGGGGCTTTCGGGGACTTTCTCCTTCTGGAAGACGTGCATCGCGATCCGTTCGTCTTCCACCAACGTCCAATTCGGTTCGCCGTTCGTGACGCGCGGACGATGCGCCGAAACTTGAGCCGCCGCCTGACGCAGTTCGACAATCGAAAAGCCGGTCTGTTTCTTGCCGACCGTGCGTGCGAACCCATACTCCAAGCAGTTGCGATCGTCGGTATTGAGCGGCACCGAAGTGTTCTTCAGCAGCTCACGAATGAGTTCAGGCCCCGCGACGTGTCGCGCCAGAAAACCTTCCAGATCGGTGGCACGCCACGCGATCTGCATCGCCTGGCGATAGAGCGGCCGGGCGAGTCGTTCGCGCAGCGCGACGACATCATGTTCAATCGGTTCCATCGCGCAGGCCAGCAGCAAATCCTTCGAGTTCGTCTGCCAGACTTCAACGTGCGGAAAGACCGAGGAGAGCGTGGCGAAGACGGTGTGAACGCTCAGTGCGTCGATCTCATAAGCCTGCAACCACTGCACGAAGATGCCCCGGTCGGCGAGTCGCTGTTGCGAGGCTTGATAGAACTCCTGAGTGAACAGTCCCGCGATCCCAGCTCGGTACGGATTGGACGGCTCCGAAACGATCAAGTCATAACGTTTGTTCGTGGTGAGCAAGACTTCGCGCGCATCGTTGAAGACGACGTGGACATTGGGGTTGTCCAGCACGTTGCAGTTCATCGTGGCACAGCGGCGGGCCACTTCGACGATGGCCGGTTCGAGTTCCACGACATCGACCCGCTTCATTGACTCGATCGCGCCGAGCCAGCCCGCCGTCTCACCCGTCCCCAATCCGACGACCAGCGCACTCGTGGGGTCGCCGTGCAGGATGGCTCCCACCTGACCGAGCATCACCTGCGTTCCCACGTCGATCAGCGCGCTGCCGTCGCATTTGCCGTTCACATAGAACGCCAAGCCGTTCGACATTTCGAGCGCGACGCTCGATTCGACCCCTTCCGCCTCCCACCCGATGCGGCGACGCTGCTCGTGAACCCAGCGCCGGATGGCGTTCGGCGATTTGTCCGTGAGCCGGGTGCGACCGACGCCGATGCTGCTGTGACGCCAGACAGCAGTCGGGCCATCGGCCTTCAAACAGAAAAACGCCAGCGTGATCGTCGCCATGGGCAGGATCAGCGCCCCGACGGGTCGCCGTTTGGAAGCGGACAACACCACGCCTGCGATCCCCAACGTTCCCAACACTCCCGTGACGAGTTGCCATGTCACCGGTGCCGTGAGGAGTGGCAACGCACCGAAGCCACCCGCGAGCGAACCGAAGATCGCACCAAACGTGTTGCACGATGTGGCCAGTCCCGCCTGTCGTCCCAAGTTCTTGTCGGCTCGACCGAGCAGCGCGATGAGCAACGGAAATTGCAGTCCACTGACGATCGCGGCGGGTAGCACGACGACCGAAGTGAGGATCGCCCAAGAGACGACTTGACCGAAGAAGCTCGTCGCCGTTCCCGCGTTCACCGCCGTCCAAATCGCCAACCGATCTCCCAACGCGAACGGGATCGCCAGTGCGAGCGCTTCGAGACCGCAGGTGAAAGCAAACAATTCCAACGTGGGGATGCGGTTCCGAAACAGCACCGTGTAGGCGAGGCTTCCCACGCCAATCCCCAGCAGCGCGATCGCCAAGATCAACCCGAACGTGAAGCTCGAACCGCCGAGTAACGGCGTCAACATGCGGTTCCAAACCAACTCCATCAGCAGGAACGAGAAGCCAACACAGGCGGCCGACAAGTAGACGAACGCTTGAGGTGTGCGCGAGGCGTCTTCTGCCGCGAGTGCCTCATCGTTGAGTGAGGTCGCGGCCAGCACGTTAGGCATGGTGCAGGGATTACCGTCGTGGCCGACGCTGCCAGCGTCGGCTTGGATGCTGGCAGCATCCGCCACATCAACCGATCGCTGCCGGGTCGAAACCACCAGCGCGATGCCTGCCGCGATCACATTTACCGCCGCCGCAGACCACAACGCAGCGCGAA
>JAYTGQ010000214.1:0-37914 GCA_043733345.1 Schlesneria sp.
CTTCAACGTCTGCACGACATGGCCCTCTGCTGGGACGCCTTCGGCCCAACCCGTAGCGGGTAACTCAAAAAGATGTGTGGAACAACGAGGGCAACGCCCAGGGCTGACGAATGACCGTTAATCTCAAGCCCTGAAGGGGCGGCACTATTTCTGTCAGCAGCATAGTGCCGCCCCTTCAGGGCTTGAAATCGGTAACGTTCCGAACCTCAGGGCGGCGCTCCCGTTGGTCGCTGGCCCTGGGCTGACTTACGGCTGCCCCGTTGGGGCGGAAATCCAAAAGTGCGCAACTTCAAAACTCACGCTTCGGGTTGGTGTGGCACACCAACCTCACTGTGATGTCGCCCTTGCCGCTTCGGCCCGGTCGCGGTTCGATCTTTCGAGGCGCTGGTCGCGGGAGGCGGCTCGGTGATGAAGGGTCTCAGGCAATGCGGCTTGTCGTTGCGACCGCCACGCTGGTAATCGCGCCACAGCGCGGCGGCGACGTGTTCTTGCGTGAAGCCTCGTTCGGTGGTGAGGTACTCGAACAGCAACTCGACCAACCGACTGAGCGCGATGCCGTGCGCTTGCCCGGCGCGCGCGAAGAGCCATGTGGCGAGATGGCGGAACGCGGTGAAGGGGGATGGCTCGTCGTCGCTCGAAGAACCGGGGGACTCACGTCCCCCGCTCAGAAGGGCGGCAGAAGGGCTGACGCCCAAGACGACTTCCTGACTGTCTCCTGTCTCCTGGTCCCTGTCTCCTGCCCCCTGACTCCTGACCCCTGCCCAAACCAGTGGCAGCGTCTCCACGAAGTTGCCGCTGTTGGCGATCGTGTCCCACAGCTTCGCGAAGCGGCGCAGTTCTTGGATCGTGGCGAAGTCGAGCAGTTTCGTTTGCAGGACTTCGTAGGGCGGATGCGGGCTGTAGACCATCTGCCATTCGGCGTCATGCCGGACGATGGGCGTGCCGCGCAGGCGTTTGAGGATGCCGACCTGAATCTCGTGCGGCCTGAGCTTCACCAGCCGGTCGAACCCCGCCGCGAAGCTGTCGAGCGATTCGCCCGGCAGGCCGACGATCAGGTCGGCGTGAACGTGGACCGACGTGTGGTCTCTCAGCCACGACAGGTTCTGTTCGACGAGCGCGTTGTCCTGATGGCGGCTAATGAGATGGGACACGTCGTCGTTGAACGTCTGGATGCCGACCTCAAACTGCAACGCGCCGGGAGGGAACGGGACGATCAGTTCTTTCAGCGAATCGGGCAGTCGGTCGGGGATCAACTCGAAGTGAAGAAACATCCCCGGCTGATAGCGCTGCAGAAAGAAGTCGAGGATCGCGCGGCTGACTCGCAGGTTGAGATTGAACGTCCGGTCCACGAACTTGAAGCACTTCGTGCCTCGTTGAAGGAGGGCGTTCATGGCTGCCAGGAATTCATCGAGCGGGAACTGTCGCACCGGGATGTCAAGCGCCGACAGACAGAACTCGCAGGTGAACGGGCAGCCGCGCGAGGCTTCAACGTAGATCACGCGGTGCGCGAGGTCTTCGTCCGAGTAGAGGCCATAGGGGAGCGCGAGACTGGTCAAAGTTGGAACCGGCGCGTGGATGATTCGTGGCTTTGTCCCCTCGCCCCGGCGGGCACCGCCGCTTCGGAGGTCCAAGGAGAGGGTGAGGGGGGCTTTCTCTTCTCTTACTCCCTCCCCTCGGCGGGGAGGGTTGGGGAGGGGGGCTTCGTGCGTCGTTCGGCTCACCAACGACGAAGCAACAAGCAACGGGCTGTCTTCAACGTCGGAGATCGCGCGACGTTCCTCCCCCCTCCCCGGCCCTCCCCGCCGAGGGGAGGGAGGAAGAGTGGAGTCGCTTGTGAATGGTTGGGCCTCATCACCATTCGGCCCCCTCACCCTAACCCTCTCCCCCGCAGACGGGGGAGAGGGGACAAGAAGCTCCCGACACAGGGCCGCGAACGCCAGATCGGCCTCGCCAGAGATGACGTGATCGGCGAGCCGCGCGATCTCCTGCCGGTCGGTCTCGTAACTGACCTCGGGTCCGCCGAGGACCACGATCACGTCGGGGGCGACCCGCTTGAGATCGGCCACCAGTCGAGTCGTCTCGGTCACGTTCCAGATGTAAACGCCCAGCCCCACGATGCGCGGCCGTTGCACCAAGATCGCGTCCAGAATCTCCAGCGTTTGCTGGTTGATCGTGAACTCCAGCAGCGCGGTCTCGTCCCGCAACTCGCCCATGTTGGCCAGCAGATAGCGCAGCCCAAACGCACAGTGCGGGTACTTCGCATTCAGCGTGGCTAGAACGATGGAGGGCATGGTGGCGAGGAAGTGGATCGTGGGTGGTGGATAGAAAGGAAGGGGGAAGAATGCCGTGGTCAGGCTTTTGCTATCCACGACCCACCATCCACTTCTTCAATAGTGGTCGTTCTTGCAACCGGGGGGAAGTCGCGGGCGGCACTTCTGACAGGCGAGATGAACAGTTTGGAGTCGCGACGCCGCTGCGGGGGCCGGTCATTTGGGATTCCGTTTCAAGTGCACACGATGGTTGCTCGGATTATTTGCGCCACCGACGTAACACGGGAAATGCGTCCGAAGCTTGATGAGCGTCTCTTCAGACACGTTGGGACTGACCATCAGCCACTTCAGATTCCGATGTTCCGTTAGTCGCAGCAGCACCGCTTCGGAAAGTTCTGTCGTATCAACGCTCAAGACTTGCAGATTCGGCAGGGCGAGCAGGATTTCGATGTCTGCTTCACTGATTGGGAGGTGGTCGAGAGTCAGCGTGTGCAAACTGGTAGCGCTTCGCAATTCGCGCAAACCACTGTCGGTGACATCCGTCAGCGAGAGGTCCAGCTTGACGAGGTTTGAAAGGTTGGACAGTTGTCTCAAGCCGCGACCCGTGACTCCGGTTGATGCCAGGCAAAGTTCTTTGAGACGCGGCAATGGCTTCGATCCGTCCGAAAGAGCGCCGGTCAACGCCAGCAGGTGGTCATCTTTGAATCCCGGACAGCCGCTAATCGTGAGCGTCGCCAATGATTGTGATGCGCCCAGTTCGCGCAGGGCCTCGACGGAGAATGAAGCGGGGCGCTCAGCGGACGGCCATTTGTCACGAGGAAGGTTCTGGTCGAATGGCTGCGCCCACGACATCGCCTCCTTGATTACGAGATGTTGGAGAGTTGGATGCCGTGAAAAGTGTCGCAGTCCCGCTGTGTCCAACCCCGTGTTCAGGATGTGCAACTGTCTCAGTTGTGGCAATCGCGACAGAGCTTCCAAATCCGCATCCAGAACTGTTGTTCTCGTCCCCGTCAGGTGCATGTCGCTGAGTTGCGAGAGTCGAGGGATGCGCTGCCACGCCTCCGTCGAAATGGAACCGTCGCAAGTCAGCACCGTAAACGACCACAACCCTTCGAGCAGCGCCATGTCGGAGGCGGGGAGCGGCGATGTCGGCCTCAGACTCGCACCGAAGATTGGTTCGAGCGGCTCGATGAACCGCGCCCCGACTGTCTGCTTGAATGAGTTGGGGTAGAGGGGCTGGGTGCTGGCGTTCCCTCCGTGGCGCGCCACCATGCGCTGAATGCGGACTCCCCACCAGTAGCAGTAGACCTGCGAGAGACCTCCCGCGATGAGCAGTCCGAAGAACAGCAGGTACGGAAAACGAGGCGACGTGCGCAGGCGGTGCCAGCGCTGGAGCAGGCTCCAATTCGGAAGGGGCGACCGGGACGATGCGTCTGCCATGCGCGAGCCTCAAGGATAGAGAGCGGACGCGGGCATGGTGCCGCAGTGCAGGTCGCGGCGTCAAACGGGGATCGGTCTCGATCTCAACCGCGCTTTATCGGAACGGGGAGCGTGGCGCAATGCACGGTCTTGGTTGGCGTCGTTTAACCGCGTGGGCAACGCCCCGCGCGTTGATGGGGAACAGACTCGACTGTCGCTTGACGCGCGGGGCGTTGCCCACGCGGTGAAACGACGCGGTTCACGCAGACTCGAAACGACGAGACACCTCACGAAAGTCCGTGTGAGGTATAAGGATCGACGCATCAACCACTGTGACAGAATCTGTGGTCCGGACGACCAATCACAAACTGCGACAGTCATTGATGCGTCGATCCGAACTCTACTGTCCGACTCATCCAGATGTAGGGTGGGCTGTGCCCACCAACACGCTACGGATTGTGGTGGGCACTACGAAAAGTCGGACAGTAGAGCTAAGGAACGGGGCAGCAATCACTGTCGCATCGTGGCGGATGCTGCCAGCATCCGAACCGACGCTGGCAGCGTCGGCCACGACAGTTATTGCTGCGCCGATCCTAAGCGGCCGCGAATCACCGTTGGTTGTGTCCCGCGTAACAATCCCCAAGAGGCAATCGTTCATGCGAAACGTCATTCGTGCAGCGTTGGTGTTGAGTCTGTGGTCGGTCGCTGCGGGAGGCTCACGTCTCGCGGTCGCCCAAGAAATCCAGCAGCCCGAAAGTTACATCCGGCTGCACTACACCAAGCACGAGTACATGGTGCCGATGCGGGACGGCGTGAAGCTGATGACATCCGTCTTCGTCCCGAATGACTCGACGAAAACGTACCCGATGCTGATGAAGCGGACTCCGTACAACGTCGGTCCCTACGGCGAGGACAAGTACCCGTCGAAGCTCGGCCCCAGCGAACTGTTCATCAAGGCGGGGTACATCTTCGTCAATCAAGACGTGCGCGGACGGTTCGCGTCCGAGGGTGAGTTCCAACAGGTCACGCCCCATTTGACGAGCAAGACGAAGCCGACCGATATCGATGAAAGTTCCGACACCTTCGACACGATCGATTGGCTGCTGAAGAACGTGCCGCATCACAACGGGCGAGTTGGCCTGTACGGCATCTCGTATCCCGGCTTCTACGCGGCGGCCGGGATGATCGACGCCCATCCGGCGCTGAAGGCGGTCTCGCCACAGGCTCCCGTTGGCGACTGGTACTTCGACGACTTCCTGCATCACGGTTCGTTCTTTCTGGCGCATGCCTTCAAGTGGCTGACCGGCAACGGGACCGAACGATCCAAACCGACGACCGAACCGACAAAGCCGTACATCTACCCGACGCCCGATGGCTACAAGATGTTCTTGGAGGCGGGTTCGGTCGAGAACATCGACAAGCTCTACCTGAAGGGGACGATCCCGTTCTGGCAGGAGATGATGCTGCACCCGAACCGGGATGAGTTCTGGCAGGAGCGCGCCTTGATCCCGCATCTGAAGCACGTCGCACCGGCCGTGATGACCGTCACCGGGTGGTACGACGCCGAAGACCTGTACGGTTCGTTCAAGACGTTTCACTCGATCGAACAACAGAACCCCAAGATCAAGAACGTGCTGGTGGTCGGGCCGTGGCATCACGGCGGCTGGGCCTCAGTGGACGGAGACAAGCTGGGCAACGTCAACTTCGGCTCGAAGACCGCCGCGTTCTATCGGGCCGAGATTGAACTGCCGTTCTTCGAGAAGTACCTCAAGGACAAGGATGTCCCCGCGCCCGCCGAAGCCATCGTGTTCGAGACCGGTTCCAACGCCTGGCGGACCTTCGACCACTGGCCACCGAAGAAGACTGAGACCAAACAACTCTTTCTGCACGAGGGAGGCCGGTTGAAATGGACCGCTCCCGAAAGTAGCCCTCACGCTCCGCGTGAGGAAAGCCGTTCGCAGAAAGACGCCACGACTCCACAAAACACGCCGGTGACGAAACCGGCAACTCCTCACGCGGAACGTGAGGGCTACTTTGACGAGTTTGTGAGCGACCCGAACAAGCCGGTCCCGTACTGCGAGATCATCACGCCCAAGATGACAATCGAGTACATGGTCGATGACCAGCGCTTCGCCTCACGCCGATCCGATGTGCTGACGTATCAGACCGAAGTCTTCACCGAAGAGACCGTGCTGGCCGGGCCGCTCGAAGCGGACCTGTGGGTCTCAACCACGGGCACCGACGCCGATTGGATTGTGAAGCTGATCGATGTCCGCCCCGATGCCCCCGAAGCAACGCCACTCGCCGGTTACCAAATGCTGATCCGCAGCGAAGTCTTTCGCGGCCGGTTCCGCAACGACTACGCCAAGCCGGAACCGTTCACTCCCGGTGAACCGACGCGCGTCCGCTTCGAGTTGCTCGACGTGCTGCACCGCTTTCAAAAGGGGCATCGCCTCATGGTGCAAATTCAAAGCACTTGGTTCCCGCTCGTTGATCGCAATCCTCAGACCTATGTCCCGAACATCTACTTCGCCAAGTCGGACGACTTTCAAAAGGCGACTCATCGAGTCTTCCGATCCTCCGCGCATCCAACCAGTTTGAAGTTCGGAGTGTTGCCCGCGAAGTAGTGACCGTTTTCAGAATGGCGAGCGGGAGCTGCGAAGCCACTGGTGGATTTGAGGTCATGCTGTAAAGACGGAGAACCCGCCGGTTCACGCCGGCCGTTCGCTTGGCGGCGGTTTTCATTCCGGTGTTGACGCCGCTGGCCGACATCCGAAAGAATCACTCTCCCGCCGACGATAGATGAACCCGCCTGACGACTCACCGAGGTCAACCTCATGCTGCTCGATCCAATCCACCGCTCACCGTTCTTGCCTCGCCGCAACCTGCTGTTGCAGGCGGGTGCATTGGGCGTGGCCGGATTGAATTTGCCGGCGCTGCTGAGCGCGGCGAGCGGCACGTCGGGCGAGACGCCAACGGCACAACGCGGTTTCGGCCGGGCGAAGCAATGTATTTTGCTGTTCATGTGGGGCGGGCCAAGTCAGCTCGACACCTTCGATCCGAAGCCGCTCGCCCCCGATACGATTCGCGGGCCGTTCAAGCCAATCGCGACTAACGTCCCTGGCATCGAGTTGTCCGAGTTGTTCCCGCAGTTGGCTCAACAGGCTGACAAGTTGGCCGTGCTGCGTTCGCTCAATCACGACGATCCCGCACACCTTTCGAGCGGTCACACGATCCTCACCGGACACCTTCCACCGGTGAACTTCAGCGACAACGAACCACCCAGCGAACGCGATACGCCGCATATCGGTAGCGTGATGTCGAAGCTCAAGCCGTCTAGCTCCGCGATCCCTTCGTTCGTCACGATGCCGTGGCTGGCTTTTCACCCGGCCGCTCCGGGCGGCATGGCACCCGGTCAGCACGGCGGTTGGCTTGGGCGGCAATACGATCCGTTCCTCGCGATGGGAGATCCGAACGCCGCCGGTTGGAAGGTTCCCGCGCTGGCGCTGATCGACGGCCAATCGCCCGACCGGTTGCAGCACCGCCGCGAACTGTTGCAGTCGCTCGACCATCAACGCCGCGCGAGCGAACAGCTTGATACGTTGAGTCAACTCGACTCGTTACAGCAGCGCGCGTTTGGACTGCTCACGTCGGCAACCGTTCGCGGTGCGTTCGATCTCGGGCAAGAGACGCCAGAAACGCGAGACCGCTACGGCCGGAACACGCACGGCCAGTGTGTGCTCTTGGCGAGACGGCTGATCGAACACGATGTCCCGCTCGTCTCCGTCAATTGGCACAACGATGGTCAGAACTTTTGGGACACGCACGGCAACAACTTCAATCGCCTGAAGAACGACCTCTGCCCGCCCGCCGATCGCGCGCTGACAGCGCTGCTGGAAGACCTGTCTCGCACCGGACGCCTTGATGAAACCCTGATCGTCTGGGTCGGTGAATTCGGGCGTGCCCCGGTCATCAACGGTTCAACCGGACGCGATCATCATCCTCGCTGCTACAGCGGTCTCATGGCGGGAGGCGGCATTCGCGGCGGGCAAGTTTACGGTGCCAGCGACCGCCACGCCGCCTACCCCGCCGACAAACCGACCTCCCCGCATGACCTCGTCGCCACGATGTACCACGCGCTGGGAGTCCCCGCCGATGCCGTGCTGCACGATTCTCTCAACCGCCCTCACCGCATCCGCGCCGGTCGAGCGATCGAAGAGTTGTTTTAAGTGACCGGCAAAAAATGATTGACCCGAACACACCAACCCGAAGCGTGAGCGAGGACGATCAACGCCCTCGTTCCCACTTTTTGAAGTTGCGGTTTTTGGGGATTTCAGCCCCCAAAGGGGGCGACGTGAAGTCAGGCGAGCCGCCTGCACTACGCGATTCCGTTCCACTCGGCGAAGAATTGAGTGAGGTACTGCTCCATGAACTGATGCCGCTCGGTGGCGAGGCGGCGTCCGGCGGAGGTCTGCATGCGTTCCTTGAGGAGCAGCAGTTTTTCGTAGAAGTGGTTGATCGTCGGCCCCCCTTTTTGTTTGTAGGCGGCGAACGATTGATGCAGTTCGGGAGGAACGTCGGGGTCGTACATCGCACGGCCGAAATGGCCCCCAAATGCGAAGGCCCGCGCGATGCCGACGGCTCCGATGGCGTCGAGCCGGTCGCCGTCCTGCACGCAGCGGCCCTCGAGTGTCTTCATTTCGGTGGCGACTCCCGCGCCCTTGAACGAGAGCGTGGCAACGATCTCGCAGACGTGCTCGATGGTCGCAGGATCGGCTTCGCAGCGGTTGAGCCACTCGCACGCCGCACGCGGTCCCGCCGTGTCGTCTCCCCCGTGAAATTTCCAGTCGGCGATGTCGTGCAAGAGCGCAGCCAGTTCGGTGACGAACAGGTCCGCTCCTGCTTCTCGCGCCACGAGCAGCGCGTTACGACGGACTCGATCAATGTGCCACCAGTCGTGGCCGGAGCTGTCGCCTGCCAGCGTCTCGCGCACGTGAGCGGCAGTGGCGATGAGGATCTCGGTCGGGGTCATGGTGTCTGCTTGAGGGAGAGATTGGTGCGGACGATTCGAGGTCCGTACGGTGCCGCCGCTGGGCGACGATTTTTCGGACGTATGCTACAGTAGCCGCCGCTCGCGTCGTACCGATGTGAGCGGACCTTGGAACCGAACTTAGCAGCCTGTTGAAACAGAAGGATGTCGCAAATGCGGACGAATTAGGCTCAGAAATCCTTCGCTCTCGCTTCAGGCTTCTATTTTCAACAGGCTGTTAGACCCCTCGCCCACACACTTAATGCCCCGCGCGGAGATGATGATGACCGAGCCGAAACGCCCGGATGGCCCACAGAAATCCGGCGGCGATTCGACGCCCGATGCCGCTGCGAACTCCACGTCTGGGAGTGGCGAGTTTTCGTCGCCACCGATGCCATTCGATCTGACCGGCCTGACGTTGGGTGAGTTTCATTTGCTGAGGCGACTTGGCAAGGGCGGCATGGCCGAGGTCTGGTTGGCCGAGCAGACGAGCTTGCGGCGTCAGGTGGCGGTCAAGATCTTGCGGCCCGACTTTGTGGCCGACGCCAGCTATGTGAAGCGGTTCCGCCACGAGGCGACCGCCGCCGGAAGCCTCAACCACCCGAACATTGTTCAGGTCTACATGGTTGGTGAGCAGGACGGCATTCACTTCATTGCGCAGGAGTACGTGCAGGGCCGCAACCTGAAGGAGTTCATCACGCGGAAGGGACCGCTTGAGGTTCCCATCGCGCTGCACATCTTGAAGCAGGTCGCGGCCGCGCTGCAGGTCGCCGCGACCAGCGGCATCGTTCATCGCGACATCAAGCCTGAGAACGTGCTGCTTACCAAGAAAGGCGAAGCGAAGGTCGCCGACTTCGGTCTCGCGCAACTCTCACTGCATGGTGAGAAGGTCGCGCTGACGCAGATCGGCGTCACGATGGGGACGCCGCTCTATATGAGTCCCGAGCAGGTGAACGGCAAGCCACTCGACGCGCGCAGCGACATCTACTCGATGGGTGTGATGGCTTGGCACATGCTGACCGGCCGACCGCCGTTCACGGGTGAGACGGCTCTCGCGGTGGCAGTAAAGCATCTCAACGAAGCGGTTCCCTCGTTGAAGGATGCGCGGCCCGATGTCCCTTCTGGCGTGATTGCGCTCATCGAACGAATGATGTCGAAGAAGAAAGAGGATCGCCCGGCCGATGCACTCGCCGTGGCGAACGAGCTGAAGGCTTTGTTGAGGCAGGTGACCGGCAAGGAGACGCCACCATCGGTGGTGTCGTTCCGTCAAACGATCGCGTTGCCACGATCGACGAAGCCGCTGTTAGAGCGACCTCTTCAAGACCAGATGAAGTGGATGATTGCCGCGTGCGTGTTGGTGATGGCCAGCACTGCGGGGATCGGTTGGGCGATGCGGACGCCCAATCCGTTCCAGACGGAGGCCACGGCTCCGCCCCGTGTTCAGGTGCTGCCGAGCGCGGAGGGCCAGCTCTACTACGCGATGGGCAGGCCAGGTGACGAAGCGGCGTGGAGTGCGGTCAAGGGGCATAAGGACGCGACGGACCTCATTAGAAGCCGCGCCGACATTAACCTGGCCCTGATCTATCTCAAGACGAAACGAAAGCTCGTCGCCAAAGGGACGTTCGAGCAGTTTGAGACATCGTCGGACGCTTGGCAGAAAGCACATGGCAAAGCGGGTCTCGCCATCATCGCGGGGTTGGAGGGAGATCAAACCAATCTCCGCAAGTTGAGCGAGCAGGCGCGTGAAGTGGCAACGCGGAGTGAGAGCGTCAAAGTCCTCGTGCCAGAAATCGAAGAAGCACTCACGGACGCCCTGCGCCGCGCCGAGAACCGCAGCAAGTGACTCTTTGAACCGCGTGGGCAACGAAATGCACGTTTCCTCGCGAGTTTGTTGGACGAAAGAATCTGGAATCTTCAAGAAAGAATCTCATGACTGACTTGGCCAGTGAATACGACGTGATTGTGGTGGGGACCGGTCCCGGTGGCGAAGGGGCCGCGATGCAGGCGGTCAAGCACGGCAAATCGGTCGCCGTCATCGAGCGTGATCCGGCCGTCGGTGGCAGTTGCACGCACAAGGGAACCATCCCGAGCAAGGCCCTGCGGTACGCCATCTTTCAAATGACCGAGGTCAACAACAACGTCCTCTTCCGCGAACACGGGCTGACCGCACACTTCATGATCCCCGACCTGCGTCGCCGGGCGAAGTCGGTCATTGAGGCGCAGGTCAAGATGCGCACGGCCTTCTACGACCGGAACGACATCCCCATTATTCGGGGAGCCGCGCGGTTCCTCGACCCCCACACCATCGAGGCTGCTGAAGCAGACGGTTCACGCGCCCTCGTGCGAGGCAAGTACATTGTCATCGCCACCGGAGCACGTCCGTACCGGCCAGCCGGGATCGACTTTAACCACCCGCGCGTCTTCGATAGCGACACGGTTCTGAATCTCGATCTGAATGTGAAGTCGATCACCATCGTCGGTGCGGGAGTCATCGGGTGCGAGTACGCGTCGATGTTCCGCAACCTCGAAATCAAAGTGAACCTCATCAACAACCGCGATCGGTTGCTCGACTTCCTCGACGAAGAGATCGTCGATGCACTCAGCTATCACCTGCGCGAACGCGGCGTCATCATCCGCCATCGCGAGGAAACGGAACGCATCGAGACGGCTGACGACGGTGTGATCTTGCACCTCAAATCGGGCAAGCAACTCAAGACGGACGCCCTGCTGTGGGCGGCGGGTCGCACGGGAAACACCGATGGACTCGGGCTGGAAGTGATCGGCGTCACCCCCGATCAGCGCGGCAACATTCCCGTCAACCAACATATGCAGACTGTGGTCCCGCACATTTATGGAGCAGGCGACGTGATCGGGCCTCCCGCACTGGCCAGTGCCGCGTACAACCAAGGCCGCTATGCCGCCAGCCATCTGCTCTGTGTCATGGCGGAAGCCGACGGCGATCTGGCGACGGAAGGAGACTGCGGTCCGGCTCCGTCACTCGATATCCCCGCCGGGATTTACACCAGCCCCGAGATCAGTTCACTCGGCAAAACCGAACGCGAACTGACCGAAGGCAAGGTCCCCTACGAAGTCGGTCACGCCCACTTCAAAAGCATCGCCCGAGCACAAATCACCGGCCAAACAACCGGCATGTTGAAGCTCCTCTTCCACCGCGAGACGATGGAAATCCTCGGCATCCACTGTTTCGGCTCCAATGCCAGCGAGATCATTCACATCGGCCAAGCCATCATGGCTCAACCCAAACCCCACAACACGCTGATGTATTTCATCAACACCACGTTCAACTACCCGACGATGGCCGAGGCGTACCGAGTCGCCGCCCTCAACGGCTACAACCGACTGTTCTGAACAACCGTTTCTGAGTGAGGAGCGATCATGCCGTCACCGTTTCCGGGAATGAACCCGTATCTCGAACAACCCGCCGCTTGGCAGGACTTTCATCAGGCTTTCATCACGCACATGCGTGATGCTCTGGCCGCGCAGATTCGACCGGAGTTCTTCGTGAAGATCGAAGAGAGCGTGTTCATTCACGAGCCGGATGCCGATGAACGGGGCAAGATGTTTGCTCGCCCAGACGTGTCGGTGTTTGAACGCGATGGCGGTGGTGTCGCAGTGGCCGAACCGCGAACCAACAGCCTCGCCGCACGGATCGCGCAGCTTCCGGATGTCGAAATTGAGCGGCACTCGTATGTGGAGATTCGTGATCGACACAGCCGAAGTTTGGTGACTCTGATCGAAGTTCTCAGTCCTTCCAACAAGCGTTACGGTCCAGATCGTGAACAATACATGCAGAAGCGGGGCATCCTGATGCACAGCCCCGTGTCGATCGTTGAGATCGACCTGCTGCGCGGTGGCCCGCACTTACCGCTGACGGGGATTCCGGACTGCGACTACCGCGTGATGGTCAGCCGCCGATCCATGCGCCCGGATGTGCTGGCGTGGGCGATCAACCTGCGCGACGTACTGCCGGTGATCCCGATCCCGCTGAAGGGAGACGTTCCCGATGCGTCGCTCGATCTGCAAGCACTGCTGCACAAGGTCTACGATGCGGCGGGCTACGAGGACTACATCTACGCGACATCCCCCGAGCCGCCTCTCACCAGCGAGCAGTATGAGTGGACGCAACAGTTCGCTCCGTTCACAAACGCTCCGTCGAACGAACAGCCCGTTCGGTAGTGAACGTGGTCGCGCTAGTGCCGCGTCAGCCCTAAGTTTTGGGGTAGCTGAAGTCGTGAGACTTCAGAAAATGCTGAACTCTCACGACTTCAGCTACCCCAAAAACAAGACCTGACCGGGCGCTAGTCGCTGGGAGAACCCGCGAGTCGAACGACACTCAACTCGTGCGGCAGCCGATGGTCAGCAACACATTGGCCCACAAACTTTGGTCGGCGGTTTGAATGGTGAGGACATGATCGGGCGAGGTGACCGCCTCGTAGAAGTCCCACTTGCTGATCGGCTTCAGTTCCAGCTTCAGACCGGCATCGGAAACGACTTGGCGGTAGTCGGCCCAAACCGGGGGATCGCCCTGTTGCGCGTAAGGGTCATCGGCGGGGATCCCCATCGTGTTGACTTCATCCACGGGAATGGCAGTCAGCAACGTTTGCAGCACTTGCGAGACGGTGACGATTCCCGGCGCCAGGTTCAGGCTGACCAACGTCGCGTTCGGGCCGAGTTTCGTCGAAGCGGGATAGTTCCCGTCGGCAATGAGCACCTTCGCATGATGCCCCGCCCGAGCCAGGATCGCAGAAATTTCAGGATGAAGCAGTTGATGCTTGAGCATGGTCGAGGGTCAATCGTTGAAGGTTGAGCGGCAGAAGCAGAGACGTGGGCGGTCGGAGACGATTCGCCGCAGACATCCCCTTACGTGTAATCGTGTCGGCCTTTGATGGCCGACACCATCGCCAACAGCAACGGCAACTCGTCGGTGGCCATGTCGAGTTCCACCATGACCGACGGCATTGGTTCGGCGCGTCCCGAGAGAGCGACGCGGCGGATGATCTCTTTGCCGAAGACCAAGCATTGCCGGCGACTCATGACATCTCGAATCATGATCAGTACCGCGTCGCCCAGCTTCTGTCGCGGGTCGGTCGCCGGATTCAGTCCGCAGTTTTCGTCCAGCAGGGCGTGAATGGGAATGACGGTCATTCCCAGCAGGCTTTCCAGGTCCATCGTGCGTGTCTCGGAGAGTGTTGTTGTCCATCTTCCACAGTCGAAATTGATTCACACGCCCGATGGTGGGCGTTCGGGAAAGACCAGCGATGCTCCGACGGCTGCCGTCAATCGGTCGAGTACGTCCGACCGAAGATTGCGATCACCCGACAAGAAGTCACCGAGCTGCTGCGTCGTGATCCCCGCCTCGGCAGCGAGCTGTGATGGCAACCTTCCGCTGCAATGAATGGCCAGTCGAAGTTGCCCGGACAAACACGGTTCTTGTTTCGCCTCATGAATCCGTTCCAGCTTCGCTTGAAGCGAGAATTGCTCGGCTGCGATTTGCTCGCGCTGTCGCAACAACCGGGCTTGCTGTTCTGCGGTCAAATAATTGTTTGTTGGGCCTCTCGCTGGCATCTCAATCACCACAGTCCTCTAGGAAGAGACCATGCCGTCACCTGTCGATACACCTCGATCGTTTGCTTGGCTGCTGCCACGGAATCGGGCCACGGCAGGGCTTCCGCTGACAGATAGCCTTCGTATTGAATCGCGTGCAGCGCGGCAAGGATCGGCTCGTAGTCGAGGTGCCCGCAGCCGGCCGGTCGGCGGTTGGAATCGACGAAGTGGACGTGTCCGATCCAGCGACCGCCGTCCTTCAAGCCAGAGGCGATGCTGGACTCTTCGATGTTCATGTGGAAGAGATCGGCCAGCAGTCGCACGTTGTCCGTTTGCAGCGATTCCATGAGCGATGCGCCCGCCGCCTCGGTGTTGATGAGGTTGGTTTCGTACCGATTGAGCGGTTCGTAAATCAGCGGGATGTGGTAGCGACGGGCATGTTCGCCGAGGTCATTCAGCGCGGCTTGCAACCATTCCAGAGCCTGCTCTTTTGAGACTCCGTCACCGAACCGTCCTTGCATCGAACCGATGATCGCCGGTGCGCCGTGCGGCCCGCCGAAGTCGATCATTGAACGAATGAAGTCTGTGGCGCGTGATCGCGTCCCCGCATCCGGGCTGGTGAGACTCAACTTGTGCTTCACCCACCCGGCACCCGTGCCGACGGCAGCCAATCCCAGCGAGTGCGACTTCAACAACGCCGCGAGTTCACTTTGCGAGACCGCATCCGGTCCCGGGGCAAACAGCTCGACGGCATCGAAACCCAACTCGGCCGCGTGACGGCAAGCGGCGGCAAGATCGTCCCAGAAGACGAACGGACCACCCTTCGCTTCGGTAACGAGACTGATCGTGACAGCAGACTTCATAACGGGGATTTCCACAAAACAGGAGGGACCGATCGGATGTTTAGGACGGTCGCATGAATCACTGTGGGAGGCAGTGTCCCGGACGCTCGAAGCATCCGGGACACTTTGCGAATCATCCCAACAGGGATTGATGAGCCGATGTTCACCACAACTCAGGCGACAGGCGATTCACGCAACTCATCCCGGACTTCCATGAGCACGACGCCGAGCATGTTCCGGCCGTTCCCATCGCCCCCGTCGGACCAATACGAGTCCTTGTCGCTGTGTTCGATCAGCACGGCGTCACCGGTGTTGAGCAACAGCTTCTTGAGACTCGGGATTTGGGTGAACTTGGCTCGCACTGCCGTGAACATGAAGTCGAGTTTGACCACATCCCAATCGCGCCGCACGCGGAGCTTCGGATTGTTCGCAATCCAAATGATCTCGTCCGCCGACCGAGTCTTCTGAATCTGCTTCTGCACCTGCACGTCATGAAATTTCTGAGCCTGAAAATAGTGCTCGGCCGTGTACCACATCTTGCCGTCCAGCGAGATCGGATACGGTGCCGAGTTCGATAGCGAACCATAATCGTCGCCCACAAGATGAAACTGAATGATTTCCATGAGAGTCCAAAACGAGGTAGCAGGGCGCGAAGACCGGGTTGTGGTACCGGCCAATCAAATCTCACTCAGTCGCTCACGGCCAACCGACAGTCCCCAGTCGATTTCGTCGGGCAACTGATGACGCATGCAGTTGACGAGCAACACTTTCAAACGGAACTTGCGACGAGGGATCGGCCGTTCAACAGATCCTTGGTCAGTCGTCTCCTGCTTGGGTTTGTCATCCACCTTGGCCAACATCCTATTTTCTGCTCGCCTCAAATCAGGCACGAGACCAGCCGCGCTGACTCAGTTTGATTGCTCACTGTGCCAGCAGTCTCAATCGTTCCAAGACACCCTTGGTTTCACAGACGTTGACCACAGTACATGTCGATGCCATCAGCTTCAGCGATTCATTCGTTTCAGGCTGTTGTAGCTCGGCGTCTGTCGCCTGCACGAACGCCACGCACTTGTCCTTGGTCAGCCGCTGAGGATTTGCTTGAAGCATCGCGTCGAACATGAAGACCGTACTGGTCACCGATTGCAACTTCGACAACGTGACTCGTTCCAAGAGCGAGTACGGAGTGCCATCGTGTAACGCGTAGTCGAATTTGAAATGTTGCTTGGTCCCACGGATCGGACAAAGCCAGTCGAAAGGGTTCATGAAATCTTTGCGTTTCGACAGTTCCGCTTGCTTGAGCAACGTGTCGGCTGCCCGACGCAAACGCTGCGACGCGAATGGATCGACGACCTGTTGTTTGGACGGCTCCTCGACAAACTCCTTGAACAGGTCGGTGGCGAGATTCTCCGTTTCGCTGACCGGTAATGACTCCAACAGAAAACCGCCATCAACCAGCATGTAGTTCTGCCGCGAGGTGGACAGAATCGCATCCACGAACTCGGGCGATGCTCGCTCGACTTCACCGCGTGTGGTCAGTCGCAACTTCGGCTTGTTGATCTCGCCGCGCCAGAAGTCGATCCACTCCCGATAGATCCGTGGAGAATTGAGGTGCAGCCGCCGTAAGGAATCTCCGGATTCGCCCAAGAACTTGGCGGCAATGGTCCCTTCGTTCCAAACAATGACGCCAATGTTGCGCGGCTCCATCCGTCGCAAGTCGGGCGCGTACTTCGCGATCAAAAAGCGTGGTGTCGCCATCAGAACAATTCCCCCGGCAGTTTCCATTCTTGAATTGCCGCAAACGCACGTCGGTGGCCGTCAATGATCGTTTTGAGGTTCTTCTTACGATAGACCAAGAACTCTCTGGCGGCTTTCGCCTGTTTCTTATCGACGCCGAGTCCCACTGTAGACTCACAAATCTCTTTCAAGAACCAATCCGGGATGTCCACGATTCGGCCGATCCACTCATCGAAGTACTGGGGCGTGTCGATGACCGTCAGAATGCAATGCTCGTTTCCCCGAGTGGTTGGTCCGCTCGTAATCCCCAATCGGTTCCAGAGCTTATCCAGCCGATCAATCCCCTTGGCTTCGTCTTCAAAGCCGCCAAACAGCGCCAGCTCGTGGTCGAAGATTCGCATCCGTTTTGGCCTCCGGTTGCTGTCAACGACGATGTTTTCGTCATGCCGATCATGATTCGCGATCAGGATGTCAAAGAGCAAGACCCCGGTACAGATTCGTGGCAACGCGGCCACACAAACCTGAGCATCGATCGGCGGGAGCGGGTCTTGTTCATAGTTGAAGTCGAGTGTGGCAAACATCGCGGGACTGGATGCGACTTCGGTTTGCACGATGGAAAACGGTGGAATCGGCAGTCTGAGGAATCGGCCAATCTCAGCGGCAATCAACTCATTGGCAACCGCAAACGGCTGGCTCACTTCGGAACGCCGAACCCGCGCGGAGATCTCTGCCAGCAGCAAACGATTTCCCGGTCCCGCTCCGAAACCAAGCTGGTCTGGATTCACCACGGCACGATAGACATCTCTTTTGAATGAGGGCATGGATCACCTTTTCATCTCGTTCGACGCCATCCGCACGATCTCTGTGCAATGTTCGCAATGCGCTAATTCGACTTCGACGAGTCCGTCATCGCCGTCGTCGTCGGTCGAGACAGCGGGTAGAGCAGTTGTAGGACGAGGAAGATCACGAGTGGAGTGAAGACGAGGAGGCGGACGTAGACGAGAGCCGTGCGGGCGTGTCGCCAGTTGGAGGCGGGTGGGACGCTGCCGATGGCGGCGGTGCCGCTCTGCAACCATTGCAACCGCTCAGTCTCTTCGGAGGGCACGAAGCACGCGACGGCGAGGTACGCGAGCATCAGCAGCAACGTCGCGGTCAACACGCCGCAGCCCATCGCGATCATCTGTGTTTTGAAAGCCGCTCGCTCGGACATCGGCTCGAAGTGGAGGTCGATCGTGCGGCGGCGCGTGACCGAGCGTTGCGTGGCATCGACGGTCTCGAACACCTTCACGAGGTCCGGCCACGCGGCGGATGAGTCGTCTCGCGCGAGCAACGGCTCGATCTCATCAAGACGTTCGCGAGCGGCGGTGATGCGACTCCCGATGACCTGTTTGCCACTGGGTTCCGTCAACACCCACTCACCCGAGGACGCATCGAGTTTCGCGACGACGTGGCCGCGTTCCGTGTGAACCGTGAGGACTGCGAGCGATGCGCTGGTGGTCGCGTGCATCTGCCAAGTCGCTTCCGGCAGACCGCGTCCCGCCAGCGTGACGGTCTGCATGAGTACCTCGTCGTGCGTGGCACCGGTTCTGATTGCGGTCGCTTGGTTGTAGTCGCCGCCGAGCCAGCGGAGCAGGTCGATGTCAGGCAGCAGCACGGCATCGACGATCGTTTGCGGGAGCGACTGCATCTCGAGCGGACGACAGAACGCACGATCCAACTGGATGAACTTCACTGCGCCGAATGAACTCTCTCGTAGCAGAGCATGCAGTCGGACGAGGGCCGGGTCGTGGCGATGCCACAGCGCCGGGAACAACTTCACTCGGTTGTCGTCTCGAATCAGACTCAGTTCGTACAGGAACGTCGAACCTTGACCGGCACTGGGAATGAACAGGAGCGCGTGGCCCGCCATCGCCAATTGCTTGATCGCTTCCAGCGCGGCCGGATCGTGACCGCCGACAAGGATCGCGTCGATGTCGCGCGCGATCAGCAGGTCTTCCCAACGCTCGGCGATCCGAATTCCAGAGCGCCCTCGCAACAGTTCGGCTCCCAGCGGCGAGACGTGTACCGCCACGACGACCTCATGTGCAGAACCGGCAGCGATCGCATCGAGCCAAGGAATGACGGCCGGATCGTCGCAGAGCAGAGCAAGTCGCATGAGGGGTCTCAACGGAGCGGGGAAGCGGTTAGCGGGGAAGCAAACAGCGTAGAAAGTGAAAGAGTCCGGATCAGGTGATTCAAAGTTCTTAGCCCGGAGGGCGGCACATTGCCAAGGATTTCAAAGTGTCGCCCTCCGGGCTGAGGTGAGCCTTTTGACCTTTCCCCACGGCTCACGCCGTGGGCTACCTTCTGCCGCCCTCCGGGCTAAGAAAAAGACGAACACACTTCACTCCCGGAAGTGATTCATGATCGCATCCTGTGCTCCACGGGCAAGCGAGACGCTTACCCTACGTTTATCAACCGCCCAACTTTTTCGTTGCCGCGTCGAGTCGTTGCTTCGCCTCGACTGCGTGCATCGACTTAGGGAACTTGTTGAGGAGCAGCGAGTAGCTCGAGGCGGCTTCTTTCCATTGTTGTTGTTGTTCGTCGCACTTGGCTGATTGAAGTAACGCCGCCGATTGCCAGTCGGGGAAGTCGTAGTTGTTGAAGACTTTTTGATAGGCGATGAACGCCTCGGGCCACTTCTCTTGCAGGAAGAACGTTTCACCGATGAGGAACTGCGACTTGGCAGCGGTCTCGGTGCGGAAGGCGGCGGGGTCGGCGATGACTCGTTCAAACGCGACACGAGCTTCGTCGAACTTCGGCGGCGCTTGTTGCTTGTAGCCGCGACCCAAGACTTCCTCGGCTTGATGCAGGAACGGCGACTTCACCGGACGCTGCCGCAACTCGGCGACGAGCAGTTCCAGTTCCTCGTACTTCTTCTGGCGAAAACTCGCCTCGGCAAGCAGCACCCAGACGCGATCGAACCACGGCAGAGCGTTAACCGCCGCGTTGTCCTTTTCGGCGCGAAGCGCTGCCAGACGTTGTTGAGCCGCCTCCAAGTCGGGTTCAGTCGCTTTCACGTTCGACAAGATTGCCTCGACCACGCTGTAGCCCGCGTACCAACGGTGAGGGCTGTTGGGGAAGAGCGTCGGCAACTGTTCGGCCAGCGTGCGGACATCGGCCCAGCGCTGCTGATCGACCGCGAGGACCACCAGTTGATAGAGCGAACGTTCTTTCACTTCGGCATCGCTCTTGTCCGAAGCAAACAATTCCTCGAACGCCTGCTTCGCGGGTTCGAGCTTGTCGGCGATGAGGTCGCTTTCCGCGAGGCTCAGTCGCGCATTGTCGGCCAGTTCACTATTCGGAACGTCTTGGATGAGCTTCCGAAAGATGTCATCGGCTCGCTCGAACCGACCGGCGTCATAGTTGAGCAGTGCCCATTCATCGAGCAGTTGGTCGAGACGTTGTGGCTTGGGGAACCGCTTCACCAGCTCGTCATAAGCCGCATCGGCTTCGACCGTGCGCTTGGCTTTGCGTTGGAGCCGCGCCGCTTGCAGGCCCGCTCGATACGAGTAGAGCCACGGCGTTTGTTGTTCCGCGTTGGCGTCGGCGGGCTTGTCGATCGGTATCTGTTTGAGCAGACCGTCGAACGCGGCGATCGCGGCGTCCGCATCGCCCGATTCCCGCAAGGCCTCGCCTCGGTAATAGGCACACTCGGCGGCGAGCCGGTGCGTTCCGAAGTCCTTCAACACGCGCGCGTAAGTGGCGGCTGCTTCCGCACTCTGCTTCTGTTTCAACTGCGCCCACGCGAGACCTCGAATGGAATACGGCTGGTTGTCGGAGCCGTCGTTCAGCGGGATCAGCGCGGTGTAGAGTCGCGCGGCGGTCGGCCAGTCTTCGCGCGTGTCGGCTAATTCTGCGAGCTGCTGCGTCGTGACGACCCGCAACGGATGCTCGGGGAATTCGGTGTCGAGTCGCTTCAGTGCGGCCTCGGCCTGCGCCAGATCACCCTGCTTCGTCGCCACGACCGCCTGGATCGAAACCGCTCGCGCCGCTTGCCGCCCCTTGGGGAAAAAGCTCAGGTACGAGGTCGCTGCTTGAGCCGCTTCAGCCAGTTTCTGCTCGATCTGCCAACTGTCGGCTTGCAGGACGAGTGCATCGCCGAACTCGGACTTCGCGCCGTCAGTCAGCACTTGTGCGACCAAGGGGGCGATCACGTCGAGAGCCACCGCGTGCTGACCTTGAAGCTGTCGCGCGAAGGCCAGGTAGTACCGTGCCTGCGATTGTGTCTTCGGAAGGGTGCTTTCTTTCATCGCGAGGTCGAAGCGTTTCGCTGCCGCTTCATAGTGCACGGCCACGGCGTCGGCCGGACGTTGCTCACGCAGGGCGACTGCGGCGCGAGCCAACTCGAATCGCCCGGACAACAACTCGGCGTGCAGTTTCAAACTGCTCATCGGATAGTCCTTGGCGAAGCGACCGAGCAGTTGTTCCGCGCTGGCCAAGTCGCCCGCTTCGATCGCCAGTTCAGCCAGCGCGTGCAGGCTGTCGTCGGCGAAGTCTCCCTTCGACCAACGTGTCAGCACGCTCTCGAACAGCGGCTTCGCTTCGGCTGTGCGACCGAGTTGCCGCTCGCACAGCGCTTGTTGGAACACGATTGACTCGACCAGTGGCGCATCTCCCGCCGCTTGCGCTGCCGACTTGAAGACCTCAACCGCCTGAGCCGGTTGGCCGAGCGATTTGAGACTCAGCCCCTGCCAGTAACGCGCGGTGACAAACTGCGTCTTGTCCTTCGCCGCCGCTTCAAACTGGGGTAGGGCGTCCGCGAACTGGCCCGACTGATAGAACGCATAGCCCGCGTTGAGATGAGCCGACAGGACGAAGCGACTGTTGGGGAAGTTCTTCGTCAGTTCGAGATACGCGGCGGCGGCATCGGGAAACTGCTTGCGGTCGAACGCGATCGCCGCGATGTGAAACTGCGCGTCTGCGGCGCGCGGGCCGTCCTGTTTCGCCGCCAACTCTTTGAAGTACACGAGTGCCTCATCCTCGCGCTTGAGCAACTCCAGCGCGCGTGCCCGGCCGAACTTGGCGTCCTCAACCAGCGGCCCCGTTGGGAAGCGGTCGATCGACTGCTGGAACAGACTGAGGGCCGTCGCGGGATCGTTGAGTCTCAACTGCACGTCAGCCAAATAGGGCAGCGCGTGGTCATGAAACGGGTCTTTCGGGAAGTCCTTCAGATACGAATCGAGGTCCGTGCGGGCGACGGCCAGATCGTTCAGCAGGTAGCTGCACTCGGCCACGCGATAACGCGCTTGGGCGACATTCGCGTTCTGAGGGTTCTGTTTGACGAAGGCCCGCAGTTCGTCACGCGCGGCGGTGAAGTCGTCCAAATTGACGAGTGTCAGCCCGAGGTACAGCTTCGCCAGCGGAGCCTTCTCGTGCTTGTCATTCGCTTTCAAAAACCCTCGAAATTGAGTGGCCGCCGGTTTCCAACGCTCTTGTTTGTAGAGACCGACCGCCGTGTTGTACTCGTCCAACGCCGCATCGGCCCGAACGACAGTGGGCATCGTCAGGAGCAGCATCAGGCCGAGAAACAGCCCTCGCGCCGCGACGACACAACGACACAAACAGCAGTGAGAAACAGCAGACATACGCGCACCTCAACCACGAAAACAGAGCCTTGGCGGGCAGGATCGTATCCGTGTCGAATCCGCACGGCAAACCGCGCGAGGTCAGTAGTGAGACATCTGAGCGGGGTGGCGTAAGCCCCCCGGTTCTTGGGCGTAAGCCCGCTTGGGAAGAACAGGGGGCTGACGCCGCCCCGCTCGGAAACCTCTCACTTTGTGCCGCGTGAGGTATAAACGAGGTGAACTGAGTGGCACTCTTTACGGCTTGTTCGCAGCGAAGAGTGATGGCGAACCGCCTGACAGCGGGACGCGGAATTCGGAGTGGGAGCCGACGACGAGGGTATAGACCTCGGGGCCTTTCGCGCCGTTGCGACGGTAGGTCAGTGGGTACGGCAGCTCGAACTCGTGTGAGGTGCCCGGCTTCAAGGTGAGGGTCTCGCCCCAGTCGCTGGTCGGTGCTTTGGTCTCGTACTTGAAGGTCTCTTGGCTGAGGTTTGACAGCTTGATGCGTGCCAGATGGAACGAGACATCGACGACGGGCGAGTTCCAGTTCACTTCGTGCAGTCGCAGCTTGGATGTGCCGAGCGTCACGTCGGCCACGTCGGTCGCGGAGACCTTCGCTCCTTGGGTGTAGGCTCGCCAACCTTCGCGGAACTGCGTGATGTACGGTTCGGCGATGAACGTTTTCTCTTGGGCTTCGTAGCGATCGGCGAACCGCCCCGTCCCGGTGACGCTCGAAACGGGGAGCCAGTCGAGGCGGAGTTGCCGCTGTTCGTGAGATGGCGATTGGAGCGAGGCGCGCACTTGTTCCGAGACTTGCAGATCGAACGCGGCACACTTTTGCCACTGGCTCTGGGCGGGATCGGTCTTGATCTGGATCTCGACCGTGAGGCCGGAGAGTTTGAATTCGAACGGCTTCGATCCTTCCGTTGTTGCCGGTTGAGACGGTTCACCGACCGACAGCGGGCTGGTGACGCGCAGTGTCGAGCGGACTTGCAGGCCATCGCCGTGACGCTTCAAGTCCGGGATCAATTTCTGCAACGTGGCCCGATCGGCCAGCTCCGTGAAGAGTGGTTCGGGGATGTCGAGCAGGTCGAGCTTGGCCTGATCGGCATCGACCACCATTTGCGTGAGCGGCCCCAAAATCTGCGGTGCCGCCGTGACGTGCAGGGCCTTGTCTCCTGCCATCTGCGCGAGCGTGACTCCGGCGGGCGCGACGCGCTTCAACACGGGAGCCGGTCCAAACGGGTTGAGGCTTCCGGCGGTCAGGCCGACGACCAACGAGATGCCGTTCTCGTCGGTCACGATCTGTTCGGGAAAGACTTGCAGACGCGGCGGATTGACGGGGAGCGGCCACAAATTCGCGAGAGTCGATCCCGCTTCGGGCAGCACCAGATGCTTTTCGAGTTCACTCACAATCGTCGGTGCGAGATTGACGACTTCGTTTTCGATACGGCCCTTGCTCCCATATAGCCCGTTCGTAAGGCCACTCGTCACCGCTTCGCGCGTCATGCCAAAGCCTTGTGTGGAAACGCCGGCAGGTTGAGTCACGCTCCAGTTGTCCTGCGGAATTTGAAAGCTTGCTCCGAGCGACTTCAACCGAATCCGGCGTTCGGCGATGTACGGCGTGACCTCAAGGCTCAGCCAGACGGGATAGCGGTTTCCGATCGAGATCGAGATCGGTCCCGCCTGTGCCGCGTGCCGCGCTCCGTCCACATACGTCCCGCCAATCGAGAGGACCACGTCGCGCAGGCCGAGCTGCACGAGCAGTTTGTTCTTCCCCGCTCCCTTCACGATCACCCGCTCGACCGTGCCGCGATACGTGATCCCCGTGAAGCGGATGCTGAACGAACGCCCTTGCACCGTGGTGCTGTCGAACATGTCTCCCAACGATCCCGAGAGCAGGTTCGCGGGGATCGTCTGCGGGATCGAGTACGACAGCGCGGCGAGAGCATCGTTGCCGAGTCGAAAGCCGAGTGCCTGCGGAATCTCCAGCGCGGGCACGAACGGGATGTTGATCGCGGCGACGGGCGGGACTGTGGCGGAACTTAACTCCGCCGGTGCCTTGCGCGGGGCGAGCATCCACGCGATCACGGCGTCGTTGCCGTAGACCGCCGCGTTGATGTCGTGTGTCCCGGCAGGCAACTCGCTGTACGAGACCGTTCCTCCGGCAGCCTTCAGCGCATCGGTCAACTTGCGACTTTCTTCCGCTTTGATCAGTGAGTCCTTCGCGCCATGAAAGGCCCAGACGGGGATGTCCTTGAACGCGGCCACCTGCTCCACCTGGCCACCGCCGGAGAGCGGAACAACGCACGACCAGCGCGACGGATCGGCGGCGGCGAGACTCCACGCGCCGTAGCCGCCCATCGACCAACCGGTCAGCGCGATGCGACGCGCATCAATGCCGAACTGCTTCGTGGCGTGATCGAGAATTGCCAGCGCGCGTTGTCCGTCGGCCGAGCTACTTTGCCACGATTCCAAGATGCGGCCTTCCGTCGATTCGCACTGCGGGAAAATCACGACGAACGGAAACGTCTTCGCCCGCGCCTTCACGAATGGAGCCAGCCCGATGGTGAGTTGCATCCGGTTCTCGATCCCCCGCTCACCCGCTCCATGCAGGAACAGAATCGCGGGCGAAGGCTTGTCCACGCGATGGCCCGCCGGAAGGAACACGACGTACTTGTGTTCGCCAGCCTCATCGCGAAAGACCTGATCGACAAAGCGACCGGTCGCATCTTGGGCAAGCGTGCGAGGCGTCTGCGTCGCAAGAACAAACATCACCACGACCGCGATCAAACCCCGTGCGATCCCGCGCCTGACGGTGTTCGGCTGTGACTGGTGTCTCATGTTGTAAACCCTTCATTTCCCGTTGGTCCGTTGAACTTGATCTCGCTGAGGACTGGCGCATGTTTGATTCCCCGATCACAACTGTCAACTGGCGGAGCGATTGTTGTCAGCCCGGCCTGCGCCATCCCCGCATCATTCTGTTCCCCATGATTTTGCCTCCTCGCATTTTGCCGTCCCCCGCCGCTTCGACTCGTCGCGCGCGGCGGCTACACTTCTCCGGCCTCGCCCCCTCGCACTTTTTCCTTTGGATGTTGGACCGCCATGGCTGCGGAATCTCGTTTCTTCAATCGCGAACTGAGTTGGCTGGAGTTCGATCAGCGGGTACTCGACGAGGCCCGCGATCCGACGATCCCACTGCTGGAGCGGCTCAAATTTCTCGCGATCACGTCCTCGAACTTGGACGAGTTCACGATGGTGCGCATCGGTAGCCTGCAACTGTTGCTGGCGGAAGGAGAGTCGCACCCCGATCCGAACGGGCTGACAACGGCTGAGCAATTGAAGGCCATCGGCGAGCGAATGCACTCGTTCGCCGACGAGCAGTACCGCGTCTATCTCTCGGAACTGGAGCCCGCTTTGGCGAAAGCGGGGATGCGCCGCGTGCATCTCAAGGAGTTAAACGATCGCCAGACGAAGCACGTCCAGACGCTGTTCGAGCAAGAGATTTTTCCCGTGCTGACCCCGATGGCCGTGGCGGTGGTGTTGGAGTCGGTAACGAATGATCTTGCAACGAGCACGTCAACGGACGAAGCCCGTCTCGCAAAGAAACGCGCGACGAAGAAGAAGGCCGTGCCGCTGGTTGCTCCGGCCGCCGCCGCTCTCCTACGCACTGAGGGAGCGACGAGCGTCACCGACAGTCCCGTCTTCTTTCCGTCGGCCGACACGCCCTCCTTTCCGCCGCTCATCAATCAGTCGCTCAGCCTGTGCGTGCGATTGGCTCCTTCGGCCGGTTCGACCGTCCCGCGCTTTGCCATCGTGCCGTTTGGACGCAACCGGAAACGGTTTCTGACGCTCCCGTCCGAAAGTGGCTTCAGCTTCATCCTGTTGGAGGATGTCGTCGGACTGTTTCTCGCGCGGCTGTTCCCCGGTGAGACGATCGAAGAGTGCGTGCCGTTCCGGATCACCCGCAACGCGGACCTCGAACTGCGTGAGGACTTGGCATTCGACCTGTTGCGCGAGATGCAGGAAATCGTGAATGCCCGCCGACAGGGCGCGTGCGTGCGGTTGGAAGTGGCCGAGTCCGGTAGCCGGATCGTGCGCGAGTTCTTGCAATCGGCGGTGGAGGTCGCTGATGAATGGGTCTTCCCCGTGCCAGGGCCGCTCGATTTAGGAGCCTTCTTTCGCCTGACCGATTCGCAGGGCTTCGACACGCTGCGGTACGAAGCGTGGCCACCGAAGCCACTCCCGCAAGTTGATCGGGCCGAGAGCTTGTTCACCACCATCGCGCGCCGCGACGTGCTGCTCTACCACCCTTACGAGAGCTTCGATCCCGTCGTGCGGTTGATTGAAGAAGCGGCCGACGACCCGGACGTACTCGCCATCAAGCAAACTCTGTATCGCACGAGTTCCAACAGTCCGATCGTCACGGCCATGAAACGCGCCGCGCTGAAGGGGAAGTACGTCACGGCCGTCGTCGAACTGAAGGCCCGCTTCGACGAGTTGCGCAACATCGAATGGGCGCGCGATCTGGAACGGGCCGAGGTGCAGGTCATCTACGGCGTGAAAGGTCTCAAGACCCACGCCAAGGTGTGCCTGATCGTGCGCCGCGAACCGCAGGGGATCACGCGCTACGTTCACTTCGGCACCGGGAACTACAACGAGATCACATCCCGGGTCTACAGCGATGTGAGCCTGATGACCTGCAACGACGATCTGGGAGCCGATGCCACCGCGTTCTTCAACGCCATCACCGGATACTCGCAGCCGCAACAGTTTCGCAAGATCGAAATGGCCCCGATCGGACTCCGCGACAAACTGCTCGAAATGATTGAGGCCGAAGCCGAACGCAAGAAGCACGGCCAGAAGGCGGTCATCATGGCGAAGTTCAACGCGCTGGTGGACGAACGGATGATCGAGGCCCTCTATGCGGCATCCGCAGCGGGCGTGAAGATTCGCCTCAACGTGCGCGGGATCTGTTGTCTGAGACCCGGCGTTCCCGGCTTGTCCGAAAACATCACCGTCACCAGCGTCGTCGATCGGTTCCTCGAACACAGCCGCGTCTTCTATTTCTATCACGGAGGCGACGAACGTCTGTTCATTTCCAGCGCCGACTGGATGCCGCGCAACTTGGATAGACGAGTCGAGCTGCTCGTTCCCGTGGAAGATCCCGCCTGTCGCACCAAACTGTTGGCGATTCTGAGAACGCACTTTCAAGACAATGTGAAAGCGAAAAGATTGCTCTCTGACGGCAGCTACGAACGAGTCAAACCGAGTTCCACCGCCGAACCGTGTCGCAGTCAAGAAGTCCTCTATCGCCGAGCCACCGAAGCCATCGAACAAGCCGAACGCGCCGCCCTCACCGTGTTTGAACCCCACCGCGCCCCCGGTGCCGAAGAGTGAAGCCCGATCCAAGATTCACACCCACCCGAAGTGTGAACGAGGTCGAGGGCGAAGAAGTGTGAACGAGGTCGTCGTTCGTCCTCGCCCTCGTTCACACTTTTTGAAGTTGCGCTGTTCGTCGAAGAAGCTCCTCAAACTCAAGTTTGTACCTGACCTCGCTGTCAGTAGGGCATTGTGCCATTCGCTGTCTCTCTTCATTCGCTGTCGATCTTGAAAAGTGGGAGTCCTTCGACCGCGAATGAAGAGAGGCCGCGAATCACGACCGTCCTTGCCCGACGTTTCCCCCGAATCCCCTTGGGAAAGGCGGAGAACGACACCCACAAAATCAAAAGTGCGCAACTTCAAAATTCACACTTCGGGTTGGTGTGAGTCCGCCAACTCTTTCCGCTCGCCCATCACCTCTCCCTGTCTTCTCTCACAGGCTCATATGAAAACGCTCTTCCTCTTCCGTCACGCCAAGTCGAGCTGGTCCAACACCACGCTCAACGATCATGACCGCCCACTGAAGAAACGCGGCCTCAAAGCCGCCCCGCGCATGGGAGCCGTGCTGCGTGACACCGGCCTCCGCCCCGACCTCGTCCTCTGCTCGACCGCCCTCCGCGCAAAAGAGACTTGGAAGCTCGTTCAAGTTGAACTCCCCGCAGGCCATCTCATCCCGGTCACTCACAGCGCTGCTCTCTATCACTGCGAGACCGCTCAATTTCTGACGGCCCTCGCCCACGTTGCCGAACCCGCTGCGTGCGTCCTCATCGTCGGACACAATCCCGACCTGGAAACGTTCCTCACCCAACTGACCGGCGAATCCCACCGCCTCCCCACGGCAGCCCTTGTCCGCCTCACACTGCCGCTCGACAGATGGTCCGACCTGACTGAGACTACCCGCGCCACGATCGATGCCATCTGGCGTCCGCGTGAACTCAAGTGATCTGACCGTCGATTGTCCTCCAACAAACGCGGCTAGCAGCCTGTTGAAAAACGTAGGGTAAGCGTCTCGCTTGCCCGTAAATGCAGTTGAAAAAGGGGGCAAGCCGGAGGCTTACCCCGCCAATCGCCCCGCGGCCGCGCGCGGCGTTGGAAAGGACCACGCGGTCTCCACGAAAAAATTCTCAAAACAGCCGCTTGCTATTTTGAAGTCGATCTCGGCAGCGTCTCGCCCGCTTTGCCGTTCTGGTGAAGTTCAACGCTGTGTGAGTCTTGCACGACCTTTGAATCTTTCTCGTTGATCGCTGTTTGTTTCGTTTGCTCCGTCGATTTGGCGGCACCCACTCTTGGTCTGTTGCCGCGCAGCACTCTGCTGCTCCCCTCGTTCTCGTCTGAGGAATCTCGATCATGCTCTTGTCCAATTGACTCGGTCGGTTGTCGTCTGGGGTTTGGAAGATAGGCAGCCGGGAGGGAGGAGGCTGAGGCCCGACACGCGGCCCCGCCGCCGCCGATCCGCTCTCGGCTCGGCGATTCCAGCCATGATCGAAGTCCTCGAACCACGCCGCGTGATGAGTGCAGTATCAGCGGTAGACGACTCGTTCGTCCTACAGCCCACAGAAACACCAAGCCCCGTCGTGTTGGACGTACTATCCAACGACCTGAGCGCGCTGGGGAATCTGAGCTTCTCCGCAGTCGGTTCTGTACTGCATGGTTCCGTGGCGACCCAACCCGCTGATCCCTATGGCTCTGGTGAATCAAGCACACCAACGCTCATATATACCCCAGAAGCAAACTACGAAGGGACCGAGCTTTTCACGTACATCGTGCATGATGCTGATGGCGATTCGTCGATGGCGACAGTCACACTTGCATTCCCGAGCGCGAGCGGAGGATCGGGCAGCGGTGGTTCGCCAAGTGGCTCCGGTTCGACTGGAAGCAATACCAACGGTTCGAGTTCTGGTACCGCAACCAATTCGGTATCGAGTTCAGCGACATCTCCGGAATCAATATACCTGCAGACGATCGCATCACTACAGGGTCAGGCCGACGCTGCTGAGGCAATTGCGCAAGCCGCGATTGCCTCAGCAGCACTTGCGTACACCTCCACGATGACAACGGTCGATGCGGCCTTTCAATTGGCAGTCGATGCGGCGTTGGCGAATTTCGACGCTGAGATGGGGGCTGCCGATTCAGCGTATGACTCTGTGGTGACGCCAGCGGAAGACACGTACACGCTCACGGTCGATGCGGCAACCTCCTCCTATAATTCCACAGTGGATGCTTCGTGGACGGCGTACACCGGAGAGGTCTCGGTTGCCGACAGTGCCTATGACTCGGCCCTCGACACGGCCGTGTCCGTGTACAACGGCACGATGGATGCGGCCACCACGGTCTACTCCGCAGCCATGATTTCCGCCCATGCCGCCTACACCACGTCCGTGGACGTGGCGACTGCCGTGTACGATGCCGCGATGGACGCTGCCGAAACCGCGTACGACGCCGCGATGGATCCGGCGAACGTGGCCTACGAATCGGCCATGGATGCCGGGGCGACCACGTACAATTCCGCCGTAGATGCGGCGAACGCCGTCTACGACAGCGCGATGACCGCCGCCGACATGGCGTATCAATCCGCCGTGAGTGCCGCGGATGCCGCCTACGGCACCGCGATGACTGCGGCGTAGGCGGCGTACGATTCCGCGACGACTTCGGCTGACACGGCCTATGACAGTGCGATGACGACGGCGAAAGACGCGTATGATGCGGCGGTGGTCACGGCGGATGCGACGTACGACGGCGCGTTCGACGCTGCCGTCACCGCTTACGACAGCGCCGTAGATGCCGCGAATGCCGCGTACGAATCGGCCATGGATACCGCCGCCGCGGACTATGACACGGCGATGGATACGGCCGACGCTGCCTACGACACGGCGATGGACGGCGCTGAAGCGGCCTATGACAGCGAAGTTGATGCCGCCATCGCTGCCTACGACGCCGTGGTTGATCCCGCTTACGACTCGTATGTGTCCAGCGTGGATGACGCCACAGCCACTTACTACGACGACGTGAACACGGCGAACGATACGTACTTCGCGGCCATGGCGGGCACGACCGACCCGGCGGTGATGGCGGCCGCTGGCTCTGCTTATATGGATGCGATCGGGGCTGCTTCATTCAGCCGCGTGGTACGCCACAGAAGCGACCGCATGGGGTGCCTTTGAGGCTATCGAGACCGCCGCCTATGCGGACTTCGTGTCTGCGGAAGCCATCGCCTGGTCGAACTACGAAACTGCGGCTGGTATCGCCGCTGCCGATTGGTATGCAGCCGAGGCCACCGCCCACGCCGCTTATGCCGCGGCTGCCTCCGCCGCGGACGCCACATGGACAGCCGCCGAAGCCATCGCTTCGACTGCCTACGATACCGCCGCCACCGCCGCCCTCACCGCGTGGCAGTCCGCTGAATCGACCGCATGGTCCGCGTATTCATCCGCCGCCGACAGTGCGTTGACCGCTTGGACCACGGCCGAAGCCACCGCTTCCGCCACCTATGATTCGGCCGCCTCCACAGCCACGACTGCTTGGAATTCAGCGGAATCATCCGCGTGGACGACGTATGAAACAGCGGCGAGTGCCGCCCTGACCGCATGGACCGCCTCGGAGTCTACCGCATGGACGTCCTATGAATCCGACGTGGCGGCTGCGGTGACAGCATGGGAATCCGTCGCAACCGCAGCTCAAGCCGACTACGCTGCCGCCGCCACTGCCGCCGAATCCGCCTGGAACGTGGCCGAGGCGGGAGCATGGTCCACGTACACGGCCGACACCGCCGCTGCCGATTCCGCGTGGGAATCCACCAACGCTACAGCCAGCGCGGCCTACGAGTTCGACGCGGGTGACGTGAGCGGGGATCATCTGTTCTGTCGATGTGATCCAATAGCACGGCAGGCGGCAGTTGCGGGCGAGACCCACGTCGCGCACGGTGTCTCCGACAACGGCACACTGGTTGGGATCGATGGGCAGTTCGCGCAGAGCTTCTTCGATCATCCCCGGTTGGGGCTTTCGGCCGCGGCAGACGATTTTCAGCTCTGTCACCTCCCCCGGTTGTCCGCGATCCGGGTGATGCGGGCAGTAGTAAATAGCATCGAGGTACGCGCCGTGTTGCCCGAGTTCCTCCTTCAATCTCACATGAATTTTATCGAGGTCGGACTCGCTACATTGACCGCGTGCGATGACCGCCTGATTGGTCACGACCACGGCAAGTACGCCGGCTCGATTCAGACGACAGATGGCCGCACCGACTCCTGGCAACAGTTCAATCTGCTCGGGCCGGTCGAGATATCCGATGTGGCGGTTGATCGTCCCGTCTCGGTCGAGAAAGAGCGTCGGTTTGAGTGCAAGGCCGCACGCGACTCGCTCGTGTTCCGTCATCAGATCCTCCCGATCAATCTTCCACACTCTGCCTCTTTCGCGGTGGTACACGGACTACCACACGCGATGACCCTAGATGATCTTACGCTTCCTGCGCCCACACCTCACATTCCGGGTCAGTTCTCAAGCGGGAGAGTGTTTTACCAGTTCGTGCCAGAGGGAGGGGATGGTTTGGCGGTGGTCCCCTTGGAAGTAGAAGGACTGGCCGCCGTCGGCGACGGTGCGGGTGAGGATCGTTTTCCAGGGGCGGTAGTAATAGCACGGGTCGTCCTTGCTCGGCGTACCGTCGCGCCAGTTCGAGGGGAGCGGGATGAGATCGAACACGGCGGTTGTAAAGTGACGGAGTTCCTTGCCCTCCTGCCGGGCGACGTTACGGGCCATTGAGAGGGCTTTGAGGTAGACCTCGGGGCCGGTCACGGCCGAGCCGATGTTGAGGAACACTCCCCCTTCGAGGTCTTGCACGCTGCGGGCGAAAATCAAGAAGTCGGTGAAGCTGGTCGCACCGAGCGCCGCACCGTCGCAGTTGGGATGCGAGTGAATGATGTCTCCACCGATGGTCACATGACTGGTGACGGGAATTCCGAGTCGCCAACCGGCAGCGGCGATGCTCAGGTCACGATGAGGAAACCTTTCCTGTTCGATGACCCGCCCCACCGTTTCACCCAAGCCTTCGTTGCGGGCCGCTCCCTCGCGGAGGATATCGTTGAGACGGCTGGTCTCGTGCCAGAGACCGAACTGACCGACCTTGATCCACTTCGCCACGTCTTCGCTCGTCCCGCCGATCAGCGCCAGTTCAAAGTCGTGAATGATCCCCGCCCCGTTCGTCGCGACGTGCGTCACCAGTCCCCGGTCCATCAGATCGATCAGATACCGCGACAATCCCAACTTAATTGGATGCCCACCCATCATCACAATCACGGGACGTTCGCACTGTCGCGCCTGTCGAATGGATTCGACCAACGTGCCAAACTCGGGATGCGAGAACGGCGGCACCGGCTCTTGAAGTGGAGCAACCTTGGTCGCAACCAAATCGTGCCCACGCTCTCCAACGGATCGCAATTCCATGTCCTGACGCTCAAACAACGGATACCGAGACATGGAAGTGGCTCATCAGGTCAATTGGCGGATTTCCAACCGGACACCGTTTGTCAGGAACTTCGGTGCCCCTGAATCACGCGGTCGAGGTTGTCGTAGCAGAGCCGCTCGAAGATGTCGATTTCGTCGTCGGTGTCGATCCGCCGGTTGCGGAAGTCATACACCAGCGTCGTCACGCGGGAGAGGGAACCGTTCACGTAGTCGGTTTGTTTGGTGAGGTTGCCGTCGCCGCCCGCCGCGCCGCCGTCGTACTCGTTCGCCATCACGAGTTGCATGGTGTTCCCGCTGGCACCACCGCCGGTCGGATCGGTCTCGGTCGCCCCGGTGTCGTTCGTGCCGACGTAGAGTTTCAGCACCAACCCGCGCACGTCGAACACCCCAAACGCAATCTCACCCCCCGGCAGGACCGTTCGGTTCCGACGCTTCATCACCGTGTAGCCGTAGTGGGTCTGGTCATAGTTCGTCCCCGACGATCCGGTGCCGCTGGACGGAATCGTGTGATACGCGCGCTGCGACTCGGCGAGGCAACAGTCGGTGTATTGCATCGTCTGCCAACGCAGATAGCCCGACTGCGCGAACGTGTCGCCCGGCAGCAGTTTGCCACTGGTCGAGGCGCGCGTGGCCTGAATCTCCTCGTTGACGCGGGGACTGACGTCGCTCTTGGTGATCGCGACGGGATTGACCAGCGTGTAAATGTAGCTCGGATCGGTTCCCGTGGCGTAGCCCGGTCCGGTTCTGCCGGGCGGCCGAGACCTCTTGGTAGGCCATCCACGCCGCGCGGCGCACGGTGGTTGCCGTGCCGCTCAGGTCAATCGTGTGACTCGGTCCGAGCGACTGCGTGAGGCGGCTGCGATTGTCGGACTCCAAGTTCGTCACCAGATTCAGTCCCCCTCCCGACGGCGTGGACCAACCGGCAGGGACATCCGCAAACAGCGACGTATCGATGTCCTCGACGACCTGCGTCGCGGCACCGGTCGGGATGTCGTAAACCACCAGCGTGATGAAGCCCCGTTCGTCCATCGACCAGGTGAGGTTGCCATAGATGTCGCGGTACTCGCGCCGCGTAGCGGCAATGCCGGAACCATTCTGATCCGTACCGACAACCGGCAGCGTGGTCACACGTTCCTTCACGGCACAGGTGCCTGAGCGGAACGAATAGCAATGCCGGGTGACGAGCGTCTTGGTCTGATCGGTGTCGGAGGGATAGACGGTCTCTTTGGACAGGAACCAGACACCGCTGGCACAACCCGAACCGGATGAGGAACTCGACGAACTGGAGGACGAGGAACTCGACGAGCCGCATCCGCAGTCGCTGCCGCAGCATTCGTACTCCCTCAGTTTGATCGACGTGCCGAGTTGCCCCTGACGGAGAGATTCGCTCGTCAAGAACCCGCTGGGGGCGTGAAGGGTGTACGTCTGGATCAGCCCCGCGTTGTCGCGCAGATACTGGTATTTGCCCGTCAGCGAATTGAAGTTCAGCAGATCGGCCCTAGTCTCGTCATAGCCTATGACGGCGGACGGATGGGCGTGGAGGATCACCCTCGCGCTGGCGTTGTACTGCCAGAACTCGATCCACTGGTCCGAACCGGACTGGAACACCTGGAGCATCGTCTGACCGGCGTAGTTCGCGTACACGATGTTCTGGTTGCCATCGGGCAGCGTTTCGGTGGTCTTGGTCTTCCACTGATTGTAGTTGTCGGAGAACGCGCTCGATGCATAGGCAAACAGGAACGTCTGCGAACCGCCCTTCACCATCTCCTTCGTGACCCGGCGCTGGGTGTCGTACTCGAAGTAGTAATCGGCGTAGAGCGCCACCGTGGCATCCGTGGCCGTCAGCGGAGCGTGCCCGTCCGCCACCATTCGGGCATAAGCGGCCGGGTTGACGACATACTTCAGCAGATGCGCCCGGACATCCCAGCCGCCGCTGGAGCCACTGGAGCTGGAGCTGGAACTCGACGACCCGTACTCGGGGTAATAGCGATAGAGCGTTGTTCCCGTCTCCTGCCAGGCCGCGTCATCCCACGTTTGCGTGAGGACGGTCTTCAAGTCCTGCAATCCGCCGTGCGATTCGCTCGGCCCGTAATAGGTGTAGCCGGCGCGCGTGACATTGGACCATGCCCCGGCATCCACCTTGCGCCGCAGCGTGACTCGTTCCAGCAGCGTGTCGGCATACGGCGTGATGTAGTCGTAGAGATACTGTTCCGTCGTGGTGCGAACCCCCGAGGTTTCGCTCCGCTCGACGACGGTGAAGTTGTAGCCGTTCGCCGCCATCGACTTGACTTCCACCACGGCCCCGCCGGGAGCGGTTCGCTGGCGGAACATTCCGGTCGGTTGGTCGAACTCCGTGATCGTGCCATCCGGTGCCGTCAGCAGATAGCGTGAGGTTCCCGTGTCGAGTTGGAGACGATCCTGCACTCCGAAGCGGGCCACGTAACCGGAGACGGTCTGGTCGAACCAGAGTTCGGAATTCGTTTGGCCAAGGACGGTGACGTTGCCGTTGTAGTCCACGATCAGGTAGGGCCATTCGGCCACCTGCCAGTTGTAGCCGTGACCGATCCCCTGACTCCTTTCCAAGCGGCTCTGAAAGTTGCGCGAGTGTCCCCACGTCACGCCGAAACCACTGGCCTGGAGATCGGTTGCCAATAGGAGGATTTCACCGGTGGCGTAGCGAATCGGATACTCGCTGGCCAGTGAACTCCCCGCCTCGGGAATGCCGCTCCCTCCACTGCAAAAGTCGGGCATGCCACAGCTTCCCGGCACACAGGGAGGCCACTTTGACGGGGGGAGATATACTGGCTCGAGGATGCCGGTCGTCACTGTGATCGTCCACAGGCCCATTTGGGACACCCCACAGCAGGGCTGCAAGTCGAGGCCCGTCGCCCCGTAGCTGACGAGCGTTCCCGAGTTGCTGCTTGCGGGCGATACGCCACCGCCGCTGATGCTGCACCCACCCGAATTAAACTGAAAACTGAAGTCGAAGCTCGGAACGCCGGCAACAGTCACACACTTCAGGTCGATTGGGTCCAGCGGCCCGAAACTACCAGTCCATCCCAGGTAATATTCGCAATCACCTGCAGGCAGAGACCCGGCCCCGGTCGATAGATGCCAAACACCACCGTCAAGTCGCTGGGAATCCATGTCGTCCCACCTCAACGCCTCATCGAACCGGTGGCATTTTAATTTGACGGTGCCGCGACCCGGACGTTTGGAACGTCCGGGTCGCTTTTAGGTTCCACCGTCGGATCGACCGGCCGCATCATCTGAGTCGGCAGCCCCTCGACGCGCATCGGTTCCAGCTTCGACCACGTCTGGCCTTCGTCCTCGGAAAAGACGACGGCCACCTTGTCGAACGCCTCTTCGCGGTCGAAGAGAAACCATTGAAAGACCGCTACCAGCCGCTGCTTCGCGTCACGGATGACACACGGCACCCCCGCCCGCTCGACAAACGTTCCCACTCGCTCGAACCGACGACCATCGTGCGATTCGTACCGCTAAAGATCCCGGTTCCACGGCCCCTGCTCGTTCGGTGGCTCAGGTGGCCTCCGCCCCTGAGCTTCGCACACGGCCGTCGCCAGCATCCAACACAACAGGGAGTACCTGAAGAGTCTCATGAATGACCTTCCGAGAGGAGTTCTGCCGCGTGAGGCTCGCCGCCATCGAGCAACTCAAACTCAATCCCGAGCCACTAAGAACGGGCCGGTGTGACTGGGGTCGAGTCTTTGAAGCTCCCAGCGGCTAGAACGTGTTCGCACGTCATGCCGGGGGCGGTCGAAGACGCCCGACTCCAGCCACCTTGTCGCAGGCCCAAGAAACTTTCAGTTCACGCTGAATCAAATTGTGACGTTCGCCTTTTGATCGACGTTCGCGCTGAGGTTTCTTGTGCTTCGCACCTAGCTTGAAGCAAGCTAGGCCACCCGGCGAATGATGCGGTCGAAGCTTTCCTGTTGCCACAGTTCGCCTGGCTGATGGAGGGCCGCGTTGAGGTTTCGCGCGACGACACCCTTCATCGCGCCCAGCAACTCTTCCAAGTCGTGGCCATCAAACGGACGAATGATCGCGTGGCAGTGGTTGGGCATGATCGTCCAACAGGCTAAGTGATAGCGCTGGCCCTGAAAGTGATGCAGTCGATCGCGCAGGTCGTTGGCCCAGCGGGTTTCGCGGAAGTGGCTGGCGCCGTGACCGTCGTCCAGCCACGCTTCCGTGCGCCGCGTGATCTCACGGGCGATCTCTTCCCAGTCCGCTTCGGAACGAGGTTCGGGATGCGTGTACTCCCAATGCGAACGGAGCGTTTTGAGTTCGTTGAGCTTGTCCTGTGGCAATGCGTCGGCCAGTCGAAAGGTGACGAAGTAGGTCGCCCCTGGTTGACGCCAATGGGGGAGATGCCGCGTGTAGACGGTGATCCGTTTGTCAGGGTCCAACCCACGAAATCCCGGCGGTGGTGCGACGGCACGCATGACAGCGGTTCCTCAAACAACGTGTCACTCAATCCACTTGTCACTCAACGCACTTGTCGCTCACCGCCCTTGTAGGATGGGCACTCCTGCCCGTCCGCTCTTCGTTTTCTCTTGAGACGGGGAACGAATGGCGAAAACCAAGAGCGGACG
>JAYTGQ010000215.1:0-6737 GCA_043733345.1 Schlesneria sp.
ACGCCAGGAAACCCTTGAGCGTCCGCACCGATTCCGCCACCATGACCAGCGCGAGTCCTTCCTGTGACCTGGTGATCATTCCCAGATCCCGTCATGGGATAGGACTCGCTTTTCTGCAAGACCAGTTTCCACCGCCCAAACCAAAGAGCGCAACTTCAAAACTCACGCGGCGGGTTAGTTTTGAAATGCGCACTACTTCTAGGAAAGAGCTGTCGTGTGTTTGCATTCTCGTATCACAGCAGCATGCCGCTCATCCAAACGCCGCGCACTTCCAATTGCTCATCGAGCAACACCAAGTCCGCTTGCTTGCCGACTTCGATGCTGCCGAGGCTGCGATCCACCCCGAGAATCTTCGCCGGGGTGAGCGTCGCCAGGCGAACGGCCTGCGTTAGTTCGAGACCGACAACGCGGTGCATGTGGCGCACCATGAAGTCCATCCCGCGCACGCTGCTGGCCAACGCGGATCGATCGGCCGTCCAACCGACTTCGCCATCGCTGACGATGGTCACGCCCGCAGCGAGTGGCCCGAAGACGTACTCGCCGGGAGGCATGTCCAACGCGCGGTTGCAGTCTGTGACAAGAGCGACACGATCAACTCCGAGCATCCGCACGACGAACCGCAACAACTCGGGGGCGAGGTGCCGGCCGTCAGCGATGATCTCGGTGGTCATCGCGCTTGTCCCGAGTACGAACTCGGCCATGCTCGCCTGCATCGGGACACCGAATCTTTCTCGCAGGCCGGGGACGCTGCTCATCGCACAATAGAAGTGATCGACGTGCCTCATCCCGAGATCGAACGCCACCTGCATTTCAGACCAGGACGCATCCGAGTGGCCCGCGTTGAGCCGAATGCCCATTGCCGCCGCGTCTCGAAAGAAGTCGCTCGCGCCGGGGAGTTCGGGGGCACACGTCGCGACCAGCATCGTACGTGCGAACTGGAGGTACTGGCCGTACTCGTTCTGCGTCGGCGGTCTGGTGGGAGCCAGCGGGTGGCAGCCGACTTTGTCCTCGTTGAAATACGGCCCGTAAAGATGAGCACCCAAGATCTGTCCCGCCGCGCGGAAGTGTTCGCTCAGTTCCAGAAACCGCAGCGTTTGCTTGTGCGTTGCGACGGTGCTCGTCGGGACGATTCCTGTCGTGCCGTGACGCCGGTGCGCCGCGATGGCCGTCGCAAACGCGGCCTCATCGCCGTCCATGAAGTCCGCGCCGTCACCTCCATGCACGTGCATGTCGATGAAGCCGGGCGCGAGGAACCGGCCCTCCGCATCCCATGTCTGCACCATTTGCGAAGGCAGGGAGTCGAGTGTTCCGAATGCCGCGATGCGACCCGATTGCACGTTTAGCCAAGCTCGTTCGAGCAAGCGGTCTGGCAGCACGAGCGTGGCGTTAAGAATGGTCACGTCTGACATGAGAAGCCTTCGGGCGGAACGGAAACAATTGAGGTCGAGCAGGTGGCGATCATTGGCTCGACGACGAGGACTCTGCAAGGATGTCCTCGTTCACGATGCCTTTAACCTCTGTGGCAACTCCAAGAAAAGAACACCCGATGACGAACTCGAATCATGCCAACGCGACTCCCGCAAGTTTGTATGAGCGGCTTGGAGGTGTGTATGCCATCGCGGCGGTGGTCGATGACTTCATTGACCGGATTATGGACGACCCGCGATTGAACGCGAATCCGCACGTGGATGAGGCTCATCACCGCGTCTCGCGTGCCGGATTCAAGTACCTCGTCACCGAGCAGGTCTGCTGGGCGACGGGCGGGCCGCAGCGCTATACCGGCCGTTCGATGCTCGACTCGCACGCGCACCTCAACATCACCGGCACGGAATGGACCGCCTTCTTGGATGACTTCCAACAGACGCTCACGAAGTTCGGCGTGCCGCTGACTGAACAACGCGAACTGTTCGCCATTGTCGATTTGACGCGGTGCGACATTGTGAAGTCAGACGTTTGCTGAGACGAATCGTTGAAGTTCAATACCCGTAAGAACCAGGGCTTCCGAGGTGGTGTTCTTCTGCGTTTGTAGCCGAATTCGCAAGAATTCGGATCGTGCGATCGATTTCCGAATTCTTGCGAATTCGGCTACGGACCTGATTCCTCGGCGTTTCGCACCTCGGAAGCCCTGCCCGTAAGAACCCCTCACCACTGGCCCCTCTCCCCGCAATGCCGGGGCAAGGGGAGAAGTTCGCAGATCGAGGTTCAGATTCCCTTGAGACCCTTCAGCGCGGCACCGATTTCGAGGATCGCTTCGGTCGCGGCATCGAACTGATCGACCCGCTTCACGAAGGCATGGATGAGTCCTTCAAAGCGATGCAGTGTCACGGACACACCCGCCGCGTGGAGAGCGACCGCATATGCTTCACCTTCGTCGCGCAGCGGGTCGAACTCGGCGGTCTGGATTAAGGCGGGTGGCAGTCCGCTCAATGAGGTCGCTCGCAACGGTGAAGCATACGGCTCACTCATCTGCTCGGACGTGCTGACGTAATGACCCCAGAACCAGCGCATTTGCTTGGTCGTCAAAAAATAGCCATCGGCGTTGTCTCGATACGACGGCCGGTCGAAGTCGCAATCCGTGATCGGGTAGATGAGGGCCTGAAACGCGATGGAAGGTCCACCTCGGTCACGACTCAGCAGGCACAACACGGCGGCGATGTTTCCTCCCGCGCTGTCTCCACAAACGGCGATCCGAGCGAGATCGACATTGAGGGCCGCTGCTTCTTGCACGACCCACTGCAGCGCGGCGTAAGCGTCCTCAATCGCGGCAGGGTATTTGTGTTCGGGAGCCAAGCGATAATCGACCGACACGAACACGAAGCCCGATGCGCCTGCCAGCCGCCGCGCTACGTCGTCGTGCGTGTCGATGTCGTTCAATACCCAGCCACCTCCGTGGAAATACAGACACGCACCGAACAGTCCCTCGCCCTTCGGCCAGTAGATGCGGATTCGCAACTCACTTCCATCGGGGCCGGGAATCGTACGTGTCTCAACTCGCGCGAGCTGCGGTGGCTCACGATTCACGGCGCTGCCGAGTATTAACGCTCGGCGCGTCGTTCCGATGGGAAGTTCCTCTAGCGAAGGCGTTTTCAGCCGGGACAGTTGATCGAGAAAGTCGGCAGCTTGCGGATGAAGTGGCATGGTGTCTGAGGGCCAGAAGGAAGTCGATCGGTATGGCTCGCGGGGGGCGATGAAAATAAATCTCGGGCATCGAACACCAACCCGAAGCGTGAGCGAGGACCTCAGGAGACTTGCCATCAATCGCCTCCGCCCCGTCCTCGCTCACGCTTCGGGTTAGTGTTCAATTGGTCTCTGGGATCGTCCCCTTCCCGTGAGCGACGGCTATGATACGCGACGATTTGATCGGCACCACTTACGAAGGAATTGCGATGTCACTTGGCGGGAAACGGATCCTCATCATTGTGGGCGACGACTATGAAGACCTCGAACTTTGGTATCCGAAACTGCGGCTGATCGAAGCGGGGGGAGTCGTCACGGTGGCGGGGCAGCAGGCGGGAAAGGTGTATCGCGGCAAGAACGGCTATCCCTGTTTGTCCGATGAAGTCCTCGGTGAGATGAACTCGGCCGACTTCGACGGACTGATCTGTCCCGGCGGTTGGATGCCAGACAAACTGCGGCGCGATCCGAAAGTGTTGAGCCTCACACAAGAATTCGCTCATTCAGGCAAGCTGGTCGCGGCGATCTGTCACGGCGGCTGGATCCCGATTTCGGCCAACGTCTATCGGGGAGTGCGCGTGACCGGCTCACCAGGAATCAAGGACGATCTCATCAATGCGGGCGGGTTGTTTGAAGACGCGGCCGTCGTCGTGGATCGCCACTTCGTCAGCAGCCGCAAGCCCGACGATCTGCCCGATTTCTGCAAGGGGATGCTGGAGGTGCTAACGCGCTGAGGCGAGTTGGGACCAAGGTGCGTGGACCTTCGAGTTTGAAACGGGATTAATGGAGTGAATTTTTGGAGGAGATTGCAAAGTGCTAATTGGTAATTGCAAATTGATAATTGAAAGACTGTCGTAGCGAGTCTTTCGTTTTCAATTTGCATTTAGAAATTATCAATTATCAATTTGCAATCGCCTTCCTTCGTCGGCCTGAGGCGAAGCCCTCGCTAGCGCGTTTTGAAGTTGCGCAGTTGCGCTTCGTAGCTGAGTTCGCAAGAACTCAGAGGCTTCGCAGGTGCCGAAAAGGCTGAATTCTTGCGAATTCAGCTACTACAAAACGCAACAGCGCAACTTCAAAACTTGCGCGTCGGGCTGGTTTTGAAATGCGATCTACTTTCCACTCGTCGCGGTCGCGGTCGCGTATCGGGCGAGTGCCATCAGTGGGAAGTAGAGGCTGTAGTAGTGATAGCGCAGGTAAAAGACGCGCGGGAAGCCGGTGCCGGTGAACTCGGTCTCGTGCCAAGTGCCCGTGGGTTGCTGCGTGCTGAGCAGGTAGTTCACGCCATGTCGCACCGCAGGCGAATCGGCCTCGCCCGCAGCAATCAGGCCGAGCAAAGCCCAAGCGGTTTGAGACGCTGTTGGGATGCCAGTGCCTCGCAAACTGGGGTCGTCGTAACTGGCTGCGGTCTCGCCCCAGCCACCGCAGGATTGCTGCTTCGACTTCAGCCATTCGACCGCGCGCCGCAGACGCGAGTCGTCGGGTGAGACGCCGTTCGCGATCAGACCGACCAACACCTGCCATGTGCCGTAGAGATAGTTCACACCCCAGCGGCCGTACCAGCAGAAGTCGTGCTGTTGATCTCGCCAAATGAAGTTGAAGGCCCGCTCGTGGAGGTCGCTGTCGGCGGGAATGCCCAGACCCGCGAACGACTCTAAAACGCGCGCGGTGATGTCCGACGTACTCGGGTCGATCATGGCGTTGTGGTCAGCGAACGGAACCTTGGTCAGCACCTCGCGCGTGTTGTCCGCGTCGAACGCTCCCCAGCCGCCGTCCTTGCTCTGCATGGACTTCAACCAGCGAACGCCGCGTCGCATCGCCTGCACCATCGGCGTGACGGCTTGAAGTTCGGCGATGGCTTTCTCGGCGGTGGCCGAACGTCCGCTGAAAACGATCGGCTGGTCATCGCGCGACACGTAGGATGGACGCCCTCGTCCGTCATTGCTTACAGAAGAAAGGACGGACGAGGGCGTCCGTCCTACGGTTTGCGAGCGGCCGTGCTTCGGCTCGTCAAACAGTTCCATCGTCCAGTCGGTGCCCAGTCCTTCGGGAAGACATTTACCGAGAGCGATCAGCGCCATGCAGGTGTCGTCGATGTCCGGATAGAACTCGTTGTTGTATTCGAAGTACCAGCCGCCGGGTTCGATGCCGGGATGCGAGAGCGACCAGTCACCGGGATGCTTCACTTCCTTCGACAGGATCCAGTCGATGCTCTTGCGGATCGCAGGGTCGTGCCGCGAGACACCCGCGTCGCGCAGCGCGATCGTCGAGATGATCGTGTCCCACACGGGCGAGAAGCATGGCTGCAACCGGACTTGTTCGTTCTCGCGAATGACCAGTTTGTCGAGTTCATGCAACTGCTGCTGGATCACGGGTGAGTCCTCTTTGTAGCCGAGGCATCTCAAGCCAATGATCGTCCAGACGATCGGCGGGAAGATCGCGCCGAGGCCGTCGCTCATTTCGAGTCGGTCCAGAATCCAGCGTTCGCAGCGTGCGATAGCTCGTTTGCGCAGGGGCTTGATCCCGAGTCGCTCACCGAATTTGATTGTGCGATCGACCCGCTGAAAGAACTTTGTCCAGTTGATCCAGCCGCGCGACGCTCCCTCTTGGTTCACGCCGCCGATCTCGCGCGGCATGGTCTTGGTGGGGGAGACGTACAGTTCGTCGATGCGCTGTTCGACGGGAAGTTTTGTCTCGGGCTGACACGCCCAGAGGAGGCTCAGCGGGACCACGATCGTGCGCGACCACGCCGACATTTCGTAGATGTTAAACGGTGCCCATTTCGGCAGCAGGATCATCTCGGGCGGCACCGCCGGGCAGACCGAATACGGGATCAGGCCCAGCATCGCGAGGTAGTACCGCGTGAAGCTGTTCACGCGCTCGATACCACCCGCACCGACAATCGCTGCGCGGGCACGGACCATGTAATCGGCCTGGGGATCGTGGCCGGTGATCTTCAACGCGAGATACGCTTTGACCGAGCCGCTAATCTCGAGCGGCCCGCCGGGAAACATCGACCACCCGCCATGAGGTGACTGCTGAGCCAGCATGTATGCCGCCGCTTCCTGCGCTCGCTGCAACTGCCCTTGGCCGAGAAATGCCAGCAGCAGGATGTACTCGGATTCGAGGATCGTGTCTCCCTGCAACTCGGCGCACCAATGTCCGTCGTCGTGCTGAAGCGACAGGAGATGGTCGCGCGTCCGAGCCACAGCGGGACCGAGCCGAGTCTGGATCGAAGCCAAGTCAGGCGCGGTCGCGAGGGATGAGGCCACAGGTGAACCGGCGGGTTGAGAAGATGAGAAGCCCAATTGTCCCGAACTCATTTCAGGTGCGTGTCCTTCCTGGATGCAAATCGAAAGACCGAAGTCGAAAGACCGAAGTCCGGCTTAGCCTTGTTAGCCGGACTTCCTTCTGAGTTGCCGCAATTCAGAGGGAAGTCCGGCTTTCGGAAAAGCCGGACTTCGTGAGGGTTAGCAGCCTGTTGAAAAACGGCTGTCGGGAGGGCGAGGCTCCTGCCGAGCCGCGAGAAACAAGCGACTTTCCTCACGCACATGGCTCGGCGGGAG
>JAYTGQ010000216.1:0-16967 GCA_043733345.1 Schlesneria sp.
GCGTCGAGCGATGTGGAACGCTGTTTTGCCATCGACGCGCGGGGCGTTGCCCACGCGGTGAAACGAGGCAATTCAGACCGCGCGGAGTATAAAGACAACCCTCTTTGCGGGCTGACTCCCAATGGCACTCACTTTACTGAGCGACAGGGCGCTAGCCGTCGATTCTTCGCGGGGAAATCCACCGGCGGCTAGCGCCTTGCCGCTCACTCAATCCTCGTCGGTCTGAGGCGGAGCCTCGTTAGGGTTTGGAAAAACGATTCATCCGCGTATGCTGACTCCCGCCAACGCCACCCCCCCCGGCTTTCAAGCGGCCCGCTTGAAGACCATGACCGGAGTCGCTCATGAAAATCTTGCTGGTCGAAGATAATCCAGTGGATCGGATGTTTGTCACGCAGTCACTCCGGCAAGTCGCGGGATTTGAGTACGAACTGGTTCACTGCGAGTCGTTGGCGGGAGCGTTGGAGCAACTGATCGAATCACGCTTCGACATTATCTTGCTGGACCTGTGGCTACCGGATTCCGAGGGCTTGGAGACCAGCCACCGCGTCGTCACGGCGGCCCCCGAGTCCCCGGTTGTGGTGATGACGGCGACAGATGATCGAGCTTTGGCCACCGAGGCCATCCGCAGTGGCGCGCAGGACTATCTGGTGAAAGGGGCCTTCCCCGGCTCAGCCATTGCGCGCGTGTTGCAGTACGCCATCGACCGGCATCACTTTCAATGCGAACTGGCTCAGCGGGACAACCGCTTTCAACAGGTTTTGAGCCGCGTGCCCGCGATCGTCTGGACGACCAACGAGGCCCTGGAAATTACCAGTGCGCTGGGAGCCGGATTGCCGCTCATGAATGTCAATCCGCAGCAGATCGTGGGCCAGCCGTTGGCAGCCCACTTCTCCGGCAGCCGCGCAACGGATCGAGCGGTGAGAGCGCACCAGCGGGCGCTCGACGGCCAGTCTGTCGCGCTGGAAACCGAATGGTTGGGACGAACTTTTGAAGTCAAAATCGATCCGCTGCGTGAGCCTGATCGAGAGATTGCGGGAACGATCGGGGTGGCGCTCGATGTGACTGATCGACGAAACCTCGACCGCGAAATCCACTTCGCACACTTGGTTCAAGAGGGACTGCTGCCAGCGGACAATCCGCAATTGGAGGGGTTCGAGATTTTTGGTGGCTCGCATCCGGCCAAGCAAACCTGCGGCGACTGGTTCGATTACTTGAGGTTGCCCGACAAATCGGTGGTGCTGGCGGTGGGTGATGTCAGTGGCAAAGGGTTCGGCCCGGCAATCCTCAGTGCGACGATTGCGGCCTATTTGGAAGCCCTCGCGGAATCCCACTCCCAGGTGCCGGAGATTCTGAACATCTGCAACCGCATGGTTTGCAAACGGAGTCTCGATGGAGCATTCGCCGTACTCTCGCTCGGACAACTGAAGCCCGGTGTGCGCAGCCTCGCTTACGGTGGGGCCGGTGAAGGGATGCTCATCGTCAGTCGTCAAGGGCACTTGAAGCGCCGTGTTCCCGCCAGCGGTTTTCCCATCGGTCTGATGGAAGATTCCGTCTACGAAGCCGCCGCCCAAGTCGCCTTGGAACCGGGCGACATCCTGCTGTTGCTGACGGATGGATTTCGCGAGGCCTCCAATTCAGACGACATCTTGTTTGGAGAGTCGCGCATCGTCGAGACGGTCGCCGCGAACTCACACGAAACGGCCGAAAACATCTTCAACGCTTTGAGGCAGGCCGCGCGCCAGTTTGCCGGTGGTCGTCAGCAACAAGATGACATGACCGGCATCGTGGTCAAAGTACTCGAACTGTGATTTCTAGTGCCCCGTCAGGACTCAGTTCTGTGGTAGCTGAACTCGCAAGAGTTCAGGATCTGAAGTCTTGCGACTTCAGCTACCCACGTTTTTAGTCATGACGACGTATTGGGCTTTGTCGGGAAACTGCCAAAAGAATGTCTCGGACGCTCAAAGCGTCCGGGACACTGCAAACAGCCGTTGGTCACCACAGCGTTTCCCTACAAAGCCTCGTGCCCCGTCAGGACGGTTGATCTTCGGTGTCCAAGAAGGGAGCGTCTTCGAGAAACCTTGGGGCTGCCTTCGCAAAGCTTCAGTTCCGCCCCGGCCACCCAACCGACCTTCCCAGATCGCCTCACCATAGAACTCACCGCAATTCGATTCCACGTTCTTGTCACACGATGAAAGCACTCACATGCAAACCGTCCAATTGATCGAACGACTCATCAACCTGGTTGATCCGAATGGCAATGTATTTCTCAACATGACCGGGGATGAGGCCCTCGCGCGAGTCGCTTCGGGCGACCCGGCTCAAGTGCGCGGGATCGACGGGCAGTTTGCTTTGATTCACAAGGCGGGCAAGATCGTGCGGATGGCTCGGTCGATTGGGAGGCCGCTGCGGTACTTCATCGCCAAGCAGCACGCGGGGCCGGTGCTGGTGATCGCCGAGCGGATTGATGCCATTTGGAATTGGCTGAAGACGGAGGGACTCGATGGTCAGTTCCATCCGAGCTACACGCGAATGGTGCCCGCGCATCATCTGACGGAACTCGCCCTGTTGGGTTGTCCCGACCCGAGTCCCACGTACACGCGGTTCTTCGATCCGCAACGCAATCGGCTGGGAACGAATCTCGACGAGATCGGGGCCGCGTACATCGGGGCGTTGGCGAGCGAACTGAACAAGTGGCTCGATCACGTCGGCCCACGCGAGCCGATTGGCGTCCTCTTCTCAGGCGGCATTGATAGCGGCGCGGTGTTGTTGACGCTGTATCACCTGCTGCTCAAGCGGGGCGAGTCACCTCAGCGGTTGAAGGCGTTCACGTTGGATGTCCTTCAGAACGCGGCGGGTGAGAATCGCACCGTAGGATGGACGCCTCGTCCGTCCGGCAATGCTGATTCATCAGAGAATGCTCGGATGGAAGACCTGACACGGACGGACGGAGTGTCCATCCTACGACGGGGTGGCAAGGATGCTCGGCAGGCACAGCGGTTCTTGGATGAACTCGATCTCGGCTACCTGCTGGAGCGGATCGAAGTGCCAGCCAGCGCGGTGTCGGTCGATGACGCGATCCAAGTGTTGGAAGACTACAAGCCGCTGGATGTGCAATCGGCGGCGATGGCCCTCGCGTTGTGTCGTGGCATCCGCGAGCGTTATCCCGATTGGAAGTTGCTCGTCGATGGGGACGGCGGCGATGAGAACCTCAAGGACTACCCGATCCACGAGAATCACGAACTGACGATCCGCAGCGTCCTCAACAACCAGATGCTCTATCAGGAAGGCTGGGGCGTCCACGCGATCAAGCACTCGTTGACGTACTCGGGCGGACAAAGTCGCGGCCATGTGAGATCCTCCGCGCCGGTGGTCGCGTGTGGCTTCCAAGGCTTCAGCCCGTTCGCGTTGCCCAACGTGATCGAGGTCGCGGAAGGAATCCCGTTCATCGAATTGACCGACTGGAAAGAAGACCGCCTCTACGCGCTGAAAGGCGAAATCGTCCGACGCGGCATCCAAGCCGTGACCGGCCTGACGATGTCCACCTTCGAGAAACGCCGCTTCCAACGCGGAGCCGCCGCAGACGAAACGTTCGACGCGACGTTCCCGTCCGACCCACTCGAATACCGCCGCCGGTTCTTGAAGCTGTTCGCTTAGAGTCTGACGCATGCCCCGTTGCGAGTGACCTCTGATGACTGATAACTGGCCTCTAATTGGTTGACTCACTTATGACCGAACCTCGCCCAGACGCTGTGACCTCGCCGCCGATGTCCACTCGTCCCATATCTTCCAGCCCGATGACCGTGCCGCGCTTCATGGCCGCCAAGTCGAAGGGGAAAAAGCTGTCCGTCCTCACGGCCTACGACTACTTGTGGGCGGGTCTGTTCGACGAAGCGGGAGTCGATGCGATTCTCGTGGGCGATTCGTTGGGGATGGTCGTGCAGGGGAAATCGACGACGCTGCCCGTGACGCTCGACCAGATGATCTATCACGGTGAGATGGTCGTGCGGGCTGTAAAGCACGCGCTGGTCATCGTCGATTTGCCATTCATGTCGTATCAGGTCAGTCCGGCTCAGGCGGTCGAGAATGCGGGACGAGTCTTCAAGGAGACGGGTTGTGCAGCCGTAAAACTCGAAGGGGGCGTGCATCAAGCGGCCACGATCAGGGCACTGGCGCAGGCCGATCTGCCGGTGATGGCTCACGTCGGAATGCGGCCTCAATCGGTGAGGCGGCTCGGGGCGATGTCGAAGGTGCAACGCGATGAAGTCGAACTGCTGGCCGACGCCCGCGCCGCCCAAGAAGCGGGCGCGTTCGGCATCGTGTTGGAACTGATCCCGCGCGGCATTGCCGCCAAGATCACCCAGACGCTGTCGATCCCCACGATCGGTATCGGAGCCGGTCCCGACTGTGATGGCCAAGTCCTCGTCAGTTGCGACATGCTCGGGCTGACGGATGGTTTCCAGCCGCGGTTCCTCAAACGCTTTGCCGACTTGCGCGAAACGGCGTTGGGAGCAACGCGACAGTACATCACCGAAGTCGCCGGTGGTGAGTTCCCCGACGCGGCTCACTCGCACGAATAGGGTCTGTCGGAAAACTATCAGCCGCTGGGCGCTAGCCCACGGTTTCCCGCAGAAACCGGACGCTAGCGCGTTCCGGCTGATAGTTTTCCGACAAAGCCTAGTACCGCGACCGCTCTTCGTCGAAAGTTCATCGCGACAGGTTGCGAGTCGTGCGTCGAGTAGCTCTCATCAAGTCGGTTTTGTTCGGATTGATTCGCTCTGCGGAGAAGGTTCATGCCCAAGTTGACGGTGGAAGGTTTCGGCGAGTTCGATGTGGCGGATGGCAAGCGATTGATTCTCGCGCTGACTGAGGATGCGGGCGTCGATCAACTTCATGCTTGCGGCGGCAACGCGCGATGTACGACCTGCCGCGTCGAGGTCATCACGGGCGAACCCGCTGCGATGACGATGGCTGAGAAAAACGTCCTCCTCGCCAAGGGAGTGACCGGCGTTCGGCTGAGCTGCCAGATGCTGTGCGACCGTGACATGAGTGTCCGCTGCATCAGTCGCGTGGAGGGCAGCGGACGCCCCGGCCCCGGCAACGTCCCCACCACTGAGATGTCTCCACCGCCCGAGTGGACGACGAAGTGAGGCAACCCCCGCTGATAAATCGACCCGTAGGATGGACGCCTCGTCCGTCCGCTCCTGCAACCTCGGACGGACGAGGCGTCCATCCTACGGGAGTGAGTGAGATGTTTTTGGCGAGCCGACAGGCAGCGAATTTACTGCGACGATCAGGGGTCAGGTGGTTCATCGGAGGGAGTGATGTTCGATGCGTGTTGTGATGACGATGGTGTTGATGTGCTTAACGGCTGGCATCGTGCGGGCCGATCACATTCGTGAGCTTCAGACTGCGGCCATCGAAGCGAACCAGGCGGACTTCGGTCACTGGGGACATGATGCAGCGAACTATAAGCAATGGGGGTCGCACACCAACCGGCTGATCCCGGTCTATACGTTTGGAACGCTCACGCCGAATGCCGTTCAGAACGCTGACGGCTCGTACTCGAAGCTCGGTCCCGTCGATCTGAGGAACTTCAACGGTGCTAACAGCGCGTACCGGGACGAAGCAAAATTGAAGCGGCTCTATGGTCGAGTCCCCTCGCACACGCTCAACAAAAACGCCGAGTACCTCGATCAGACGAACGTCTACGACCTGCAATTGGCCGGGTTCACGAGCGGCAAGAAGTACGTGTTCCTCGTGATCTTCGACGGCATGGATTGGGATACGACGCGCGCGGCGGCGATCCACAAAACGCAGTCGATGGTCTACACGAGCGGTCGCGGCACGGGACTGCACATGCAGGACTACACGGCGGGCGGCACGACGGGCGGCACGACGCAGTTCGGGTTCATGTGTACCAGTCCGCACAACGCCGGGACGAAGAGCGATCCGAGTTTGCAAACGGTCCTCAATCCGGGTGGCACGATGTTCGGCGGCTACAACGTCGAGCACGGTGGACCCAACCCGTGGACTCCCGGCAACGATCCGCCGTACCTCATCAGTAAGTCGGCGAACAAGGCGTTTCTCCATGCGTACACCGACTCATCCAGTTCCGCGTCGAGCATGACGGCGGGCCTCAAAACCTATAACGACGGCGTGAACATGGACTACGCCGGGCAGCCCGTGCGCACGATCGCGCACTGGGCACAGGAGCAGGGTTTCTCGATCGGAGCCGTCACGAGCGTCCCCATCAGCCATGCCACGCCCGCCTGCTCGTATGCTCACAACGTGGAGCGAGATGACTATCAAGACCTCACGCGCGACATGCTTGGGTTGAAGTCGATCGTTCACTCGGACGAACCGCTCTCAGGATTGGACGTGGTTATCGGAGCGGGTTTCGGCGACGTGCGAAAGAAGGATGGCACCGAAGCCACCGAAACGGAACCGGCCACAAGACCGGCGGGTTCCAACTTTGTCCCCGGCAACGCGTACCTGACAGATGCCGACTTGGAGGCGGTCGATGTTCGGAACGGAGGCCAGTACGTGACGGCCGTCCGCACGAACGGCATTAGCGGGAAGCAACGTCTCCAAGAGGCGGCTCGTGAGGCGGCGGCAACGCAGAAGCGGCTGCTCGGTTTTTATGGCGTCGGCAAAACCAAGCACCTCCCGTTCGCGACGGCTGACGGCAAGTACGACCCGACGATCGGTCGCTCGGGCAAGGACAAGATCGAGCAGTACACACCGGCCGATTTGGTCGAGAATCCCAAGCTCACCGACATGACTGCGGCCGCGATGGAAGTCCTCTCGCAAAACAAGAAAGGCTTCTGGCTGATGGTGGAGTCGGGGGATGTCGATTGGGCCAACCACGACAACAATCTTGACAGTTCGATCGGCGCGGTCCTCTCCGGAGACGCGGCCGTCAAGACGATCACCGACTGGGTTGAGAAGCACAGCAACTGGAATGAGTCGCTCCTGATCGTGACCGCCGATCATGGTCACTACCTCGTGCTGGAACAGCCCGAGCTATTGATCGCACCGAAGAAGTGAATTGTCCCCGAAGTCCGGCTTAACAGCCTGTTGAAAAACGGCTGTCGGGAGGGCGAGGCCGTCGGGAGGGCGAGCTCCTGCCGAGCCGCGAGAAACAAGCGACTTTCCTCACGCACATGGCTCGGCGGGAGTCTCGCCCTCCCTTTTTCAACAGGCTGTTAGCTTTGTTAGCCGGACTTCAAGCCAGTGGACGGCGTTGGTGGACAGCCCGACACGTCGTGGCGAAAGGAACAGGTGATTGGTACAACCTCGCCCGTTCTGACTTTGCCTTAAGAGGAGTGGCTCGATGAGCTGGTTCGGCACGAAGGACTGGAATGTCATTGCGATCATCTTCGAGCATCGCGAGCTGTATCGCGTCAACGGCAACCGCAGTAAGGGCGGCGCGGCAGTGAAGAGTCGCGACGGGGCGAAGAATCACGAACGAACCATCTTCTGGGCTGTTTTCGACCAGAAGCGAGCGTTCGTGGAAGGGGAGCCGGGCAAAGGACAGACTAGCGTTGCCCCTGAAATTGTTCAGCGGTTGAGAAAAGAACTCTCCACGAACATGACCGTCCAGCAAATTCTCGGCGTCCTCGAACGGGGTGAGTTGGCGATGGCCGCCAAGCCACTCGTCTGGGCGGGCTATCCCAAGTCCGAACAGAAGTCGATGGACGACGATTAGTGACCGTGAGGATCGTGTAGGACGGGCACTCTTGCCCGTCTGTTTTTGAAGAATGATGACGGGCACGAGTGCCCGTCCTACGTTCTGAGCAAATGAATGGAACCCAACCTTGTCCCGACCGACTCATGTACCGCAGCCGCTTCCCGAACCGAGCACCAAACTGGCCGAAGGCTGGCACTGCCTGCATCTCTACTACCGCGTGGACCAAGCCGCGCTGAAGCAATTGTCGGAAGCGCAACTGGCTGAGGGTCGAGAAGTCCTCGTTCACCTGCTCGACGCGGAGCGACCTGGTGCGCCGCAGCGAATCCAAACGTCCATCGTCTCGGGTCACAAGGCCGATCTCGGTTTGATGGTCATGGACCCCGACCCGCTCTTGATCGATGGCATTCGTCAGGGAGTCCGTTCGAGTCCGCTCGGTTCGGTGCTGATCCCGACCTACTCGTTCGTGTCGATCACGGAAATCTCGGAGTACGTGCCGACGATTGAGCAGTACTCGGAGCGGCTCTGTCGCGAAGGGGTCTCGCCCGACGATCCCGCTTACGCCGCGAAGGTCGCAGCCTATAGCCAGCGGCTGCCGATGATGAACCGTCAGCGGCTCTGCCCCGATTTTCCCGCGTGGCCCGTCACTTGTTTCTACCCGATGAACAAAGCTCGTCACCCGATCGCCAACTGGTTCACCGAGCCGTTCAGTGTGCGCTCCGGTTTGATGGCTGAACACGCCACGAGCGGGATGAAGTTCGCCGGGAAGGTCTCTCAACTCATCACGGCCTCAACGGGCTTCGACGATTGGGAATGGGGCGTGACGCTGTGGGGACGAAACCCCGCGTACATCAAGGACATCGTTTACACGATGCGCTTCGACACGGCCTCCGCCAAGTACGCCGAGTTCGGCCCGTTCTACATCAGCTACCTGATGCCGACGGCGGATGCGCTCGATCACCTCCAGGTGTGAGGCGCGAGGCGAGCGGCAGAAGTTGTCATACCCACAATTGAAGCCTGACGCGCAAGCGAAGGACGCTCGACATCCGAACCTTCGCTGGCGCGTCAGGCTTCGATGGGTACGCTTTTTCTTGCCGGTCGCGCGAGTCGTTTAGCCCATGCCTCGATGCGTTGGGAATGTTTGGCTCCGCATGGGATTGTCCGCAGTTGGCCGACGTGGTGCGCGCTCCGCGATCGCCGTCCGTCCAATGTGTGAGGTCGTGTGACACACGATCCCCTGGCTCTTGAACAGCGGTCGTGCCGACTCTGCGGTTCGATTGCCAACGCGTGATGCCGAGCGACAACGGCGCTCCCGCGCGCGTTGCCGTTTCTCTACGTCGTCGGATCACATCGAGTCTGCTCCGCGCAACTCCAGATTAACTGCCGGATGAGAGATCGAATCACTCTGATAAGCGACTCGGCGGCGACACATTTTTTTCGCCGAGCCGCGCGTGGCGCAAGCTGTTGTCCGGCGAGGCATCTGCCTTCATTCCATGCGATTTGCGCGGGTTGACAGAGTGTTAAGGTGGCGTCTGCGCGGCACGGTCACTGCTAACTATGCCTTTCGCCTTGCAGCATCAAACGCCTCCCAGACTGGCCAGTCGATCGCACGTTTGCAGTGCGAAGTAATTCACCGGCGTTGGACTGTTTCAAGCAACGATCACGAGTCACTTCGGGGACTGGGATCGCGATGGATCGAACCTCACGAGCCTTCCGTTTGGCGACGGATTTCGTGCAGGAGTGCGGGACGCACAACTCTCCGAAAATGTTCACAACATCATTTCAAAAAATTTGGGACTTGGGAGTCATTTCATGCTGAAGAAACTGTGGATCGATGAAGCCGGTTTGATCGTCTCGGCCGAACTGGCCTTGGTGCTGACCATCGGCGTGCTGGCGATGGTTGTCGGTCTGAGCGAAGTCGCAGTTGCGATCAACACCGAACTGAACGACATCTCGAACGCAATTGGTGCTCTGAACCAGTCGTACGCTTACACCGGATTTGTTGCGAAAGATGGCTACAAGGGAAAGAGTTTCGTCGCCGGTAGCTCCTTCAGTGATGCAACCGACGATTGCGATCGCAACACGAGCTGCGATTTGGTTTGCGGAACCTCGGCCAACACCTCGGAAGGTTATTGATTCGGTTCGAGTCGCCTAACTTACAATGAACAATCGGCGCACCACGATTTGGCCAATTGGCCCGTGATGCGCCGATTTCATTCTTTGAGGCCGACCGCGCTGTGAGCTGGCCTTTGAACCTGTCCAAGAATCAGGTCGCTGTTTGTCTTGTCCCCTCGCCCCGGCTCGGGCACCGCCGCTTCGGTGGTCGGGAGAGGGCTAGCAGCCTGTTGAAAAACGGTGATCGGGAGGGCGAGGCTCCCGCCGAGCCGCGAGAAACAAGCGACTTCCCTCACGCACACGGCTTGGCAGGAGTCTCGCCCTCCCTTTTTCAACAGGCTGCTAGGGTGAGGGGGCTTTCCCGGGCAACTGAGAAACACGGAGTTGTTCTTGGACCAGTTCTGAGTACCGATGCGCTGTCGTTCTGAAAGAACGCGAGGCCATGAAAGTTGCCGATCTGGGGTTAGGCAACTCCGGTGAAATATCGTGCCAGGGCATCGCAGCCTGACGCGCAAGCGATGCCCATCTTCGCTTGCGCGTCAGGCTGCGAGGGGTCAATCATTTGCCGGATGTTGCCTTATTTTCCAACCCCGAACAGCGTCTTCAACAGTTGCGGGCCTTCGCCGCAGAGCATGATCGTGACGGCCATCAGTGACTCGCCAGCGATCAGGCCGGACGAGACCGCGACCGTGTACTTCTCGTCGGTCTTCGGAGCCGTCTTCGCCAGAATCCACGCGACCAGCGCCCCGAGGAACATGGCGATCGAATTGAACGCGGGGATGACTCCCGCGATGCCGAGGCCCGTCGCGGAGGGAATCCAATGGCGATGCTGCTTGGGAACGAACTCTTCCAAGAGAGCGAGCACAATGCCGATCGCGCCACCGATCAGCATCGCGACCAATGCTCCTTGCGGCAGCTTGTCGATGCCGCTGCCGAGCATCTCGGCCACACCTTGCCAGACCTTGGCGGAGGGAGCAGGGAGCTTTTCGGTGCCGAGGTCTTCAGGCTTCACGATCAGACAATAGACCGGCACGCAAACGAGCGTCCCGGCTAAGACACCAAACAACTGCGACAACGTTTGCTTGCGAGGATTGCCTCCGAGCAAATAACCCGACTTCAAATCGGTCAGCAGATCGGCGGAGTGCGATGCGGCACCGGCCGTGATCGATGCGGTCATCAAGTTCGTCGTGATGAACTGTTCGGCGATGACTCGCGGCGTGATCACCGCGTACAGCAACTGCGTGATCTTTCCCATCGCACCGATGGGCGTGATGTCGGTCTCACCCGTGGCCCGCGCGGCGACGATCGACAACAGGAACGTAACGAGGACCGCGATGATCCCCATCCACCAATGAATGCCGAACAGCAGATCGCCCAAGATCACGCAGGCCGCTCCCGAAAGGAACGTCCCGATCAAGAACCATGAGCCGGGAACTTCGACGCGCTCCAGCGGATCGACTTCGCCGACATTCCCCTTTCCGAAAACGCGGCTCAGTCCCCCAAACGCCTTGATCACCGTGCGCCATCGAAACGCGAACGAGAGCAATCCGGACGCGAGCATCATTCCCGTCGCGGGCCACAGCGTCCACGAGACAATGCCGCGATAGCCCGGCTGGACGATGTCGTACTCCAGCAAGAAGTAGCCGATGATTCCAAAGTAAATGACCGCGCCGACCAGCAGCGAGATGCCGACGCGAATCCCCATGATGGCTCCCGCCGCCAGCATGATGAGCGAGCCTTCCATGCCGATCGTGTATCGCGTGAGCAGGCTGCTGCCCGCAGCTCCCGGCAGCAATGGAAATGCGCTGGGGAATGCGGCGTTCTCGGCCAACCACCGGAACAGGCCCACACCAGAAGACAATGGCGACTTACCATTTGAAGTCGTCTCGTCACCAAACAGGTAGATGGAGACCGAATGCAGTCTTGCAGCACTGAGAGTCATTGACGTTGCAAAGCCATCTCGCCAGTACGCCACGAACGCGCCCGCCAGCCCCGAAATGAACAAGGCCCGCGCTTTGCCGAGAGCCTCCGCTCCGGACGAGTGCATCGACTTCAAGGTTTCGGCCGTGGCGATCCCGGACGGAAACGGCAGGCCCTCTTCGTTGATGAGCTGCCGCTTGAGTGGGATCGCCATGAAGACGCCGAGCAGCGAGACCGCGCACAACCACGCCATCATTTCCCACCACAGCAACTGCCGACCGGTGACGAGATAGAGCGCAGGGATCGCCGACACCAAGCCCGCCGACGCCATGTAACCGGCAGCGCTGGCGGCGCTCGACATCGTGTAGTTCTCCAGGATCGTGAACGGTTCCTTGCGATACGCCGGGACGATCTTTTCGAGAATGTTGAAGACCGCATACGCGATGATGCAGGCCGTGATCGTGACTCCCAAGCCCCAGCCGGTCTTCAATCCGACGTACAAATTTGAGATCGACATCACGCCACCGATCAGCATCCCGGTGACAACCGATCGCACCGTCAGTTGCTTCGCGTCGTCGCCTTGGTACACGTTGGCCAGCCATTCCTCGGGCGTGTACTTGCGGTGCATTGAGGAATCTTTTTCCTCCGTGTGATCGGGCGGGGATCGGTCTTGTCTGGCATTGTCTGAGGCGGTGCTGTCCGACATGGCGTCCTGCTTCTCTCTAAAACGAATTCTGTTCCCCTGAGTCACAGACCCATTGCGGTGGATCGCGTGTTGAATCACATCGGTCGGTTTGTAATCCAGAACGAACGGACCACCAAGTGGAATCAGCCTCTGCAAAACGGGCGGTCGCGGTGGGAGCGAGTTCAAAGCGTGAGCTTCAAAAGGGCACAGCCTTAGAAAGGCTGCTCAGCACGGTTTGGCCGTCACGATTGATCAGGGAAACGAGTCACTTCAATAATCATCACACTCAACAGACAATTCGCCTGAACCCGTTCGCTGAAATTTGACGAAACCTCACGCGGCACAAAGTGAGAGGTTTCCGAGCGAGGTGGCGTCAGCCCAATGGCACTCACTTTGGAAAGTAGTAGGCACATTCCATGTGCCGTAACCTGCCAATTGCGGACGGCACATGGAATGTGCCTGCTACTTTGCCGACAAAGTGAGTGCCATTGGGCGTCAGCCCCTCGGTTCTTCCCAAGCGGGCTGACGCCCAAGAACCGGGGGGCTGACGCCACCCCGCTCAGATGTCTCAACACTGACCGCGCGGGGAAGAAACATTTTCACTGAACGGTCAACACCGCGTTCACTCTGCTCCAACTCCAACTTGTTCCAGTCTTCAACCCGGTGAGGGGGCATCATGCTTTGCAGTCCTTTCAGCATCATCACGTCCAAGCTGTGCTTTCGGCTGTTACTGATTGGGGCTGCGAGCCTGTCCTCCGCGTGGGTCGCTTCTTGCGACGAGCCGGATGTGAAGGCCGAGGTGAAAGCGTCGTCCATCGACGCGCTGCGCGAGTACAACGGTTTGATCGGTGGCTGGCGTGGTGTGGGCCAACCGAAGCGCGCCTCGCAGCAGGGAGCATGGCAGGAGAAGGCCGTCGCCGTCTGGGAGCTGAAGCCGAAGAGTACGGGCATTCGGCTGAACGTGGAGACGGGCAAACAGTGGAAGTCGGCACTGCTCGGGTATGACGACAAGTCCAAGAAGTTCACTCTGAAAGTGACGCTGCTCGACGATGCAACTCGCGAATACCAAGGCCAACTCGAAGACAAGCGACTCGTGTTGGAGTCGGCCGCCGACGCGAAGACGAACGAAATTCATCGACTCACGCTGACGACACTCAACGAAAATCGCCTGACGCTGCTGTTCGAGAAACGTCCCGAGCAGCAGTCGTTTTATTCGCGCGTGGCCGAGATCGGGTATCAGCGCGAGGGGACACGACTCGCCGCCGCCAGCACCAGCGGTCCAGTCTGTGTCGTGACAGGTGGCCTCGGAACGATCGCCGTCATGCACCAGGGGAAGACTTATTACGTCTGCTGCACTGGCTGCCGAGATGCCTTCAACGATGACCCCGCAGGAATCCTCGCCGAGTACGAGAAGAGCAAGGCCAAGCCCGCGAAGTAGGGTCGTCGGGTACGCGGAGCCATCGGAATTTATCTCTCACTCGTTGGCCTTCGACGGCTCACGGCTCTCGCTCGATGACTCCGTTCGTGCGGGAACTTGGAACGTGGGTGCCAGTGGCAAGTTCGGTCCCTCGCCCAGCCAGAGATGCTGCCGTCCCGCCGCTTTCGGATCGACGATGGTCAGCGGTCGTTGAGCGAGGCTCTCGGTCACGGCGTCCCAATAGAGTTTGAGGCTCGTCAGACGCGGAGCGCGCTGGTACTCGAAGAGCAGCCGGTCAAAACGGTTCGCCGTGGACGAGGCCGATGTCCGGCGATTCTCGGCCGTGACGTGAGCCTCGTTCAAACTCGCGGCCGCGCTCCCCGAAAGGAGCGTCGAACCGTCGGAGCGGACCTCCAGCAATCGCTTCCAGAGCGCGTCGTCCAGTGACCAATCGGCCCGCGCCCGCAACGAAGTCTCAGCCGTGATTGCGCGCTGTGTGGCTACCATCCGGTTGGACTGTTTGAGAGATCGCAGGGCCTCTTCACCGACTGCTCCGAGCAACACGCGATCGGCGTAGGCATCGGCTTCGTTGACGAGCAGTTCGCGATCTTCGAGGGCATCGGCGACCTGACGATAGGCCGGGACGACGGCCTTCGGCGGATGAACGTCGAGCCATTGCAGGTCGATGATCTCGATGCCCAGCGAATAGTCTTCCACCCGCCGCCGCAATTGTGCGAGCGACTGCCGTTCGAGTTTGGCGCGTCGTTCCGTCAGCAGTTCGTCGAGCGAGGCCCGCGCCGCCAGATCGCGCAGCACACTTTCGGCGGCGGCACGCAGCACATCATCCGGTCGCCGAGTCCCTCCCAATGCGAACTGCTTCAAATCGACAATGCGGTACTGCACCTCGGCCGACAGATCGACGGGCACTTCATCCGCCGTGAGCATCAGCGATTCGCTGTCCAGCGCGTCTGCATCGCGCTCGCCGTGCGAGCTGGTCCACTCGACGATGCCCTGTTCCACCAAACGCTGACCGCCGATCGCCGACTGGCCGACAGCCGTCTTCATTCTTTCCGCTCCCTGACTCCTGACCCCTGATTCCTTTCCCCTGAACCCAATTCCCACGCTTCTCACGCGATCGACATTCTCGCGCGAGACTCGTTCGAGCGGCCACGGCCAGCGCCAGTACGGCCCCGCCGTCAGTGTCGTTTCGTAGCGACCGAAGCGGGTTACGAGTGCGTGTTCGTTCTCATTCAGCACGACCACGCCGGACAAGAACCAGGCTGCGACCAGTGCCGCCACGCAGAGCTTTGCAACGAGTTCCCGGCGTTCGATCAACCAGAAGACCCAGCGCGAGGGAGAGGCTGCGACCGCGATCCAATCGGCCGCGCCGACGAAGGCGTTCGTGACGCGAGTCGCCTGCACACCCGACCAGCCGTCGAACCAAAGCAACCGCATCGCGTTCAGCATGACGGCGAGAGACGCGGCTTCGTGAAACAACGCCCCGCCAACGGGACTGAGCCAACCGAGCGAACAGGCCAGTACGCCGAGGCCATTCAATCCGAATGCGAACAGCAAAATGCTTTGCCAGATGTTCTGGACCAGCGCACGCGACAGTCTCAACAAGCCGGGCAGCGGACGAAGCGGATCGCCCAACAAAAGAATGTCGCCCGCATCGGCCGCGAGGTCCGCACCGGCTCGACCGAGGACCAGCCCCACATCCGCAGCGGCCAGCGCCGGAGCGTCGTTCGTGCCGTCTCCGACCATCGCCACGCAGCGCCCCGCGCGACGAGCCGCTTCAATCCAAGCGGCCTTGTCGGCAGGAAGCTGCTCGGTCGCCACATGGTCGAACAGACCGAGCGACCTCACCACCGCATCCGCCGGTTGAGGCCGGTCGCCGGTGAGCAGTGCGAACTGCGTGACGCCTGCCTCACGCAGTTCCTGCAAGACGCCAGCCGACTCGGGTCGCATCGTCTCGCGCACACCCATCACGCCGACGACACTTCCATTCACAGCCACCACGAGCGGCGATTCGCCAGCCAACTCACGCTGTTTTAGCAGTGAAACAACATCGTCCGAAAAAGCGATCTCACCCTGAGCCAGCGCGCGGCGGTTGCCGACGACGACGGTGTGGAAGGTTGAGGGTTGAGGGGTGGTTGAAGGTTGAGGGTTGAGGGTTGAGGGTGAAGCATGTTCTTCTCCTGTCTCCTCGCCCCTCGCCTTGGGCACCGCTGCTTCGGTGGTCGGGAGAGGGTGAGGGTGAGGGGTTCTTTCTTGGTTTTGCAGAAAACTGGAATCGGATCGAAATGGTCGGACGCTCTCACCGCTTGGCCCCCTCACCCTAGCCCTCTCCCCCGAGGACGGGAGCGAGGGGACAAAGCCGCTGACATCCGCAGCGTGAACCTTGGTGATGACGCCCGCGCCGGGAAGTGTCTCGAACTCGAATGGAGCTGGAATTGCGAGGCCCCGTTCTTCGGCCGATCGCACGATGAGTCGGGCTAACAAGTGTTCGCTGTGTCGTTCGGCGATGGCGGCGATGCGGAGAACTTCGAGCGTAGAGTAGTCACCGGTTGGGATGATCTCGCCCAGTGCAAGCGTTCCTTGCGTCAGCGTGCCGGTCTTGTCGAAGGCGAATGTATCGACTCGGGCCAGTCGTTCGAGAGCTTGAGAGCCGCGCACGACCACGCCGCGTCGAGCCAGCCACGCCAGCGCGGCCATCACGGCGCAGGGCGTTGCCAAGACGAGCGGACACGGACACGCGACGACAAGGACTCCCAGCGCGGGCAGCACGCCGCGCGACCACGACCCCGTGCCGATCCGCCAACCGAACAGGGTCAACACGGCGATGGTGAGGACCACCGGTAGGAACCACTTCGCCAGTTTGTCGGCCATCCGTTCGAGATCGGCCTTTCGCGATTGAGCCGCGCCGACCTGTTGCGCCACGCGGGCGAGAGCCGTCTGATCGCCAAGAGCTTCGCTCACGACGGTCAACGCGCCGAACTGATTGAGCGTTCCGGCGAAGACGCGATCGCCGACCGCCTTGTCGATCGGGAGTGATTCGCCCGAGAACGCGCTCTGATCGACCGCCGACTTCCCCGCGACCACGCGCCCATCGACCGGCATTCGTTCGCCGGGACGCACGACGA
>JAYTGQ010000217.1:0-2379 GCA_043733345.1 Schlesneria sp.
TGTAGCTGAGTTCGCAAGAACTCAGGGGCTTCGCAGGTGCCGAAAAGGCTGAATTCTTGCGAATTCAGCTACTTCGAAACGCAACTGCGCAACTTCAAAAAGCCCGAGCGAGGATGCGTTGTTTGTCTCGGCCCCGTTCACGTCGGAGATCACGCTCGGCCAGCGCACCGATGTCAAACTTTGACGGTTGCGCAAAGAGACCGGCCACATGGCCTTCACAGCGCCTCGGATTCCTCAGAACAACAGTGGTTTCCGGCTTTACAGGCTGAACTCGCACGACCGTTGCAACCGATATTTTGGGTAGAGCGCCTCCCGCTGCGCTTGAGGTCGAATTGGACTCGCCCTCACCCGACACCGTGTGTCGGGCGACGATCTCACGCTTTGAAACGACACCGAAAAACAGGCTCGACTGATCGAGCTGTCGAGCTGTCGGAGCAAGTCGTGCAAGAACGGTCTGCGAGTGGTCGAAGAACACAAGGTCGTGTCATGAACAAGTGGTATCGGTCCTGCAAGTGGATGTTGGTTGCCGCGTTGGCGGTTCATCTGAGTGGCTGCGCACAGCAAACGAGTTGGCTGAGCCGCGTCACCGGCCGCGACAACGGTGATCGCAAGCTCGTCGAAGTCGAAGGCAAGAAGAAGGCTGGCTCTGCAACGGTGAAGAAGTCGTCTACGACGAAGTCCTCGAAGGATTCGACGGACAAGTCCACGGACTCGCAGTTGGCGAAGAAGACGCCGACGAAGTCCAAGTCTGCTTCGACAGATTCCACTCGTAGCGAAGTCGCCAAAGCCAAAACACCGTCCGTTGCGAAGCGGGATTCGGCCGTCGCACAGACTGCAAAGCGCGCGACTGAACGGGGCGATCCGTTTCTCACAGACGACGAAATGGACGTATTGGAAGCGACGGCCGCAAACAAGATCGAAACGAAAACGGCTACCGCGCGTAAGGTCGTCGCGGTGATTGATCCGTTTGCCGTGGACGACGCTGAAACCGCGATCGAACAGACCTCTGCAACCGGTTCTCTAAAAAGAAGCCCGGCAGCAGCACCCGACTTCGAGACGGGATCGCGTGTTCGTGAGGTCGTTCAGAAAGCGGAAGACGATCTCGCGAAGTTGGTCGATCTCCCTGAGTGGGGGATCGACGAAGGAGCTGCTCAGGTGAAGACCGTCGCCAAGCAAGCGACTCAAACCGCCAAGGCTCAAGTGAGTCAAGCCACATCGAAGGCTACGACCAACGCCAATAAGGTCATCCGTAGCGCCGAGCAGGTTCGCCATGAACTCGAAACCACGCTGAAGGAACCGGCACCTGCCAGCCCTGCCGCCATGGTCGCGACCAAGTCGAGTGCCGTTGCGCTGCTGAGTCTCTGTCCCGCCGCCGAAGGTGAGTTGCGAAATCAAATTCGCGCGCTCGATACCAACGATGTGGAAGGTCTCAAACGCGGACTGCATCAGCTCGGTCGCATGGGGACGGAGGCCACCGCCGCCGCTCCCGCGCTCACTCAGTTGCTCAAGCACAAAGACGGGTTCGTCCGGACTCACGCCGCACTGGCACTGGCGCGCATGCAGCAGTCGCCGCCCGAAGCGATCAAGACCGTGGTCGATGGCTTGAAGTCGTCGGATCCCGGCCAGCGATCGTTCGCCGCAGCGGCCCTCGCCGAAATGGGACCGCAGGCAGGACAGGCTCTCGACGCACTGGCCGAAAGCCTCGACGACCGCGATGGCTACGTGCGGCTGCACGCCGCCGAAGTCCTCATTCGGTACGAACAGTGGTCGTATCGTTCGCTCGAAACTCTACTCGGCTGCCTGAGAGACAAAGATGAAAACGTGCGTTGGCTCGCCACGTACTCGCTAGCAGAACTGGCTCCAGAATCACCCGAGGCCGTCACAGCGCTAGCCAAAGCGGCACGCGATCCCGTCCTGAAAGTTCAAACCGGTGCCGTCTACGCCCTCGGTGAAATCGGCCCCTTCGCCAAGCAAGCCGCCGCTAGCCTGCACCGCCTCGCCGACGAAGCCACTCAACCCGAACTGCAATCCGCCATCCTGTTCGCCCTGCAACAGATCGAGCAGTGAGTCCCGCCGCTCTGGATGCACCCTGAAAATAGGACAGCAATTGCTTTCTGACACACATCGTCCGGACCCCTTGGTCCGGACGTTTTCGTTTGCAGATGTCGCCGATGCCGTCGCCCGGACTGCGGCGCTGCCCGGCGAGCGGCCATGAAATGCGTCGCCCTCGAAGGCTGAGTCGTCAACGAACGACCCTCGACATCTGGCTCTTCGCGTCGCGGGCGGCGTCAATCGACGGTATGGCAACTCCCAGCCGGTCGCCTTAGGAACTGGCACGCAATAACTTCCCGTGAGCGGCAAGGCGCTAGCCGCCGGTGA
>JAYTGQ010000218.1:0-6727 GCA_043733345.1 Schlesneria sp.
TGCTCACGGCCGATCACCTCGCCGACACGATCTCGCTTCCCGACAATCTGCTGGCCACCAACCCCGGCTCATTCACCGGAACGCGCGGCATGAGAACCACCGCCGAGGGAACGACCGTCACGCCCTCCGGCATCACCATTGAACTGGTGGAACGGAGCGGACTCCGTTTCTGGCGCACGGTCACGGCGGACGCGAGGAGTGATGACCAACGGCTGTCGCCGCTGGGACGATTGCTGGACGAACACAACAACTCCGAAGAAGCCGTTCGGACTCGTGCGGTCGTCCGTTCTCTGGTCGGCCACGAACGCGGCGTGATGGACTACGTCAACGTCGTGAAAACGTGGTTCGTGAAAACGTGGACCGGTTCCGCCGACAATTCGCTCGTCACAGAACTCGCGGCCGAGTTCGATCGTCAGCAGGTGCCCGAAGAGGGGCTGTTCCGCTACGTCTCCGCGAACGAACGGCGGCGAGTCGGCTCGGCCACCAAGTCGCGGCCTCACGCCTCCCAAGACGATCGCGACGACTTCGGTGAATGGTTGCGACGACCACGGAGCGGAGGCCAGGTCAATCGCGCGCTGCTGTTCGTGCATGGCACGTTTTCCAAGTGCGCACCGACGCTCGTCGAGTTCGCGAAGACGCTCTCCGGTGACGCTGCCGGTGAAGAGAACCTGTTCAACTGGATGCTTCGTCGCTACCGCGCGGTCCTCGGCTTCGACCATTGGACGCTCTCCAAGTCGCCCGAAGAAAACGCGAAGCTGCTGCTGGAGCTGTTGCCGAAAACGTGGGCCATGAACGGCGATCCGCACGCGCCGCTGGAACTCGACATCATCTGCCACAGTCGCGGTGGACTGGTGGTGCGGGCGTTGATCGAGCTGCTGCATCCGGAGATCAAGATCGGGCGCGTCGTCTTCGTCGGTGTCCCCAACGCCGGCACGCATCTCGCCAATCCCGCCAACTGGGGCGCGATGGCCGATGTGCTGGTGAACCTCGTCAGTCAAGATGCGACCGGACTCTACGGCCGTCTCAGCAGCTTCCTGTTCTACATGCTGGCTCAACAAGTCGGCGAGAACATCCCCGGCCTGCAAGCGATGAACCCGCAGACGGAAAAGGAAGGCGACTCGTTCCTCGCCCGCTTGCAACAGCGTGACTCGCCAGCGGACGCGGAGTATTTCGTGGTCGCCTCGAACCACGCTCCGGATCGCGACACGCTCAACGTCGTCTCTCTGTTGAAAGAGGCGGGAGACCAGTTGCTCGACAAGTTTTTCTCCGAGCCAAACGATCTCGTCGTTCACACCGCCAGCATGTGGGCGTTCGACCAACTGGCGGAATGGTCGAGCAATGTTCCCGACGAAGTGCGCGATCGCGTGCTGCTGTTCAACACCCAACGCGGCGGCCCCGGCAACGTGCGGCCCGATGTCGAAACGGGCGTCCATCACGTGAACTACTTCACCAACCGCCGGGTGCGTGAGTTCATCCGGCAAGTGCTGCCAACGCCGGAGTGAGTGAATGAGTGACAGCGGAACGACCGCTCTGGCGGTCATCTTGTTTTTCCTGAGCGTAAGCTCCTCTTCCGCTTCCTTCCTGCTTTTCCGAGCGGGGTGGCGTCAGCCCCCTGGCTCTTCGCTTTCTTGCGTTCGACTCCACTCGCAACGCGAATTAGGCAGCCGATGAAGAGGGGCTAACGCCCATCAGAGCCAGGGGGGCTGACGCCACCCCGCTCAGAAATCCAGTGGCAGCAGCGCCACGGATCGAGTTCGCCAACCTCACCCCGCCCGGGCGAACCGTTCGTGTAGTGCGGCGTAGACACCCGCAGCGGCGATCAGTTCGTCATGCGTGCCGCGTTCGACGATGTGCCCGTGATCGAGAACCAACACGACATCGGCGTGACGGATCGTGCTCAACCGGTGCGCCACCACAAAGCTCGTTCGCCCGGCGAGCAGCACCGCCAGCGCGCGTTGCAAACGCTGCTCGGTAGCGGGGTCGATCGAACTCGTGGCCTCATCCAAAATAAGCAGCTTCGGATCGGCGAGCAGCGCCCGGGCGAAGCAGACCATCTGGCGTTGTCCCAGCGACAACTGACCGCCGCGCTCACCCACTTCCGTCTCGAATCCCAGCGGCAACGACTCAATCAGGTCGAGGCAATCGAGACGGCGGCAGACTTCGCGCAGCTCATCATCGGTCGCTTCGGGCTTCGCGAACCGCATGTTCTCGGCGACGGTCCCCATGAACAAAAAGTTCTGTTGCAGCACGAGACCGAAGTGGCGGTGCAGCGACTCCGTTTGGAGCCGCAGCAGATCACGACCGTCGATCAGAATGCGACCGCTGTCGGGGAGGTAGAACTTCGCCAGCAAGTTGATGATCGAAGTCTTGCCGCTTCCCGTGTGTCCGACCAGCGCGATCGTCTGCCCCGGTTCCGCGACGAAACAGATGTCGTGCAACACGGGTCTTGTCGGGTCGTAGCCAAACGTGACGTGATCGAACTCGACTCGTCCCTCCAATCGCGTGATCGCTTCGGCATCGGGTGCGTCCGTCCAGTCGGGCTGACGGTCGAGCAACGCGAACAGCCGCTCGGCTCCCGCCATCGCCGTCATCGACTGGTTGTATTGGTTGCCTAGTATCGTCAGCGGTGAGAAGAAGACATTCGCCATAAAGAAGAAGCCAACCAGCTCGCCCAGCGTCGTCGTGGCATCCGGCTGAAGCACACGCCAACCACCGACCAGCAGCAGCAACGCGATAAAGACTTGGTTGTTCAGTTCGACTAGCGGCAAAAACAATCCGTGCGTGTGCTGCACCGTCGTGTTGAACCGCGAATGATCGGTGACGAGGTTCGAGAACAGCCTCGCATTCTCCTCCTGACGGACGAAGCCCTGCGTCACGCGGATGCCGATCACCGACTCGGCCAGTGTCGCCGTGACGCGGCTGAACGACTCGCGCATCTGTCGCAGCACGACGCTCAGTTTGCGATGGAAGTAACGATTGATCCCCCACAACACCGGAGCCAATCCGAGCACGAGCAAAAATAGCCCGGCGTCGAACCAGATCATGCAGACCGCCGCGACAAACATCTGCCCGAACGCGACCAGACTCACAAACAAGACCTCTTGCACACCGACGCGCACGTCTTCAATGTCCGAGATCATCCGGCTGATGATCCGGCCGACCTTCGTCTTGTGGAAGTAGCTCATCGGCATTCGTTGCAGATGCGAGAAGATGGCGTTCCGCAAATCGAACACGACCGCCTCACCCAGTTCGAGCGCGTACCGCTGTCGAAAGTGCATGGTGATCTGCGTGAACAACGCCAGTCCCGCGAACAGCATCGCGCCCCAAGTGACTCCCGCGACATCGCCCTGCTGAATCGGTCCGTTGATGACCGCCGCCAACACCCACGTCAGCGCGGGAAGCTGCACGGCTCGCAAGACGACGCACACGAACAGCCAATTCCGCTGCCGGGCATAAGGCCGCATGAAGCCCATCAACCGCGCGATCAATCGAAAGTCGAGCGGCCTCGAATCCTCATGGTCTTCATCACGCGGAGCGATCTGCGTGAGAGCATTCACGGCCAGCGGGCGGGACATCGGCACAATCCATTTCAACCGAGTGCAAATCGAGGGTGAGAACATTCGCCGAACGAAGGCGACCCGTCGCCGATGCGATACCGCACGCGGGTTGGGCTGAGAGTTTTCCTGGTTGGTGAGTTTACTCGACAGTGCGACCGGCGGCTGGGTGGCCGCTGAAGTTCTGGCGAGGAGACCGGATCATTGCAACTCGTCACTTCTCGAAGAATCGAAAGCGTGTCACGCGAGGACTCCGGTCAATGGATTCCGTTCAGCGCAGAGAGCGACCCAACACTCTCCGCTGTCGTTTAGGACATTGGCGCTCCTGGAGATTTGGCAAAGGGGCGCGTTGGCGAAAAGCCTCGACTCGGTCATGCCGTCGCCAGAGGACTGCGGTCGAGTTTTCGACGTAGCCAGATCATCGCGCCCAGCAGTGCGGCTCCGCTCATGGAGACGCCGATCAAACAGCGCCAATCGCCGTGACCCCACGCCTGTTGGCTGACCAACAGTGAGAAGGCCAGCAACGCGAGCAACGGCAGCAATTGAGGCCAGACCGCTTCACATGCGATGCGCCAGACGCTGACCTGCAACGTGCGGAGTGCATACGGCACGAGAACCAGCAGTTCGATCACGACCACCGGGATCAGTGTTCCCCACGCGACGCCTTCGATGCCGTAGTGCATTCCCAGCACGATGCTCAGTGTCAGATTGCACGCGGCTTCGGCGAGGTAGATGAACGCGGGGATTTTCACGCAGCCGCTCCCGAACAGGAACGCGCGCAGCACGCTACACGGCAGCGCAATGAGCTGTGTTCCCAGCAGCACAATCAAGATGCGATGCGACAGCAGCAGGCTTTCTGCTGGCAGTTTCGAGCCGACCCACAATTGCAGCACGTCTCCCGCGAAGAAGCTGGCGCCGATGAAGGCGGCTCCCGTGAGCAACGTCACAATCCCGAGCGCTTTCACAAGGAAGCGGTCTCGCTTGCACTTGTCGGCCTCGCCCTGCAGCGCTCCGGCGGTCGGCATACAGATCGTCGCGATTTTGTCGATCGGCTGCTTCGCGAACTGAGCCAGCCTCAACCCGAAGTAGTACGGCACGATCGCCTCTTTGCCGAGCAACAGCCCGATCGTGATCGTGTCGGTGGCATTGATGAGCTGCGCGGCGACGGCACTGACGAAGGACATCGTGCTGAACGAACCGCACTCTTGGAGGATCGCCCAGTTGAGGTGCGCGCGACTGATGGACAGCGACGGCAGGATGCGGCGCGCGAGCACGATGTACGAGACGTTCTCACCGAGCGTCACCACAAAATAGATGGCTGCGATCACGACGAGACCGTAGTCGGCGCTCAGGAACAACACGAACAACAGAACGCGCACGAGATCGAACGAGAAACCGATGCCGCGTTCCAGATCGAAGCGTCGCAGTCCGTGCAGCACGCCACCAAAGACACTGCCCGTCATTCCGATCGCCACGTTCACACCGAGAATCAACGTTGTGACCTGAGCTTGCCAAAGTTCATCGCCCGTCCAGCCGCCCCACCACGAGGCGGTCGCCGCCAAGACTCCCGCGAGGATCAACGCCACGATTCCCATTGTCGCGTAGACCGACAGCACCAGCGTGATGACTTCGTTGACCCGCTTCAGATCCCCCTCCGAATGGTACTTCGCCACGTAGCGGCTGATCGTGTCGCCGAACCCGAAGTACAGCAGCCCCGAGTAACCCGCGATCGAATTGATGAGCAGCCAACTGCCGTAGGTCGAAACGCCCAGCACGTCCAACGTGTACCGGGTCAGGAAGAACCCGATCACCAAATTGGAGGCATGAGTCCCCCAACTGGCGAGAACGTTGCGTTTGACGGAACCGTTGAGCGACATGGAGCGGACTTTCGACGGGAGCGACTGCGTTCAGGCGCGAGTATTGACTAACGTAGAGTAAGCCTCCGGCTTGCTCGCTTTCGGACTGCATAGACGGACAAGCGAGACGCTTACCAGCCTGTTGAAAAAGGGAAGGCGAGGCTCCTGCTGAGCCGTGTGCGTGAAGGAAGTCGCTTGTGTCTCGCGGCTCGGCGGGAGCCTCGCCCTCCCGATCGCTCGGCGGGAGCCTCGCCCTCCCGATCGCTCGGCGGGAGCCTCGCCCTCCCGATCACCGTTTTTCGACAGGCTCCTACCCTACGTTGATTCATCAGGACGGCTTCACCGCCACGATCCACTTCTGTCGCAGGTTCGGGCCGACGATCCGTTCCACGCGAAAGCCCATGCGCGACAACGTTTGTCTGAGCCATGCTTCTGAGTGGTAGTACCGCTTCAAACCGGCTCCGGTCGGCCAGCCTCGAAACTGCTTGATCCCGCAGGCATACAACGCGCGGCGAAACAAGAAGCTGAGTCGCGTGGTCACGCGGATCGGCTCCATGTTCAGGTGAAAGACCAACTGACCACCGCTGGTCAGCAACGTAAACGCATCTTCAAAGTAAGTCGTCAGCGACTGCCGGTTCAGGTAGTAGAGGACTTCGTAGGAGAAGACGGTGTCGCACGAAGCCGTTGCGCTCAGACGAATCCGTTGGCCATCACAGACCTCAAACGAAACGTTCTCGTGCGTGTTGCGACGCTGGGCTTCTTCGATCAGGGTCGGAGCGACATCGACGCCGAGGACGCGACCAAACTGATCGGCCAGCGCGGCAGTAAGTCGTCCCACGCCGCAACCGATTTCCAACACGGCTCGATCTCGACCGGTCGCCATGTCGGTCAACGACAACGCCCGTGCGAGGTCTTCTCGTCCCGATTGCAGCAGCGCATCCCAACTGCCGCTGGAATCAACGAGCTTGTCCATCCCATGCAGCCCGACTTCGTCGAGCGACTTGTTCCACCATTCCACGGACGCGGATTGAGACATCGTGTGAAAACTCTTGAGTGACGAGTGTGACCAATTTTTGGGAAGCAGGGGGCGTGAGCAATCGTCTTCGTACTACTAGATCTCAAATTCTTATCGGGCTGCGCACATTTCCGTCTTCAAAAGTAGCCTTCATCGCTCCGCGTGAAGGAAGCCGAGTACGATTCCAGCATCGATTGGCATCATCAACATCGACTCCCCATCGGCTTCCTTCACGCGGAGCGATGAAGGCTACTTTGGCTGCGGCTACGCCGCGTCGTTTCACCGCGTGGGCAACGCCCCGC
>JAYTGQ010000219.1:0-2377 GCA_043733345.1 Schlesneria sp.
AGACCAATCAGCCGGAACGCGCTAGCGTCCGGTTCTCGATGAATTTGAAAACCGGACGCTAGCGCGTTCCGGCTGATGGTCTAAAGTGAGTGCCATTGGGCTGACGCCACCCCGCTCAGAAATTCGGAAGAGAGCTGACGCCCAAGAGTCACGCTTTGTTGTGGGATTAACGACCGAACCGGGGCCGTTCCTCTCTGACTCAGCACCCATTCCCGTCATTCCACGGGCGGGCGTTTTTGCTGGCGGTGGAATTTGTTCACGATGTTGCGGCGGAGGATCGGGCCGAACCAGCGGGCGTAGCGCGACATCCATGCGATCAGTTTGGCGTGCAGCGGGAAGATGATGACCTCCCGATTGCGTCGCACGCCACGCAACATCAGTTTGGCGGCGCGCTCGGGTGAGATGGCCAACCGCGCACCGACGGCCGTCGTTTCTCGAAAGGGAGCCTTGCCGATTCCGACCCCGTTGTCGAACAGATGCGTGGCGATGAAGCCGGGACACGCGACGCTGATTTTGACGCCGTACCACTGCGCCTCGGATCGCATCGACATGCTCATCCCAACGACCGCGTGCTTGGTCATTGCATACGACGAAGACAGCGGCAGTGGCGCGAGACCCGCGAACGACGCCGTGTTGATGATATGACCGAACTTCTGTTTCGCCATGACACGGTACGCGGCCATCGTGCCCCAGATGCAGCCTTCCACGTTGACGGCCAAGATGCTGCGCCACTGGTCGGGCGTCATCTCAATCGTGTCCCCCGCGATGGCGAACCCGGCGTTGTTGAACATGAAGTCGAGGTGTCCGTGTCGAGCGGCAACCTCGTCAACGATGCGATCGCATTCGGGTTGCTGCGTGACATCGAGTCGCACGGCTTCAGCCTGCCCGCCAACGGCGATCAGTGCGGCGACCGTCTCGTGAGCAGCCGCCTCGTTGAGATCGGCCACCACGACAAACACACCGTCGCGCGCCAATTCATGACACAGGGCGCGACCCAACCCGGAAGCTCCGCCCGTCACAATGGCCACTCGCCGATCCGTCATCGCTTCAAAACCTTTCTCGATTCGAGATCACTGCAACACCAACCCGCAGCGTAAGCAAGGATGTGAATTTCGTCCGCGCTCGCGCTGCGGATTGGTATCCGCTTCGGTCGCGTGAAATATGGACGAGAGCGAGGATGTCATCACGGTTCGCCCTCGCCCTCGCTTACGCTGCGGGTTGGTGTCGGTCAATCACCTTCGCAGTTCGGCTTTCAGAACGGCAGCGGCTGGCCAATTCCTTCCGCGCGGGCACGCTCGAAGACGCGCACGGCCACCGCGAGGTCTTCCAGTCCGATGCCGACCGACTTGAACAGAGTGATGTCTTCGGGGTGTGCCCGGCCGGTCTCGCGACCCTGCACCACATCGGCCAGTTCGTGAACGCGGGACCAGTCGAGGCTGCCGTCTTCGATTGCGGGAACGAAGTCGCCCGCCTCCAACTTGCAGGCGTCGCGGCTGTCGCAGGCAATGTGATCGGCACGGCGGATTGTCGTGACATCGATCTCGGCCTTCGTCAAATAGTTGCTGCCGACGACGTTCAGGTGAGTCCCTTCGGCCAGCGAATGTCCATCGAAGAGCGGCACGCGGCTGGTGGTCGCACAGACCACGATGTCCTTCTCAGCGGCGGCCTCTTCGGGGGAATGGACGGCCACGACGGGGACGCTGCAATACTCGGTCATCTCGTCGGCAAAGGCGCGGCGGCGCGAGTCATCTCGTCCGTAGACCTCGATCCGTTCGATCCGCCTCACGCTGCACACGGCCTTGAGCTGCGACTTGGCTTGGAACCCGGTGCCAAAGCAGCCGACGATCTTCGCGTCGGGACGAGCCATGAACTTGGTGGCGACTCCCGACGCGGCTCCGGTCCGCATCTGGCCCAGCAGATTGGCTTCGATCAGCGCGACGGGTTGGCCGGTCTTGGCGTCGAATAGTCCGAACTGGAATCGCGCCCCCTTGGGAGTTGTCACGTAGGACTTGTAGCCCACATAACCGAGCGGTTCGGAACCGGCCGACAACACATGCAGTGTCGCGCCGTGTCCACCGGCGACACGGCGACGCGGCTGATGCTCGGCCCGCTCGTCGCCCCATTGGCGAAAAGCATCCTCAACGGACTCGATGGCTCCATCAATGTCGAGCAACCAAGTCACATCATCTTCAGTGAGATAAAGCGCGGACATGGGAAGGACCTCCTCGAAGTCGGGGTAGTTCGGATCCAGATCAGATCGGCAGGCTGTGAGTCCTTATAACAAGCGACCCCACCGGGCTTGCCCCGGTGGCTCGCGGGTTTTTGCACTACTCGTCGCGCCGCTTCGAGTGAATGAGCAAGTAGTGCAAAAACCTAT
>JAYTGQ010000220.1:0-6718 GCA_043733345.1 Schlesneria sp.
GGTGGGACAAGCTCGCTTCGAGCGCCGGCCCACCATGTAGGAAACATCGAGAAATCATGGTGGGCCGGCGCGGCGAAGCGCCGCTGGTCCCACCCTACAGGTTGCGCAGACCAAACAAGGCGATGACTCCTCGCTGACGCTTCGGGTTGGTGTGCCACACTTCTCATTCGCGTGTATAGTCAGGCCCATGTCCTCGCGAACACATTCATCATCGAAGCCTGCGGGCGAATCGTTGCGGCTGCTGATGGAACAGAGCATCGACCATTTGGCCGATCTGGCACGCAGTCACATCGAACCGGGTCGCTTCTTTGGCGAGGTCCTCGGTCGTGCGATCCAACCCGGCGGGGCGAGTCGCGCGATTCTGTGGCGACAGTCATTGGAAGGGGCTTGGCAACCGGCGGGCGAAGTTCCCGCGAATGACAAGCTCGACGCGGCATCGATCGAGCTGCGGCAGGAGTTGTTGGTTGAGGTCTCATCCGACGAGCAGCCGCGTATCGTGAGTGCGATTCCGGGTTCAAGCGGCTCGAACGGTGTGAGTCAGGCCGACGCAAATGGCTCGCACGTTCTCAGCCCGATCCGGCACGCGGGGCAAGCGGTCGGCATTCTGGAGACGCAGCACCCGTTGGACGCGGCGGGACAGTTGCCGCCGGACACGATTCAATTCTTCGCGGCCCTGTGTGAGATCACTGCCGACTTTCTCTCGCAGCACGAACTGCAACAGCTTCGCCGCGCGCGCGGTGTCTGGCAGCAGTGGGACCAGTTCTCGCAACGACTCTGGCAGTCGCTCGATCTGCCGTTGGTCTGCGCTACGGTTGCCAACGATGGGCGGTTGCTGGCGGGCTGTGATCGAGTCAGCGTGCTGATCCGGCGCGGTCGAGCGTTCACGCTCAAGTCGGTCAGCGGTGTGGAGCGTGTCGAACCGCGATCAACTGCGACACGCTCAATGGAATCGTTGGCGAGGCTTGTCGCCCGTGAAGGCCGTTCTGTCTGGCGCGGCTTGAATGAGTCTTCCACAATGAACGAAGCGAAGCCTCGAGACGAAAACGATTCGCGGCTCGAAGACCTCTTGCAGCGGAATGTCCGTGATTCGGGGGCGACGGGGATTGGCATTGTTTCCGTAATGGCGAAACGCGATGAACAGGATCGTTCGCCCGCGTCGGCAGTGCTGTTGTTCGAGCAATTCCAAACGTTGGACGATCTGGCGGGATGGCAGACTCAGGGTGAGTTGCTGGCCGCGCGGTCGGGCCTCACGTTGCGGGCGGCCATCGAACGGCACGACATCCCGTGGCTCGGGTTGTGGCAGCGCGTGCAGCGTCTGCCACAGATGCTGTTGCGACCGGTGACGTTGTTGGTCGTGCTGTTGCTGGCGGGGATCGTCGCCGCGCTCGTGCTGATTCCCGCCGAGTTCACCGTCACCGGTCCCGCCGAGTTGTGGCCCGCGCAACGTCGCGAGGTGTTTGCCAGCACGTCGGGAATCATCGAACAAATCTTGGTGGCTCATGGAGACGACGTGCAGTTGGACCAGCCGCTCATTGTGTTGCGCGACCCCGAGCTGGAGACCGACACGCCGCGCATCATTGGTGAGATCGCGACCGTGAACGAGCGGCTCAAGGGAGTTCAAGCGGCGCGACTGACGGGGGGCAACACGCCCGATGCGGTCTCCCGCGCGCGGCAACTGACGGCGGACGAGGAAGAGTTAAAGGAGCGGTTGCGCACGTTGGAGCGGCAGCGACAACTGGTCGAAGAACGTCGCTTGGGTCTGACATTGCGCAGCCCGATCACAGGAAAAGTTTTGACCTGGGATGTCTCGCAACATTTGATGGCCCGTCCGGTCGAACGAGGGCAGGCGTTGCTCACCATCGGGGACACCGCTGGGCCGTGGGTCGTCGAGGTGCGTGTGGCAGACAAGAACGTCGGGCATCTGCTGCGAGCGAAGCAGGGGCGAGTCCAAGAACTCGATGTCGATTTTTTGCTGTCGTCGGAGCCGGGCCGAACGTATCGAGGTCAGGTCCGCGATGTGTCACTCAGTTCGGAAGCAGACGATGCCGCGCAGGCTCATGTGCGCGTCGTCGTTGGTTTCGATCGGGCTCAAATGGAACAACCGCGCCCGGGAGCGACGGCTCTGCCTCGCATCCGCTGCGGTCCACAACCGCTCGGTTATGTGTGGTTGCACGATCTGATTGATGCCATCCGCACGAGGCTGTTGTTTTGAGTGAGACACTAACCCGAAGCGTGAGCGAGGTGTTCTGGGGTCGGGCGTTCAAATTTCAAAATTGGCCGTTCCAGTTGCTCCCAATCATCAAACCGCTTCCGTGGCCAATTTTGAAATTTGAACGCCCGATCCCAATTTGGGGAGCCTCGTCCTCGCTCACGCTTCGGGTTGGTGTTGAATGCGACTGTCAGAAGTAGAACGACGAAAAATTACGAAGGGCCGACCTGATGACTCATGTGACTGCTTGTTTAATCGGAATGTTGTTGGCGGGGGCCGATCCGTCCGGCGAACTACGGGTCGATTCGGCGTTGCTGACGCTGATCGAGCACGCGGATGTTTCGGCCAGTGAGGCGGGGTTGCTGAGCCAGCTCATCGTCAAAGAGGGTGAGACGGCGGTCGAAGGGAAGCCGCTCGCCAAGGTGGATGATCGCGAGGCGAAGCTGGTCCACGGGCGGGCCGAGACGGAATTGAAGGTGGCTCGGTCGCTGGCGAACAACGACATCAAGGTGCGGTTCGCGAAGGCTTCCGTGGCGGTCGCCGATGCAGAACTGAAGCGAGCGAAGGAGTCGAACGAGAAGTTTCCCAAGAGCGTCTCGGAGACGGAGATTGATCGGTTGAAATTGCTCGCCGACAAAGCGGTCTTGGAGATCGAGCAGGCAGAACTCGACCTGCAACAGGCGCAGCTGGCATTGCAGGTGAAGCAACACGATTTGGAACGAGCGGCCCTCGCGCTGGAGCGGCGTTCGGTCGCCGCGCCGTTTCCCGGCATGGTTGTGCAGTGGAAGAGGCAACGCGGCGAATGGGTCGAACCAGGAACGCCCGTGATGCGGATCATCCGGTTGAATCGTCTACGGGCGGAAGCGTTCCTCGCCTCGAAGACGTTGCCGCTCGATCTCGTCGGACGACCGGCCCGTCTGGTGATTGATGTTCCCGGCAAAGCGCCGGTTTCGTTTGAAGGCAAGCTGGTCTTCGTCAGCCCCGAGATCGATCCGGTCAACGGACAAGTCCGCGTCTGGGCCGAGATCGACAACCACGATTTGAGTCTGCGTCCGGGCCAGACGGGGACACTGGTGATTGGGGCGGCGAAGTGAGTCAATCACGCGAAATTCGGATGATGTCGTCGTCGGTTTGATCGAGAATGTGAACGGATGTTGAGTCGAGTTGGCCTTCAATGTCGATGAGCAACTCGGCGGGTCCAGCGGGGGGCGAGCCGGGGCGTTGCAGGATGACAAACTCGGGTGCGACCTGTGAGAGTGGGTATCTGTGATCGTCGGCGATCAGCCAGAACTGGGCGATGGCGGAGTACCTCAGCGACGGAGTGGTTGGCATGGATCAAGTTCCTTTGGAAGTGGGTGAACGCCAACGCCAATACTGCCTGGCGAGAGGCCATCACGTTCAGCAAATCATTGGTTATGGAATCGACGGTTATGTGTGGCGAACAGATCAGGACAGCGTCTTGAAGTTTCATCGCTATCGACGGGGATTCGAGGCTGAGCTTGCGGTCTATCAGCGGTTAGGCGGATTGGAGCGCTTATGCTAACGAAACGCCCATTGCCGCGAACACCGCTACTAAAAGCTTTGAGTGTCATTGCGGCGTTCTCCGCAATCGCTGTTATCGCAGTCTGGCTCTCGTTGTATCTACATGCCGAATGGCTCGTGGCTGTCCTCTTTGTCGCGGCTGTTCCCGTTGGCAATTACTTCTTCGCAGTATCGCGATGCCCCGATTGTGGTCAGCGCCTGACAACTCAACGAAAGATGAGTGACTATTCGACTGCATATCGAGTGCTTTCACGCTGTGACCAATGCCAGATTGACTGGGACACGGGACTGCTCGGAGACACGAGATACGATGACTGAATGGCCTCGCCAGAAGTGCCAAATAAAATGCAAATAAGGACAGGTACATTTAACTGGAAGCAGTTTCAACACTCTAAAAGTAATCCGCAGCGTGAGCGAGGGCTTTGGGAAGTCCAGCGTGAAACCGCACTCGCTCACGCTGCGGGTTGGTTTTGAAACCGCTTCTAGAACGATCGCCTTTTCAAGGTCGTCGCTTTTCTGTCGTGAGGTCTCATGTCTGCCGTCTCACCCGCCGCCGTACCGAAGCGAATTCCGTGGCGGACGCGCGCGGACTTGCAGAGCGTGCCGTTGGAGTTTGAAGGGCGGCCGGCTTGGGGGATCAAGGATCCCGTGACGCTCGGTTACTTCGAGCTGCGCGATGAGGCGTTCTTCGTGCTGAACCGACTCGATGGGCGGGCGACTGCTGAAGAGGTGTGTCAGGCGTTTCACGAACGGTTTCGGCCACGGTCCATTTCGGTGGATGAGTTGCGTGGGTTTCTCGGACAACTGATTGGTCAGGGTCTGGTCGTGGCGGAAGGGCCGGGGCATGGGCGGATGCTCGTGGCGCGGGACACGGCACTCCGGTCGCGTCGCCGGTGGATGAGGCTCGGTAGTTTGCTGGCGGTCCGGTTCCGTGGCTTCGATCCGGATCGGTTGTTGGGCGCGATGCTGTCGTGGTTGGGATGGCTGTTCTCACCAGCGGCCCTCGCGGCGGGCTTGCTGCTGATTCTCTCGGCCATCACATTGGTCACGGTTCAGTTTGACGAATTGCTCGCGCGGTTGCCCGATGCGCAGGCGTTGCTCAGTTTGCCGAATCTCATTTGGCTGAGCCTGCTGCTGGCGACCGTGAAGGTGTTGCATGAGTTCGGCCACGGGCTGACGTGCAAGCGGTTCGGCGGTGAATGCCACGAGCTGGGGTTCATGCTGTTGGTCTTCACACCGACGCTGTACTGCAACGTCAGCGACATCTGGATGGTGCAGGACAAGTGGCGGCGGATTGCCGTCAGCGCGGCGGGGATGTGGGTGGAGGCGTTGATCGCATCGGCCTGCACGCTGCTGTGGTGGTTCAGTGTGCCGGGGCTGTTTCATTCGCTGTGTCTCAACCTGATGTTCTTGTGCGGCGTGAGCACCTTCATCTTCAACGGCAATCCACTGCTGAGATACGACGGCTACTTCGTGCTGGCCGACTGGCTGGAGGTTCCCAACCTGCAACAGCAGTCAGCGGCGGCGGTGCGCGGGCGATTGACACAATGGTTCTGCGGCTTCAATCCCGAGGCGGATGGTGAACGGTCGCGGCGTCACAGAGGGGGACTGCTGGCTTATGGAGTCGCCTCGAATGCTTATCGTGTCTTGCTGACGTTCCTGATTCTGTGGGGACTGTATCGTTGGCTGGAACCGCTCGGATTGAGTGTGTTCGTGCAGTTGCTCGCCGTTCCGACTGTGGGGCTGATGGTGCTAAATCCCGTCGTAACCGTGGTGAAGTTTTTGAAGGCTCCCGCCAATCAGGCTCGGATCAAATGGCCACGGTTTTTGGTTCGCGCGGGTGCGACACTCATTGCGCTGGCTCTGCTGTTCAGCGTTCCGCTGCCGAGTCGCGTGACGGCGGGAGCATTGATCGACGATGAAGATGCTCAGCGCGTCTACGTGACAATTGGCGGAACGCTGGTGAGCGGAGCCGTGCCGGGGCAGCAGGTCGAAGCGGGACAGGAGATCGCTCGCTTGGAAGAGCCGCGACTCGGCGTGATGCGGACTCAGTTGGAAGGAGAGCTGGCGCAGCAGCGTCTGCGATTGGGGCAGCTCGAGCGGCGGCGCGTCAACGAACCGAACGTCGCGGCGAGCATCCCGACCGTGCGCGAAGCGGTTCGCGATTTGGAGCAGCAACTCGCACAACGGCAACGCGACGCCGAGCGACTCGTCCTGCGTGCGCCGTGCGCCGGAACCGTACTCCGCGCCGTCCGACAAGGCGGATCATCAGGACCAGGATCGCTGACCTCGTGGACGGGATCGCCGCTCGATGCACGCAATCGTGGAACGTATCTGCACGCCGGAACGACGGTCTGCTTGATTGGCCATGCCACGAGTCGCACCGCGTTGTTGATGGTCAATCAGGATGACATCAACTTGGTGCGCGTCAGCCAACCCGTGCGACTTCTATGGAACGAACTGTCGGGCGAAGTACTCACCGGCGAGATCATCGAGCTGGCTGCTCTCGATTTGGAGACGCTGCCGCGCGAGGCCGTTGTGCGGCTGCACCTTCCCGCGCGGGCGACGGCGAGCGGCGTCGTGAAGCCGGTCGGTACGTGGTATCAGGCGCGCGTGCGGCTCGATGCGGAAGCCGGTCTGCCGCCGCGTGGCTCAGCGGGCGTCGCGAAGATTCTGGTCGAACCGCAGTCGGTGTTCAGTCGCGCGGTGAGATGGATCGAGCAGACGTTTGCGCTGTGAGCGTGAGCGGTTTAAGCAGAGTTGTTTAACCGCGTGGTCAACGCCCCGCGCGTTGATGTGGAGCCAGACTCAAACGTTGTCCGACGCGCGGGCGTTGCCCACGCGGTTATACTTCGCGCGGGACAAAGTGAGACATTTCTGAGCGGGGCGGCGTAAGCCCCCCGGTTCTACCAGCGGAGGGCTTACGCCCAAGAATCGGGGGGCTTACGCCGCCCCGCTCAGATGTCT
>JAYTGQ010000221.1:0-6715 GCA_043733345.1 Schlesneria sp.
CCGTAGGATGGACGCCTCGTCCGTCCGAGCTTGCCCCGGTGGGCCGGACGGACGAGGCGTCCATCCTACGTTGCGGTATGACAGCACTTGCCGCTCGCCATCAGCGATGCTGAGCCAAGTCTGTGGACTTGGCGTTCCCCGCCCAGTTCTTAGCTGGAGCAGGAGTCTTCGAGAGAACCGGAGCTTTCGCCGGAGCAACAGACTTCGTGCTGGCAACGACCGACTTTTGGAAACCGACCGCAATCACTTGTCGCTCGCGTGGCGAGACAGCCTTCGACGTGATGCGACTGTCCAGCGTCAGCGGTCGATTCGATCCTTCGATGGCGGTCCCCGTCGCGGCCGGCTTCCGCGCCGGAATCACCAAATCGGGATCCGCAGCGTTGATCGTGTCATTGGAGGTTGAGTCGCTCTTGCCAGCCTCGCCCTGATCGCTCGCAGGCTGATCGGTGTTGGGCTTCACTGGATTGAGCTTTTCCGTGTTGGGCTTGAACGTTTCGCGAGCGCCGGATGCGGCACCGTCTGTTCCATTCCGTGCGGGAGGATTCGCGGGGAAGACATCGTCAGCGGTGTCTCGCGTCGTTCCGTGGGCGGGATTGCGGACGTTCGGAGTTGTGAAGTTTTCATCATCGACAACCGTTCCACCGGCCGGGCGGCGTCGAGCCGGAACCGAATTCCCATTTCCCAACCCGTCGTTTGGCTGAGTCCGCGTTCGCGGAGTGAATTTGTCGTCAGGGTCATAAGTCCGAGTACGATCCCGTGGCGGAAGGATGTTCAGTTGCCTTTCGATCGCCTCCAACCGGCTCTCGATCCCGCTGGAATTGGTGCCGCGCGAGTGGTTGTTCGGATCGGCCACGGGGCTAAGGCCGTCGGTTGGGACCGAGTTTGCGGTGCAGTTGCCTGACGCACAATTCCCGGAAGCACAGCTACCACTCGAACAGTTGGAACCGCACGGCGAACATCCGCAGTTACCGTAATCCGAGGCGTAGTACGACGATTGCTGGCAACTGCTGCACCCATTGGTCGCGTACCCGGCGGAGTAAGCGGCGGGCTGGTAGCTCGCACCGGTGTATCCCGAATAGCCCGCGTAGTACGGCGTGTAATAGGAACGTTGCATGCTTCCGACAGGGCCGAAGACCGCGTCGTAGGCCCAAGGAATCACACCCGCTTCACTGTAGGAGGGACAACTTGTTCCGATGGCACACGCCAATACAAAAGCACACTTGGCAAGACGCAGCATTTTTCGATCTTCCTCAAAACTGAAGACATTTCCACTCGGGTGACAGTCTCGCGCGTCTCTTCATCCCTGACGCCGACTGTCCGAAGAGCGGTATCCACCGCCGCAAATCACCAACTCGAATTTCTGAAACTGGGCAAGCCACGCTAACCCACAGCGTGAGCGAGGCCATGTAGCCCGACTCCCTCGCTCACGCTGCGGGTTAGTGTCAGCCGAGCCAACTCTGGATGGCTTACCAACTCGAACCAGCTTCTCCAAATCGTTTGTACCGACGCCGAACAACCGCTGTCAACGAGGCCCTCGACGTGACCGGCACGAGTTGTCCAACCCACACCAACCCGCCGCGTGAACAAGGAAGTCGAATCACCGCCTGCCTTGCTTACGCGGCAGGTTGGTGTCGTTGTCTCCGTGACCGCGACAATTGTTTCTGCCTGAACCGACGATAGAATCGGCCCCTTCCCCTGTTCGCCGTTTGCGGACAGCCACACACTCTGACCGGTCTTGTGAATGCCTGAAACTACCTCGTCGGTTGCACCATCTCTCCGTCCTGTCACTGTCGAGCCTCACCGGGAAGAACTGATTCTGGTCCTCGATTTCGGCGGCCAAACGGCGCAGCTCATCGCCCGGCGGGTGCGAGACCAAAACGTCTTCTGCCAGCTCGTCCGTCACGATTTGTCGCTCGATCGAATTCGTGAACTGAACCCGAAGGGACTGATCCTCTCCGGCGGTCCGGCCAGCGTTTACGACGTGAAGGCTCCCAAGGTCGATCCCGCTCTGTTTGAGTTGGGACTTCCGATTCTTGGCATCTGCTATGGAATGCAGCTCACCTGCCAGACGCTCGGCGGCAGCGTGCAACCGGGAACCAAGCGTGAGTTCGGCCGGACGATTTGCCAAGTGACCGGGACCGATCCGCTCGTCGCGGGGCTTCCCCCGTCGATGACGGTTTGGATGAGTCACGGCGATCAAGTTCATGACGCCACCGGGCAGTTTGTGCAGTTGATGGGAACGACGACGTGTCCGTTCGCGGCGGTCAAACACCGAACAAAGCCGATCTACGGACTGCAGTTTCATCCCGAGGTGACTCACACCGAACACGGCAGCCAACTGCTGGCGAACTTCGTCCAACACGTCTGCGGCTGCCACGGGACTTGGCGCATCAGTTCGCTCATCGAACGCGAAGTCGCTGCCATTCGTGAGCGAGTTGGCAACAAGCGGGTCATCTGCGGACTGTCGGGCGGGGTCGATTCGTCGGTCGTCGCGGCGATTCTCTACAAGGCGATCGGCTCGCAGTTGTCGTGCATCTTTGTGGACAACGGGCTGCTGCGCAAAGGCGAGTCCGACAAGGTCCGCGATCGTTTTCAAAACCACTTCAAGACAGACCTGCACGTCGTCGATGCCAAGGATCGTTTTCTGGATGAACTGGCGGGCGTCACCGAGCCACAGCAAAAACGCAAGATCATCGGGCGCGTCTTCATTGAAGTCTTCCGCAAAGAGGCGGAGTCGATCCCCGACGCACACTTCCTCGCTCAAGGGACGCTCTATCCGGACGTGATCGAATCGGGAGCCAACGTGGATGGCCCCGCCGCGACGATCAAGGCGCATCACAACGTCGGTGGCCTGCCGGAAGAACTCGGCTTTGAATTGATCGAGCCGCTGCGCGACCTGTTCAAAGACGAAGTCCGCCGCATGGGTTTGGAGTTGGGCCTCACCGAAGAACTCGTCTGGCGGCACCCGTTTCCTGGACCGGGTCTTGGCGTGAGATGCCTCGGTACGCTCACGGCCGAGCGGCTCACCAAGTTGCGTGAAGCGGACGCCATCGTGCTGGAAGAGCTTCGCCGCGCGGGGTTGTACCGAGCGATTCAGCAAGCGTTCGCGGTCCTACTTCCGGTGCAAAGTGTGGGCGTCATGGGCGATGGTCGAACCTACGAAGAAGTCATCGCAGTGCGCGCCGTTCAGACCGATGACTTCATGACGGCCGACTGGTTCCCGATGCCTTACGATGTCCTGCGAACAATCTCGACCCGCATCATCAACGAGGTGAGGGGCGTTAACCGCGTCGTCTACGACATCAGCTCGAAGCCACCCAGCACGATCGAGTGGGAGTGAACGGCCGTAGGATGGACGCCCTCGTCCGTCCGAGGTTGCGGTACAGCGAGCGGACGGACGAGGGCGTCCATCCTACGTAGACCGAAGTCCGGCTTTCAGAAAAGCCGGACTTCAACTTCTGTCGGCAACCTCACAGCCCCAACTCGCACCACGCCCGGCCGATAAACCGCAGCAAGTCCGACGCGATCAGGCCCGGCTTGGAGAATTCCTCCGCCGCCAAATCGCCTGCCAGGCCATGCACATGCACGCCGAGTTGGGCCGCGTCGAACGGTGCCATTCCCTGCGCCAGCAACGCCGCGATCAGACCGGTCAACACATCGCCGGTCCCTCCCGTCGCCATACCACTGTTGCCGGTCGTGTTGATTGCCAGCCGGCCCCCGTCGGTGATGACCGTCTCGCGCCCCTTCAACACGACGATGACGCGGTGCCGCCGAGCGAAGTCGATCGCGTGACGGGTTCGCTCCTGCTGGACGGCCGCAATGTCGAGGCCGGTCAATCGAGAGAACTCACCGGGATGAGGTGTCAGCACGCGCGGTGTGGTTCCTGCGGATCGAGTCAACAATTCCGGAGACTTGGCCAACAGGTTGAGAGCGTCGGCATCGACGACGAGTGGCAGCGGCAGGTTCGCGTAGAGTTCCCACACCACCATCCGCAATTCGGCCGACTGTCCCAACCCCGGCCCGATGGCAACGGAGGATTGCGAGGAAAGAGCATTGTTCAGCCGAGCCAGCGCGTCGAATCGAATGCGACCGTCGCCGTCTTGGGGCAAAGCCAGCGTCAGATACGAAGGCTCGAAACCAGCCACGATCGGAATGACCCCATCGGGCACGGCCGCTGTGACGAGTCCCGCGCCACCTCGCAACGCCGCCGTCGCGCACAGGCACGCCGCACCCGCCATCCCGCGACTCCCCGCCACGATCGTCACGCGACCGCAGTCCCCCTTGTGCGCGTCCTCGGCACGCTGCGGCGCGGACGGAAGAGTTGTTACCAAATGAACGGGCGATGTGTGAGTCATGGTGGACCTCATGATGGGTAATGAAGTGTCGGGAGGCGTCGCGACACACCAACCCGAAGCGTGAGCGAGGACGCGCGGTCTGAGTTCCAGTTCGATACCCTCGCGTCCTCGCTCACGCTTCGGGTTAGTGTGGCCGTGTCACAGATCAATTCGCAGCGCGTGTTCCCAGCGGTGAAAACCGAGCTTCTCATAGAACGGGATCACATGTTCATCGCAGTCGAGAATCACCTTGTAACAACCCGCGTCGCGGCACACGGTCAGCAAATGTCCCACCAGAGCGCTGCCAATCCCGTGGTGCTGGTATGCCGTGTGGACCGCGACATCTTCGATATGACCGACGATCCCGCCGTTGTGAATGAACTTCGGTTCGATGAACAACGACGCCGTTCCTGCAACGCGATCCTCCATCAACGCGACATACGTTTTCAGGCGAGAACGCATCCGCCTTCGGAAGACATCCAGAGCCTGCTCGTCCGTCAGCTCGGCCGGTTTGAGAACTCCCAGTGCCACGAGGAACCCGCGCCGTAAATCGGTCGCGTCCATCAATCGGATCGTCGGCGGTGGAACTTCGCTGCACATGATCGCCGAGTGTTGGCTGTCGGGTTGGCCGAGTCAAGCTGCCGCTTCACGATGTGCGAGCCAGGCCGCCGTTCATTCAATCCGCCGGTGCGGCATGGCCCGCAACCCGCACGGCTGGCCTCGATCCCGCTGCCGAAATGTTCCGCCATTTGCCTCACACCATTTCGTGAACTAGGTTTCGGAGGGTGAAATGAGGTGATTCAACACCAACCCGAAGCGTGAGTTTTGAAGTTGCGCAGTTGCGATTCAAAGTAGCTGAATTCGCAAGAATTCAGCCTTTTCGGCACCTGCGAAGCCCCTGAGTTCTTGCGAACTCAGCTACAAAACGCGAGTGCGCAACTTCCAAAAGCGTGAGCGAGGACGAAAGCTCCATTCCTCGCTCACGCTTCGGGTTAGTGTGAACCTCCGCGTGCGGTCAAACGAGTCGTCATGGCGCGGCACTCGTCGATTTCGGTTCGGCACTTTTCAGCCAGCCTTTGCGCCAAAAGAAGTAGCCGAAGCAGATCAAAATGACCGCCATCAGGCCGAGCGCCATGAAATAACCGTAGGTCCACTTGGTCTCGGGCATGTGTTCAAAGTTCATGCCGTAGACGCCCGCGATGAAGCTCAGCAGCATGAACGGCGTCGTGATGACGGTCAGCGTCCGCATGATTTCGTTCGTGCGGTTGCCCAGCTTGGAATAGTGGAAGTCACGCAGGTCCGCACAGGTCTCGCGGTAGATTTCAAGGATGTCGATCAGGTGCGTCGCGTGATCGTAGGTGTCGCGGAGGTAAACCTGAGTGTCGTGCGAGATGGAAGAGTGTCCGCCGCGCAATAGGCTCAGCGACGCATCTCGCAGCGGCCAGATGATGCGACGCAGGAAGAGCAGATCGCGGCGGAGAGCGTGCAAGTCGGAGAGCGTCTGCCCGATGTTCACGGTTTCGGCCGCTTCATCCAGTTCGTCCAGTCGTACGCCGTAGCGTTCGAGAACCGGGAAATAGCCATCGATCACGGCATCGAGCAATTCGTACAGCAGGTAGTCCGGCCCGGCGTTTCGTACGCGGCCGCGCTTCTGGCGGATACGGTCGCGCACGGCGTTCAGCGAGTCTCCTGCGAGATCCTCCTGAAACGTCAGCAGGAAATTGCGACCGACGAAGAAACTGATTTGCTCGGTAATTAACGGCGGTCCCTGCACCATGCGCAGCACAACGTAGAGCGTGTCGCCGTAGTCATCGACCTTGGCTCGTTGGTGTGTGTTGACGGTGTCTTCCAGCGCAAGCGGATGCAGGCCGAACTGCTTGCCGAGTTGTTGCACCGCGTCGGCGTTGCCGAGTCCGTCCACGTTGACCCACGTCACGGGAAATTGATCGAGGAGCGCAGGCAACTCGCGCACGTCACTCAATCGTTGCTCGTGCAGCCCGTCGGGACCAAACGCGATGACGGTCATCACCGAGGGCGGCGACTGAGGATCAGAAGTGACTGTTCCCGGAGCCACACCCGTTTCAACGGGTCGCCCCAGCGAGTGTTCGCGACGACGTTTGGAATGAGACACGAATGGGTCCAACAAGAGGAACGCATGACAGGGAGCACGTCGGGCAGGGCGAGAGGAGAATTGACGATGCGGAATGGGTTCGCAACCCAGCCGCCCGTTGAAAAACGTAGGGTAAGAACTTGCCCAAGAATTACGCCGTGTTTTGAACAACACCAACGCGAAGCGTGAGCGAGGACGGATGTCGCTCGACTCTCGTCCTCGCTCACGCTCCGGGTTGGTGTTGTTCTGGGACACGTTCTAAGGCCGCAAC
>JAYTGQ010000222.1:0-16924 GCA_043733345.1 Schlesneria sp.
CGGCGTCAGCCCCCGGACTCTTGGCGGTCAACGAATCGAAGCATCCGGGGGCTGACGCCGCCCGGCTCACCGGATGTCTTGTGAGGTCGCGCTTGGTTGTTACGAGGTTGTTTGTGACGTGCGTTCTCTTCACGGCTGGCCCTCCTGTACGGGATAGACCCACGCCGACAGCGCGAGGGGTGCGACAACTTTTCCCGCGCGGCCCTGCCAACGGATCGAGACGGCCACCTGCTTGGAACGAGGCACTTCGGACAACTCCGTCACGGTGAGCTGCCGTTCCAAGCCGGGCAGCATCGCCACGACATCGGATGGCGCGGCGGTGAGTGTTTGCTCGCCGGGCGGCAACTCAGACCAATCCTGCACGACGGCGCGTTCGAGCAAATTGGCCGCGTGCTGCAACGCGAACTGCCGCTGTTCAGCCGACAGCCGCTCGCGAGCCACCGTCACCAGCAACGGGATCGACACGGAGAAAACGACGCCGAGCAACACGCAGGTCGAGATCAACTCGACCAAGGTGAAACCCCGGCGCGCCGGCAAAACAGCGAAGCGCCGACTTATCCACTCGCCCCGGCCTAGGCACCGCCGCTTCGGTGGTCGGGTTAGGGTGAGGGGTCTCCTCTTCCTGCCCCCAAGTGGCCGAACAACTTTGTATTGCCCAGCTCGGTCGTTTAACCGCGTGGGCAACGCCCCGCGCGTCGAGCGGCATTCCAACATGTTTCGCCCATCACCGCGCGGGGAGTTGCCCACGCGGTTAAACGAAGCGGACAGCGCGAATCGCGCGATTGCGGTTCTCATCTTCACTTCAGCGTTCCACACGGATTCAGACTCCTCAACTGAGGTCATTCAGCAGTTTGACGAGCGGCATAAACAAGCCGATCACGACGAAGGCGACCACGACACCGAGGGCCAAGATGGCCACCGGTCGCAGCAATTCCATCACGGCCGCCAACCGGAACAGCCAGCGGCGGTCGAGGCTCTCGGCCAGCAACTCCAAGGCCCACGGCAGATTGCCCGCGCGTTGGGCCGCTTCAATCAGAACGACTTCGCGCGTGACCAAAAAACCTTCGCGCTCGAGCAATCCCCAGCACGAATCGCCCTGCGCCAGACCGTATCGAATCGCCGCCGCCCGCCGCTGCAACAGGACCGGTCCCGAGGAACTCACGAACGGATCGAGACCTCGTTCGAGCGGCGCTCCCATCGCCACAGTGCTGGCCAAGGAACGAAGGATGTCGGACGTATGCGGTCGGACGTGCCACCAACCGCCCCACTTCTGCCACAAGACCTGCCAGCCGTCGAAGTGGGCCTTCGAGATCACTCCCGCCGCGACGAAGGCCGGATAGAGCAACGGCAGACCCAAGTACCAGTAGTTCACCACCATGTCCGAGACGGTGATCAACAGGACCGTGAGGCCCGGCAGTTCGGTCCCAAAGTCGTCGAAGATCTTCTTGAACTTCGGGATGATGTAGTACATGACGAAGCCGACCATCAGCACCATCACCGACATCACCGCCAGCGGGTACGTGATCGCCGCGTGCGCGTCCACGCTGTCGGTGGCGTCGGTCAGTTGTTGAGTCCGCTTGACCGCCGCATGACGCAGCGCTTCCGCCAACTTTCCCGCCTGCAAACCGGCCTGAATTTCCAAAGTTGCCGCGCGGGAGAGCAGTCCCTGCGGCACGGCCAGTTCGCTGTGCGGCAACCCCTGACGCATCCGGTTCGCCAGTTCGAGCAACCGCTTGTGCCGGTCGCCCCAGCTTCCACGAGCATAGGCTTCGACATCATCGGCGAGATTGCGGTCGGAGCGGATCGAGGTCGCCAGCATCCAGAGCAGTTCGACCTCCTGCCCGCGTCGGCGTGTCGCGGCCATCCGCAATTCGATATCGACCAACTGTGTGGCGGCGGCGAGAAACAGCACGAACACGATCATGGCGATCGGTCGCCCGAGTAGCGCCGTGGCCAGCAGGATCAGCAGGCCGATCCCCAGCGTGGCGTAGCTCGACACAAACAATTGCTTCCGCAGTTGCCCCGACCACGACGCTTCGGGCTGAATTTCGGACGAGATGCGCAACACGAGCGCCACGCCAAAAATGACGATCGGCAGCAGGAAGATCGAAGCTCCAATCAACTGTTCCATGTCAGCGGTTCCGTTGTCTGTGGGGTCCGGTCGTTCGTCTTGGCAAGCCGGGCTGACGCCGCCCCGTGGTTCTCACTTTGTCATTCGCCGATTGAGCGGCAAGGCGCTAGCCGCCGGTTCTTTGCTTGGAAACTCAACTCCACCCCACCGGCGGCTAGCGCCTTGCCGCTCAAAGTGTGTGTGCCATTGGTCTGACGCCGCCCCGCTCGCCGACTTTGTTTTCTCCGACTCAACTCAAATCATTCAGCAGCTTGATGAGCGGCATGAACAGGGCAATCACAATGGTTCCCAACCCGACGACGGTGAAGACCATCACGAACGGTTCGATGATCGAAGACGACAGGCGGGAGCCGACATCGGTGCGGGCGGCATAGACATCTCCCAACCCGCGCAGTGCGTCGGCCAGTGTCTGCGGTGACGAGGTCTCGCGCAGGACATGAGCCAAAGTCGAAGGGAAGCCGCAGGTGAGCGCCGCCATTTCGGCTCCGACTCCGCGGTTGATGTCCGTCGCCAATTGAATGCTCGTCTGCCGCAGCCAGTCGTCCTCACTCGACTCCCCCGCCACGAGGACTCCTTCCGTGAGCGGCAGTTCGGATTCCACAAACACGGCCAGCAGGTGACAGAACTCGGTCAGCGCGGCCAGCCGAAACAGTGGACCGATCAGCGGGATCGCTCCCGACCAGCGTTGAGTCACCAGCCAATGGCCGCGCCAAACGAACAACCAAGCCACAATCGTTGCGAGCACCGCGAGACCCGCCAGACAGAAGCCTCCGTACTCCAGCCCGAAGCGTGACACATTCACCACCACCAGCGTGATCCCCGGCAACTCGGTACCGAAGTCGCTAAAGATCTTTGCGAACTGAGGCACGATGGAAAACATGATGAATGCCGTGACGCTCATCGCGATCCCCAGCAACACCGCCGGATAAGCGATCGACGCCCATAGTTGCCGACGGAGTTCGTTCGAGCGGCGCGTTTGCTCGACCGTCCAATGCAGCAGCGCGTCGAGCCGTCCCATTTGGATTCCGCGCAGCGACAGCATCCGCAGTACGGGTGAGACTCGCAGGTCCGTGGCGGACAAAGCGTCGGACAGCGACTCACCCTGTTCCAATCGCTCGACCAACCGCCTCAGCACCCGCCGCGTTCGGCCCGACGGAGTCTCCTCCGCCAACGCCCGCAGCGCCGGAATGATTGGCAACTTCGCCCGCGCGGCCGTGTCGAGCTGTTGCAACACCGGCTCCACGTCCGCAGCACGCAGCCGGTTCGCCGGGCGATCGTCGTGTGACGAAGACATGATGGGGGATGATCCTCAAAGGGATGGACAACTCGGACAACTCGGGGGCATTTCAAAACTAGCCCGACGCGCAAGCGAGGGCTTCACCGTCATCGACCATCCAGCCCTCGCTTGCGCGTCGGGCTAGTTTTTTGAGGCAAAAGCAGGTTTTGAACCACCTGACCCCGGCTTTCGCTCTCTCTTACTCGTGCATCAAGCCTCTCCATAACTCGGTCATCGGAATGAAGAACAGCAGGCTGTAAATCAGCACGATGACTCCCGAAACACAGACCGTCGTGATCACGGGAAGCCACGTCTTGAACATCGCCGCCCGATGCAAAGCGCGGCGACGATACGACGCGGACAACAGTTCCAAGGTCTGGACCAGCGTTCCCTCTTGTTCCGACGTGGCCAACATCCAACGCATTAGCGGCGGCAGCGCCTTGGCGTGCGGAATGGCTTCCGCCAGTGAGGCTCCGCGTTGCAACTCATCACTCACACGCGCCGCCGCTTGTTGCAGGCGACGGTTATCGGTCGCGTCGCCCGCGCGGCGGAACGCGACCTCCAACGGCAGTCCGTGTGAGACCTGCAACCGCAACAACTCGACGAACTGCGACCAGTTCAAATAGCGGTGAACGGAGGCCACGCCGGGGACCAGACTCCACGCCATCAGACTTCCCGCCCGAGGGCCGCGCAGCAGCAGGATCACGATCACCAATGCCACCAGCGCGACGGGAATGAACACCCCCCAGATCGGCACCGACCCGTGCAACATTCGCAGCACATCGAACGCGAGGCAGTTCGGAAAACGAAACATCTCGGCGGTGGAGAGATACGCGGGCGTGACCGTCAGCACGAACAACACGAAGAGTGCGTGACCGATCACCATGACGATGGCCGGGTAGACGAGTGCCAGCGCGATCCGCTGCCGCGCGTCCTGATTGACCTGTGCCGAAAGCGTCAGCGATTCGAGAGCCTCGCCCAACCGTCCCGATTGCAGACCCGCACCAACGACCGCCGTGTAGACCGGCGACACGGCTGGTCCTTCTTGTTCCAAAGCCTCCGACAACGACAGCCCGTTCGACAGTCGATCGGCCAATCGCTCAGTGAGGCCGCTCAAGCGAGACGCCACGTTGCCGCCCAACCCGCGCAAACCCAGTTCGAGCGGAATCCCCGCTTTCACCAACGCGATGATCTCGCGGTTGAGCGCGAGCAGATCATCCAGGCGTGGAGGTGCGGCACTGTTCATGGGAGACACTCGTTCATGGGAGACTTCGTTCGTGAACACTGACGTAGGATGGACGCCTCGTCCGTCCGGCCCTCGGTCATCACTACGGACGGACGAGGCGTCCATCCTACGTGGCTCTTCGTTAATCGCTTCTGACCCCGCGAAATCCCAGCACGCGCCGGGCTTCGATGGGACTCAAACTTCCTGCCGCGACAGCCTGCGCCGCGCGTTGATTCATGCTTTGCATTCCGGCTCGCTCAGCCAGCGCGTGCAGTTCCGTGGCATCACTGCGGGCCAAGATCGCGCGACCAACATCCTTCGCGTTCGGATCGAGCAACTCGGCCAGCAGCATCCGGCCGCGATAGCCCGTCCCGTCGCACGCAGCGCAGCCGACGGGAACGCGCACGCGAGGGACATCAAACCCCAACTTCGCCGTTTCATCGTCGGTCCACACGGCACACTCGCACCGCGCCCGGAACAGTCGCTGACACATGATCCCCAGCAAGCCGGTGCGCAGCAGATACGGTTCGATCCCCATGTCGCCGAGCCGGCTGACGGCCTCCGCCGCGCTCCCCGTGTGAAACGTCGAGAGGACCAAGTGCCCGGTGAGGCACGCCTGAAAGACCGTCTCCGCCGTCTCGCGATCACGAATCTCACCGACCAGAATCGCATCGGGGTCTTGCCGCAACAGGGACCGCAGCCCGGTCGCATAGTTGAACTCGGCCGAGCGATTCACCTGCGATTGTGACACGCCGGACAGCACGGTTTCAATCGGGTCTTCCAACGTGACGAGGCTCTTCCCCGCTCCCGATTCGCGCTGCAGTTCGCGCAGGCAGGCATACGCGGTCGTCGTCTTGCCGCTTCCAGCCGGTCCCGTGATGAGCAACGCCCCGGCCGTCTCTCGCAACAGTCCGAGCAGTCCGCGTTGAATGTCGTCCGGCAAACCGAGATCGCTCGGCCACTGATACCGCCCGGTCCCGGCGAACAACCGCACGACGGCTTTCTCGCCATACAAAGTGGGGAACGTGCTGAGCCGCATCTCGGCATCGGGCGATCCCTCACGCAGTCGCCCTTCCTGCGGGATGTCAGTGCGATACGTGAGCAAGTCGGCCAGCACCTTCAATCGCGCGGCGACGTTCGCCGCCAACTTGCGCGGCAGCGTGGCCACCGGTTGCAACACGCCGTCGATCCGCCAGAGAATCGTCAACTCAGTCTCACCGGGAGCGAAATGAATGTCACTCGCCCGCGCCTCGCCCGCCGCCGCCAACACGGTCGCGACGACATCGCTCACATAATTCGGATGAGCTTGATCGCCGCGAGTCAACCGGCTGGCCAACTCACCGCGCAGCCCGCTCTTCGCCAAGTCCGACAACGGCGACATCCTGCCAGCCGAGCCAGCGATCGCAGTTGGAACAGCGGTGGCGAAAGAGCCAGACATCGTGAACTCAAAGTGAGACGGAAGAGAAAATCGCAGGGAACCGCAGAGCGTCAACTCGCCCAACATCTCGCACGCGCCAGAACGACCGTTTGAGAAGGTGACTCGCGAACGAACCAACAAAACTGCGTCAGACGTTTTGTCATTGTGCCCGCGGTCAGTCGCCGACGCAACCCCACTCGACAAAGATTTTCTCGACGTAAAACGGGCACTCCTGCCCGACTGGCACAGCCAACATTGTGCGCCAAACAAGCAAGGCCACCCACCAAAGTGGCGAGGTTGGTAAATCCAACCTGCCTCGTTCGGAAATTTTTGCGATAGACGTTTGTCAGCGATAAGATGCCGCCCGCCATGGAAGGCCGCAAAAAACACCTCAGCAATCAGATACGAGCTGTGTAAGAGCTGGCGTCCTTCACAGCTCTTTTTGTGCGCATTTCGTTAGAAAGTAATGCGATGAATCGTATCGTCACCGCAGTCACCGCAGTCACCGGCCCTATCGGCAGAGGCGTTTCAACCACAGCCAACGCGTTGAAGGCAAACGACTTCAAATTGTTGAAAAAACTGACCCTACTGTTTTCTATGTATGCGTTTTATAGCCTGCGAGAGACGCGGAGGCTTGACATACAAAACGGTAGGGTCAGCGACTTTCAATTCCCGACAATGATTGATGCGCCGATCTCAAGAGCAGACGAGCCGCCCGCTCTACTTTTTCCGCATGGGGCCCCGTGCGGTTGAGCAACCCGTCGGAGGGACGTTCGACCACAAGCCCTCGTTCGGTTCCGCTCATCGCCACGACATGCGCTACCGAGGACGAATGGTGGCGGATACGTTGTTGCCCGCCGATCCCTTGGAATGGTCGCACCGCCTCAACCTCACTGCGCGTCGGGAGCCGTTCGCTCGAACCGGGCAAGAGTGGCGACAGCGATCTCGCCATTGCCGCCGACAACACCGTCTACTGCATCTACGAACGAGGTCGCTCTGACGGAAACTACGCGACGCAGCATCTGACGGTCGCGAAGTTCAACCTCGAATGGGTGACGGCCAAAGCCGCCGACCGGGAGTGAAAGTCGTAGAGCGGGCGGATCGCCTGCTCGTGCTTCCCAAGAGACAACACAGGCGATCCGCCCGTGCTACGGTGTCTCACACCGACAGAAATGAGGGGACGGGCAGGTTACAAACCTACCCCACGTCCCAGCTCAGCCAGCTCAATCACTGACTCAGCCAGTTCAATCACTGCGCGGCGGCCAGCTTGCTCTTGTTCTTGAAATCGAGGGCACTCTGCATCGCGTTGGCTTGATTGCGGAAGTGCTTCGCGTGCCAGCGATACGTGCTTTGCTTGACCTTGCTGCCGGCGAGGTACGACAGCCGTTCGTACTTCTCGGACAGAGTGCGCTTGATTGCGATCTTCTTTTCGACTTCGTTCGCCATGATGTTCGCTTCAACCCTAGAGCCAAAAAAAGCCACTCGACGTGGCAAACCCAAAACACCGCCTTCCCACCCTAGCTGAGCGGGGCGAGGAGTGTAGCGAAAGTCCCTCCGAGCAACATCCCAGCCGAACGAAATCTGCCCGGCAGCCAAGACCGCCGGGCATTCCCGTTCGGATCGTGCTCACGGATCGGATCATCCGACTCCGTTGGTGGCGCGAGTGCCGCAGAAGAACGGCTCCATCGAAGCCTGACGCGCAAGCGAAGGACGCGCGGCAACAATCCTTCGCTTGCGCGTCAGGCTTTGATTTCCAGGGCGGAAAGCCTGCCGCTCTCCCAAGGATCAGGGACCGCTCACCAAATGCTTGTCGGCGAAGTCGAGGAACGCGGTCCAGTCGCGGCGTTCCATCGAGTGCTTGCCGTCGCGAATGAAGTAGCCGAGCTTCGTCCCGACGAGCTGGCCTAGTTCCGGACGCTCCATCACATCGAAGCCGCCTGCTCCGAAGAGGCCGTACACCGCGTCGGCACCTCGCAGCATGTCGATCTGTCCGTCGGGGTTGGCCCACTGATCTTCGGTCGCATTGGAAAACAAAACCGGTCGCGGAGCACACAGCGCGACGAGGCAATTTTGGTCGAACGGCAGCTTGTCAGGCGTCTCGTTGAAGAGCGAAAAATTGTCGCAGAACCAGTGCGGGAAGGCCGTGTTGATGCGACGGATCGTTTCGACATCTTTGCGGTCGATGGCCACGCGGCTCGGTGCCGTCCCGCCGCACCCGGCTTGATGCGGGATGGCCAGCGCGATGCGGTCGTCCAGCGCGGCGGCGAGCAACGTCGTCTTGCCGTTCCTCGAATGCCCGACGGCCGCGATCCGCTTGAGGTCGATGGTTGATGAATGCTTCTCGGTCAGGAAGTCGATCACGCGGTGATAGCCCCACGCCCACGTCGCGATCGCACCGGGATCGCTCGGCGCGGGGCCGGTCTGTCCCGGCTTGTAAAATGCCGGCTCGATCCCATCGCTGAAGTCGGCCGTGTCGGGGTCGAGGTCTCCGCTATAGAAGCAGGCCAGCCCGTAGCCGCGCTCAATGATGAGGTCGATGTTCCACGCCTCGGCCTGCGTCCCGCGACTCTTTTCCGTCGCCCGCTCCATTTCCGAACCCGCACACGACTTGTAGACCCAGCTCTCGACCAGATGAATTTTCGGGTGGCTCGCCAGCGCATGGTTCCCGCAAAAGTTCATCCCGACAAACACCGGCACCGGCCCGGACTTCGTGTTCGGCACGACGAGCAACACATGCAGGCGATGCTTCAAATCAGGCCCGAAGAACGCCAGACGGCTTTCGCTCAGCGTCGCCTTGCCGTCGAGAAACGTGCTGTCCGTGAAGATCACTTCCTCGACGACCGACCGCTGCGGCTTGGGAGGCAAGTAGCCGTACATGTAATGCTGGAACAACCCCTTCAATTCCGGCTTCCGCTGCGAGTTCCACGCTTCCACCGTCGAGACCTTCGTCCCGTCCAGCATCACCAACGGATCGGGCGTCTCAGGCCGTGAGGGGAGCGACGCGAAGTCGGGAAAGTCGGCGGCGAGAGACTGTGAAACACTCAGTCCAACGAACACGATGGCCATCATCCAATGCGATTTCAACATGCCGTGAATTCCTTCAGAAGTACCGATCGCCTGTACGAGTGTGAATGTTTGCGGGGAGCAGTTCCGGTGACACGCGTTGTTATGGAAGCGATGGAGAGCAAATACAGATCTCGTCAGTTGGACGGGCGACAAGAACAGACTGGCCCGTCAAAACTAAGCACGACCGACAGGCTGAGTTTGCATGACGCGACCGGAATCGGCAAGCCGGGCGACATTGGCTCATTGGCCATCGCCTTTTTCATTGTAGGGTGGGACCAGCTCGCTTCGAGCGCCGGCCCACCATCGGAAAACGTCGAGAAATCACGGTGGGCCGGCGCGACGTAGCGCCGCTGGTCCCACCCTACGACGCGACCGAATGCTCACTCTCGGACGTAAATGATGCACAGCGACTTACTCCTCCATCAGCCCTCCGCACCACGAGATCAGTTCGGCGCGGCTGGAGACTTCGAACCGTTTGTAGATCGCGCGGGAGTGCGAGTGAACCGTGTTGATGCTGATGCCGAGTTGCACCTTGATCTCTTTCTCAGAGCGACCCCGGAGCAGTTGCTCGTAGACGCGACGTTGAGCCGGAGTGAGCTGTTGTTCGAGGGCGATGCGCTTGTGATCGTTCGCCGCTGAGACCGGCAGCCTGCGCGTCGAGCCTTCCGGATCAAAGCCATCACGCATGTGGACCGAGTCGGCTTGTGCTGAAGCGAGATCACCGAACGTCCTCATCGTGTAGGGGCCAATCTGCACGACGACCGATTCCGCCAGCGGGGCCTCAACGATGGAGATGCCGTTCAACTGCGTACCGTTCCGACTGCCGAGGTCGCGCAGCACGAACCCGGCCGCCGTCCGCACGATCACGGCGTGCTGTCGCGAGACCACGGGATCGGGCAGACACAACGCACTCGTGTGAGTCCGACCGATCAGCGTTTCGGTCGCCTCAATGCCCTGCACACGCTGCAAAATTCCCTCGTGCCGAATCGTCAAGAACAGCTCGTTGGCCATACCGCGCACCCCTTGTCAACACCCCGCGTCTCACCTGTTTAGGTGAGAAGAACTCGCTTGCGAACGCGCGTCAAGACTCGATGATGACGCCCACTCGAATGAGGCTGTTTCAACACCAACCCGCAGCGTGAGCAAGGATGTCGGAATATCCAGCGTGTGATCGCTCGCGTCCTTGCGCTCGTCCTTGCTCACGCTGCGGGTTGGTGTTGATTCCAGCTCCGAGTGAATCCGCCTCTCATTCAAAACGGTTCTGCTTACCCCATTCCAGGAGTCGATCATGCCTCACGTCAATTTTGGAACGAAGGACACTCAAGGGTTCGAGTTGGATGTCAGTCCCGATCTGATCGCGGTGAGAACGCGCAGCTTGCGGTCGGTGCGCGGAGTCGGGCCGGTGGCGAATCCCAGTTCTGCAGAAGTGAGTGATGGCAACTTGGTCGCCAGCTTTCCCGAGGCCGGGGTCGAGATCTATCGCGTCCCCACCGCGACGCGATCACTCGACGCGCGCAAGCGATCGCTACGCAGTGAGGCCGATGTTCGGTTCGCGGGGTCCGTTCTCGTTCAACCCAAGTCGGGCAAGCCGGTGCTCTACTCGGAAAACATCTACATCCGGTTCAAACCCGAGATCGATTCGGACGACTGCGAAGCGGTTCTGTTGGAAGTCGGGCTCACGATCCGTGAGCACCTCGCGTTCGCCGACAATGCCTATTTCGTGTCGGCTCCCGAAGGGACGGGGCAGCGCGTGTTCGACATCGCCCTCAGCCTGCTGAACCGGAAAGATGTCGTCTACTGCCATCCCGAACTGCTCTCCAAACGACAGCTCAAGACGATCTTCCCACAGCAATGGCATCTCAAGCCGACGACGATCAACGGCGTGACCGTCAACGCGCACGCCAACGTCGAAGCGGCTCATGCACTGACGCGCGGCGTGGGGACGACGATCGCCGTGATCGACGATGGTGTAGACACGGCGCACCCCGAGTTCGCCGGGGCGAGCAAGATCGTCTCCCCGCGCGATGCGACTCTGCAAACCGACGACCCGACTCCCAAGCTCAATGATGAGAAGCACGGCACGGCCTGCGCGGGCGTCGCCTGCGGCAACGGCACCGAGGGCGCGTCGGGTGTCGCTCCGGCCGCGCGCTTGATGCCGATCCGGCTCCGATCCGCACTCGGCTCGATTCGCGAGGCCGATGCGTTTCACTGGGCTGCCGATCACGGAGCCGATGTCATCTCGTGCAGTTGGGGTCCGGAAGACGGTGCGTGGTTCGACCCCTCCGATCCGCTCCACTCCACGCCGGTTCAACTCCCCGCCAGTACGCGCGACGCCATCAACTATGCCGTCACCAACGGTCGCGGCGGCAAAGGCTGCGTCGTGCTGTTCGCGGCGGGGAATGGCAATGAGTCCGTCGATCTCGACGGCTACGCCAGCTACGTCAATGTGATCGCCGTGGCCGCGTGCAATGATCGCGGTGTGAGAAGCGTTTACAGCGACTTCGGCAAAGCCGTCTGGTGCGCGTTCCCCAGCAGCGACTTCGGCGATGCCGCCACCGGTCGCCCCGAGCCGTTGTCTCCCGGCATCTGGACGACAGATCGCCTCGGCACCGCCGGCTACAACCGCGGCGATCTTCAGTTCGGCGATGCCGCCGGCAAGTTCACGAACGATTTCGGTGGCACCTCCAGTGCGTGTCCCGGTGCGGCGGGTGTCGCCGCGCTCGTCCTCTCCGCCAATCCCGGCTTGAGATGGAACGAGGTCAAAGACTTGTTCCGTCGCGCCTGCGACCGGATCGATCCGTCGGGCGGAGCCTACAGCACGACTGGCCACAGCAAGAACTACGGTTACGGTCGCTTGAACGCCGAGACCGCCGTCAAACTCGCCAAACAAAACGTCGGCCGACTAGTCGTCGTCAACAAACTGCTCAACGAACCGATCCCCGATCTGGGTCGAGTCTCCGGCACCATCGACTCGACCGAGACCACTCCGGTCGAGAAAGTCTTGGTCTCGGTGAGGTTGCAACACTCGTATCTCGGTGACCTCATCATCACCGTCATTCCACCCACAGCGAGCGGTCTCTCGAAAGTCATCCTTCACAACCGAACCGGCGGCAACCGCAGCAATCTCGATCGACAATACGACCCCTCCAACACCCCGGGCCTCGCCGCCTATATCGGAAAGAAATGCAACGGCACCTGGACCGTGCAAGTGGAAGACAAAGCCGCCCAAGACTCCGGCACCCTCATCCAAATCGGCCTCCACCTGTCACTCCCCCCGGCAGTCCCAGCCAATGGTGAAGCGGCTCCGCGCGAGACCGTGACTGCGTCAACGAAACGGGCCTCGAAGTCCAAGCCTGCACTCAAGAAGACCGCACTCAAGAAGTCTTCCAAACGCTGAGCGACAACGCCGCGTGAGGGACGAGTTGTTGGATTGAGTCATTACCGCAGGAACGTTTGTTGGATACGACTGCCGGAATCAGCCCGCGCAAGGTAGCCCTGTCACGGAACGACAGGGAGTGATATCTCCGGGTGGCCCGGCTTGCTTCAAGCCGGGGGCCGCAGGCCCCAGAAACTTTGAGTGGACGCTCTGTGGAGTGGAACGCTCGATCTGGATCAACGTCCGTGCTGAAGTTTCTTGTGCTTCGCACCCAGCTTGAAGCAAGCTGGGCCACCCCGCGACCGAACCACTTGACCAACAACTCCTCGCCGAAGTCCAGTCGATTCTCCAGCCAATCCACAACTGGTTCCACATCGAGGGACGGCCGGAGAACAACGATGCGTGAGCGCAGGCAGAGCATCCGGGATCAACCCTCGGTCCCGGTCCGCCTTCCATCTCAAGCGGCTCGCCGAGTTTTCTCGCGACTTTCCCAGCAGAACTGGTACGGATCTCCCACATACGGACGCAGGAACGAGTCCAGTGCGTCGAGACACTTGGTCGAATCCTGCAGTACCTCACCGGTATATGCCGGACTGAAAGCCACTTCGACGCGGTGCGTTGCGTCCCAGCGGGTGGCAAAGAACTGGACTGGTGTTTGGGTGCGGCCCGCGAATTGAATGGGGCCCATCGTCAATCCGATTGTTTGTTGTCGGCACCATCGGTCAATGTCGGTCATCACAATGCGCCCATCGCTCAATGCCGATCGCACTTGGAAATACAGCGACTCGCCAGGAGACATGACTTTCGGGCGAGGGGCATTGGGGATCCCGTGAACGTACGGCCAGGGAATGTTGCTGGCACCCGCGATGACTGCAGTCGGGGCTCCCAGCGGAAGCAATGCCCGATGCAAACAACGGTTGAGTGGAAGGTGGATCGAGCACAAGATCAAACGCCCGTGTTGAGCATAGGCGGCAGCAACCTGATCCAGTCCGAGAACAACCAGGGGAAGTTCAAAGGCCTTGCCCAGTTGCGAGAACTCACACAAACAAATGTTCGTCAGGATGGCGGAGCCGTAGCCGTCGAGACACCACGGCATGCGGTCTTTGCGTTGAAAGTAGGATCCAAATGACCGTCCCAACGCCAGACTCGTAGCGTAGACCAGTCGGTCGGGAACCCGCGCCGCAATCCAGGGAAAGGTCCGGCGGAATAGCCGAAACTTCAGCGAGGGGATGGCGTTGAGCATGAGTCCATCCTAGCCATGTCGCGGGCACAGAGGCTGTGAAACAGATACCAACTGCGGCCGCCGACGCTGGCCCCTTCCAGGGCGAGGGCCTGGCTCTCGGGATCGCGACAATACGTGGCCAGCATGTCCGCGCCTCGGGCCGAGTGGACCGCATCCGCGCCGAGATGCACGGTAAAAAAGAGCAAGGCGTCTGAGTTGAACGAGTATCGAGTTCGCAGGGCGGAGATCATCCGCTCGAACGTCGGCGGCGAGTTGTGTTCCAGACCAATGAACAGGAACCCCGCAACCGCTGGCCAGGCACCGTCCGCCAACCAGCGGTCGAGCAGTTGATTCTGGCTTCGCCAAGAGTCTACCGGAGGTGTCGGTAGGTGGGCCTGAAAGTGGCGCAGCAACGAGATGTGCGATAGCAATTCATCGCCGGTCAGCCGGCCGTTCTCGAACACGAAGGCCTCCTCCTCCATCAGGTTTTCGATTACGTGCTGCCGGATGGCTCGATCGGGGGAGATTGCCGCGAGGTGTGCGAGCAAACGTGAGAATTCATTGACGAGTTGCCCGAGTCGGTTCGCGTACAGGGCCAGCGCCTCGCGTGAGAAATAGCCCGACTGAAGCCGTTGAATGAAGGGGTTCTCCGTCATGTCCCAGCCGCTGGCGCTGGCCAGTAATTGCGTGCGAAAATCCATGTCCTAGTAGCCTCCCTCGTTGGCGATGACATGTTCAAAAAATGGTTGGATTGTGCCGTCGGGGGCCAGCCGACCACGAACCTGACTTCCCAACTCGGGCCATTGAGTCATCTGAACCTTGAGACGCCCACTGCGAAACTGGCATAGGTATTCGCTCTCTGAGGTCTGGTAGCCGTCGGTAGAGCAGACCCCCGTTTGCTCCCGAAAAACTTCGATCAGCTCTTTCAAAGAATAGGAATCACCCGCCATGTAGCGGCCCATGGCACCCACGGAGCGGACCTTGATCTCGCGAATCGGATCGTGCTGAAGGGCATAGCGGAAAACATCGCCCACAGCAGGCTCGTTGATCCCCCGGACCACGATGATCCCCAGCGAGACATAGAGCCGGGCATCGACCAGATTTTCCAGAGCTTGACACTTCCGCTCAGCGCAGGCCAACTCATCGATTTGTTCGTAGAAGGCGTCGGTGAAACCGCCGTTGAACGAGAGATAACAGAGCCGCAGCCCGCTTTGCTTCAGTTCCGCTACATACTCCCGGTTGGCCAACTTGAGGCCGTTCGTCAACAAGATCGGCCAGTGTCCGATCCGTTTGACTCGGGCAATGATCCCGGGCAAGTCGGCACGCACGGTCGGCTCCGCGCCCACGAGGCGGATGCGAGTTCGCTGCGGCAGACGCTCCAGAATTCGGTAAAGCCATTCCTTGTTGAGATCGGGCACGTTGCGGTTGGGGATGTAGCAGTTGCGGCACGCCATATTGCAGCGGTGCGTCAGATCGACGATGACGGTCTCGAACGGGTTGTCCTCGGGTGCGTAGCGTGCTTCCACCGAGACGTGACGGTCAAGCACGAAATGGGGGCCGGCCAACGGCAGGGCGTTCAATTCCTTTTGAACTTGAGCGATCATTGGATCCCTTTACTGAGGAGTCGGGGTATCGGCGGCAATTGCCACTCTTTCCCTTCGGGAGCCCGCATCAACCGATCTTGCGCGACCCATTTGCCGATCTGCGTCCAACCACCGCGGTTCTTGAGCGAGTTTCAATGAACCGAACGAATCCTCGCGCCACCCGCACAAATGACAAGGCTGCTCGGTTGTATCGGCGGTGCCGGTTATGCGGCTTCGTCCGAAGTGTAATCGAGTTCGCGTGCGAGAGGCAGACCAATGGGGCGAGGATCAAGCTCTCCCACGGCCTCACGGGCCCGAGGGTCATGGATCTCGCGACCGCCGTGTGGCTCTGCGGAGTGAGCGCAGCGAACGGAGCAGAGCCACACGGCGGAGTCAGCAGACACCAGATTGATGCCCCATCTCAAGCATACAAGGGTGAGGGGGCCGAGCAGTCGAGAGACATTGGATTGGGTGGCGAAACAGAGCCGCAGCGGTCGCCGTGACTTCCAAGGTCCGGCCCCGAGGAGAATCCCTCCTCACCCTAACAGTCTGTTGAAAAAGGGAGGGCTCGGCTCCCGCCGAGCCATGTGCGTGAGGAAAGTCGCTTGTTTCTCGCGGCTCGGCAGGAGCTCGCCCTCCCGACAGCCGTTTTTCAACAGGCTGCTAACCCTCTCCCCCCGAAGACGGGCGGGAGAGGGGACAAGAAATGCAGACCACCAATGAGCGACTGCACTCGCCTGAGCCTGAGACCGATGCTCAGCCCACCAGGAATACGCGGCCCCCATTTCGACGTGAGCCCGATCCGTCAACATCACGGGGTAGGTCATGCCTTGTCCGGAATGTTGTGTTTCTGACGAAACTCGGTGTCGATCTGAGCAAACGGCCGGTAGCGATCGGCTTCCATATCCTCGATCCCGCCTGAATGGACGCGAGATCATCTCGCTCGCGTTCCAGAGCCGACATGGCCGCACGCAGAACATCCTCTTCTGTCGGATACAGGCCCGTCTCAAGTTGGCTCTGCACACGCTGTTCAACATCGGCTGGAAACGGGGAATTCATCGGGGTGGCTCCCTAGTTGAGGCTACTTTTGCCTCGGCTAACACAACGATCCACAGCTTCCAAATCGCCCCAATCCGCGTCGATTTCCCCGAGCCGTTTTCGCCGCAGAGGATGGTCAGCGGCTTGATCTCCAGCCGTGCGCCGTGGAGGTACGGGCCGAGGCCGCGCAGCGTCATCGCCGTCAATCGCAACGGGGCGCTGAGCATTCTCGGCGGGGAAGGATCGGGCATGAATGGGGTTCCAATCGACCAACAGGGGAGCAGGGTCCGGTCGTCCACCAGAACACGTCTGCCAGACGTTCGTAAGGTAGCCCTGTCGCTCCGCGACAGGAAGCGCGGGCGCGGGGAGAGCATCCGATCTGAGGGGGCGATGAATCGTCATCATAGACTTGTGCCCCGACTCACCATCGCCACGGAGTGACAGGGCCAGAATTGCTTCACCACTTCGGCCGGTTGCGGTGCTGTTGCAATAAATCTAGTGGTCGAACAACTTTGTCTTGAGGGGTTCCTCACTAGCCCGACGCGCAAGCGAGGGCTTCACTTTCGACAACGGTTTGCCCTCGCTTGCGC
>JAYTGQ010000223.1:0-2366 GCA_043733345.1 Schlesneria sp.
GCCGTCGCCAGCGAGGTCTGCCAGTTCTCGTTGTCGCTCCCTTTGTAGAGACTGCACACGACGAAGACGCTCTCACACGCCCGCTGGTAGAGATCGCGGTCGGAGATCGCCTCTTCACCGGGAGCGGCCAACGTCAGCGAACACTGCTTGCGATCGAGGTTCTTTCGCAGTTCCACGTCACCCTTGGCCTTGCCCGCCTTGTGCAGCTTGGCTCCCGTTGCCGCAAGATGATCGAGAACCTCGTCGATGCCGAAGACCGGGTACGGCCGCGATTGCACGATGGGCTTCGCTGAACGCTCGCGTTTTTTGGACTTGCGCGTGACGGGCGTCTCGGAATGAGGCCGCTCCTTCGCATCGGCCTTCTCGGGAGCGGCCACCGGCGCGAGAGCCGCCGTCTTCTGAGCGAGCGGGTGGCCGCGATCTTCGGCGAGCGATTGCTCGACACGAGTCCGGTCTCCCGCGAACGGCATCATGCACCAAGCGGCGAACGCTACCAGCGTCAGCGTTCGCAAAGTTCGTTGCAGAAGGAACGGGCGTCGCATGGGACTCTCCTGACAGGCATGGCTCGGGTGAACTGTGAGGACGATTGTGGCTTGCGGCAGCCCATTCGACCAGCCGCCTAACGAGGCCTGTCTTTCCGAGCGGGGCGGCGTCAGCCCCCTGGCCTTCCTAGGCGTCAGCCCGCTCGCGCATGACCGCAGTACGCGTGCGTCGTTCGGACCAACCTGAGTCGTTTCACCGCGTTGTCCACGCGATGAAACCAGTTACGTCTGCCCGACTGCTCGCCTTTCGTCACTTCGGCGAAAGAGAAGAGGGCTGACGCCCAAGAGCCAGGGGGCTGACGCCGCCCCGCTCGGAGAGATGTGTCCTCGCTCACGCTTCGGGTGGGTGTGGAGCGACAACGGTGATCTTGAACGGACTCTTACAACTCCGAGAGCCAGTCCCAGTCGATGGGCCGCGTGATGTCGAGTTTGGGCAGATCGCACTGCATCGCTTCCACGTACTTTTGCGCGGCACCCGTGTTGAAGACGACGACGCGCTCGTGCGGCTTGATCCAGCCGTCGCGCGTCAGCCGTTCGAGTGCCCCGATGCACGCGGCCGTCTCGGGACAGATCGCGATCCCTTCGGAGGCCGTGACGAGGTGCATCCATTCACGAATGCGTGCCTCTTCGACTTGCAGTGCCACGCCGCCGCTCTCGTTCACCGCGTCAAGGATCATGAAGTCGCCGACCGCGGCCGGGACGCGAATGCCACTGGCGATGGTCGCCGCGTTGGCAAACGGCTCGGCGAAGCGCGACCCGGATTCAAACGCCCTCGCAATCGGAGCACAGCCGGTGGATTGCACACTGACCATGCGCGGGAACTTTGGCTTGGTCCCCGCGTCGCAGCTTTCTGGTGAGGGGACAGGGGCAGTCAGCCACCCGAGTTGGCTCAGTTCTTGAAACGCCTTCCACATGCCGATCAAGCCTGTGCCGCCACCTGTGGGATAGAGGATCACGTCGGGAAGCTGCCAGTCGAACTGCTCGGCCAATTCGAGGCCCATCGTTTTCTTACCTTCGATCCGATACGGCTCCTTGAGCGTGGAGAGATCGAACCAGTTCATCCGCTGCTTGCCCTCGCGCACGATGCGGCCGCAATCGGTGATGAGTCCGTTGACGAGAAACGTCTTCGCGCCGGCCAGTCGGCATTCGTAGAGGTTCACAATCGGCGTGTCCTCGGGCATGAAGACGTAGGCTTCCAGACCGGCTCGCGCCGCGTAAGCCGCCGCCGCACCACCCGCGTTTCCTGCCGAGGGCAACGCGACGCGACGGACTCCCAAGTGCTTGGCCATCGTGATCGCCATCGCCAGTCCGCGACTTTTGAAGCTCCCCGTCGGCAGGTGCGATTCGTCCTTGATCCACAGTTGTTCGAGCCCATACCGCGACGCGATGCGCGGGCACGGCAACAGCGGCGTCTGGCCCTCGCCCAGCGAGACCGGTTCGGTCTCGAACGGGACCGGCAGCAGTTCTCGATAGCGCCACATGTCGAGCGGTCGCTCGCGCAACTTCTCTTTTGTGAGCGTTCGCGCGACGGCCTGCATGTCGTACCGAACCCACAACGGCCGGTCGTTGTGCAAAGTTTGCAGCCGATCGGCGGGAAGGATGGTGCCGTCGATGGCCGCTTCGAGGTGGGAGACGAATGAAGTCATGCGGTGCTGCCTGTTGAGGGGAGAGGGACGACGGCTTCGTTTAACAACCCGTTGAAAAACCACCCCACCGGGCTGGCCCCATTGGTCTCGACACAATTCAGAACAAGCATCCTCGGTGAATGTGTTCGGCTCTGGCTTCTGCTCTTCATCCGTGCCCCGGCTTTGCCATCCGTGCTAG
>JAYTGQ010000224.1:0-16906 GCA_043733345.1 Schlesneria sp.
ACGAGGACGAGTTCGGCGGAGACAATGAAACCGGCTTCGTCGTGGATCAGCTTGGTGAAGAGATTCGTCATGGCAGTGGTCCTTTCTGAGGAACGCGAGTGGGCGAGTGATTCAATCTTTCGAGCGGCCGCCACCTGCTGGCCGTCTCGTGTGGTTGCGTCTTGCAGGATGAGCAAGATGTAAAGCAACCTGAATGCCACTCGCGCCGTCCCGTCAGAAAAGTTGACGCACCTCGCGCCGCAGTCTTCGGAAATCGCAGCCACACCAACGAGTTAAGCCGTTCAGAAATCTTTGCGCCCGCCGCCACAACGGGGCCGCTCACGCCAAGCACGACATTGCCGAAACGCCTCACGCACTGAGGCGCTTCTCGCGCAGATCATCGCCAACTCGCGAATACGCCACGACTTCGGAGCGCGCCGGACTCACGTCGCTCTCACGTTGCCCAAACGCCACGCCACGCGGCTCGTCAGCTTCTATCGGACACGGACGGCGGCCTTACCTCAGATCAAAGCCTGACGCGCAAGCGAAGGATCGGTTACTGAGCGCCCTTCGCTTGCGCGTCAGGCTTTGATGGATCCGCAATTTCCTGCGGCTCGCCTTAGGACGGACGAGGCGTCCATCTTGCGGGACCATCAAACACACGCTGGCGGAGTTTGCCGACGGGAGCGATGGGGGCGGGCGTCCCGAAGAACGTCTTCCCTGCGGCGGCAATTGCCTGTTGCGGTAATTCACGGCGATCCGATCTCTATTTGGCGTGAGTCGGCTTCGGCGGAATTTGCGAGGCTCGATGGGGTGGGATGACGGCCAGCGGCTGCTCCTGCACGCGGGATTTCCAGTGTTGAGCTTCAGGACCGCAGATCATGAATGTCGTTTCACACACCAACGCGCGACGAATCCTGATCAAAGGCTTGGCGGCAACACTGCTGGTTGGAACGGTGACAGCATCCGCATTCGGCTCGCATCGACCGTCCGATTTGAACGAGCGGCAGATCGGTTCGATCGAAGGGCGGCCAAACTCACCTTCAGCGGTCGTGTTTCGAGCCAAGCCTTCCATGGCGAGGCAACCGCGACCGGCGTCAGCTCCCATTCGGCATCTCGATCAGCGTGCCGATGGCGCGGTGAAGTTGCTCGGGATTGAATCGCTCCACGAGTGATTGCCGTTCGGCGTGACTCGCCGGGAAACGCCCCTCATTCGCTTCTCGTTGAAACGGCAGGGCCATCGCCTTGTTCACGTAGGGTGGGACAAGCTCGCTTCGAGCGCCGGCCCACCATGTAGGAAGCATCGAGAAATCATGGTGGGCCGGCGCAGCGAAGCGCCGCTGGTCCCACCCTACAGGTTGCGCAGACCCAACAAGGCGATGGCCCTGTTGAAACAGCCAGCGCGCTTGATTTCCGAGAGGGCACGCGGGCAGAATACCGCCCACTCTGGACCCCCGCTCTGGGGGAATGTCGATCCGATCTGCGGACGGCATCCGATCACTCACCTTCGGACTCACGAAAACAGGCTGCGCAATGAAATTTTTGGACGGTCAGACGGTCGGCATCGACTTGGGAACCACTTACTCGTCCATCGCGAGACTCAGTCCAGACGGGCAACCGACCTCGCTGCTGAATGCGGACGGGCGGAACATCACGCCGTCGGTGGTGCTGCTGGGAGATGACGGCCAAGTCGTGGTCGGCCCCACGTTTGAACGCAGTTCGCAAGAGTCGGCCGACCACATCGTGGAAGCGGTCAAGCGGCAGATGGGGAACAAGGATTACTTCGTCGTCTACCAGAACAAGAAGTTGTCGCCCGAGTTCATCTCCGCGCTGATCCTCAAGAAGATGAAGCAGGACGCCGAGAAGGCCATCGGCCCGATCGCCAATGCGGTCATCACGGTCCCCTACTACTTCAATGATGTCCGCCGCAAGGCGACTCAGGATGCGGGCCGCATCGCCGGTCTGAACGTCGTGGACATCATCAACGAGCCGACCGCCGCCACGCTGGCCTACGCTTGGATGAAGGGTGAGCTGGGCCGCAGCGATCTGAAGCAAGAAGCCAAAACGATTCTCGTGTACGACCTCGGCGGTGGGACGTTTGACGTGACGGTCGTCCGCTACACGCCGACTCAGTTCCGCGTCCTCGCGACTGACGGCGACGTGATGCTGGGCGGGATCGACTGGACGAAGCGAATCACCGACCACGTGGCCGAACAATTCGCTCGCAAGTTCAACGAAGACCCGCGTCAAGACCCCGAAGCGATGCGCGACTTCAGTGCGAATTGCGAAGACGCCAAGCGGGCACTCAGTACGAAGACTCAGATCCCGCTGACGGTCTACTTCCGTGGCAAGACGCTTTCGCTGCAATTCACCCGCAAGGACTTCGAGCGGATGACGGCCGACCTCCTCCAACGCACGCGCGATACGACCGAACTGGTGCTGCAACAGGCCGGGGTCGAGATGGGGACACTGCAAGAGGTGGTCCTCGTCGGCGGTTCGACGTACATGCCTGCCGTAGAAATCATGCTGGCCGAAGTCTGCCATCGTCAGCCGCTCCGCGACTTGAGTCTGCTCCGTCCTGAAGAGGCCGTGGCGCAAGGGGCGGCCATTCACGCGGCCATCCTGGAAGCTCGTGAAAATCGTGGCGTTGCCGGGTTGAGTGCGCTCGTGACGAATCGGCTGCGATCGGTGAACACCAGCGATGTGAACTCACACTCGCTGGGGGTCAAGGTGTCGAGTCCCACGGACAAGGCCAAGAAGATCAATCACATCATGATCCCGAGGAACTCGCAGATTCCCTTCAACGTGAGTCAAAAGTTCGTGACCAACTCGGCCAACCAGAAGTCGATCCACGTTTACATTCTGGAAGGGGACGCGACCGATCCGGACGCCTGCACGCAGATCGGTGACTTCCGCATTTTGGACCTCCCCGCCAACTTGCCCGCAGGCTCACCCGTCGAAGTGACGTACAGCTACGACGCCAACGGACGCATTCACGCGACCGCCAAAGAATTGGCAGGCAACCGTGTCGCGATGACTGAGATCGTCCGCGACTCGGGCCTGACCGAACAGGGGGTCGGTGACTTCGAAGAACTGGCCAAGAACTACCAAGTCGAGTGAGTTCCGTAGAGCGAACGCGAAGTTGCGATTGGGGGGAGTACGGTACGACGAGGCCTACGCCCAATGGCACTCACTTTGTAACCCGCAGCGTCAGCGAGGGAGTCAAACACGCCGTGAAACAAGCGGAACTCCCTCGCTGACGCTGCGGGTTACTTGCCGTTTTCGACAAAGTGAGTGCCATTGGGCCTACGCCCCCAATGTGCGTGTCTCGTCTGAACCCACTCCCCCACTCCCCCGCTGCCCACTCCCCCCCTTCACGAGGTGTCTCCGTTGGCCATTGATGTCTACAAGGAATGGCTCGGCATCCCCGAGGGCCAGCGTCCGCCCGATCATTACCAACTGCTGCGATTGGTGCAGTTCGAGGACGATCCCGACAAGGTTCGCAAGAACTACAAAAAGCTGAACGGTCACGTCCGCAAGTACGCGACGGGCCAGTACTCGAACGAGTCTCAGACGCTGCTCAACGAGTTGGCGAAAGCCATGCTGTGCCTGACCGACTCCGAGCTGAAGCTCGACTACGACCGGAGTCAGGGTCGCGAGATCGACGACCGCGACGCGGCGACCGGACGGCGACCGCTGACGGCGTACTTGCAGGACCAAGGCGTCCTCTCGTCCGATCAGGTGAAGGAAGTCAAATCGCACGCGGAGCGAACGGGGCTGTCTGTGCGCGACACCCTTGTCCAACTGAAGCTCGTCGAACCGGACGTGGCCGCGCGGGCGCTGGCTCAAGAGATCGGCCGCCCCTACGTCGATCTGGCCGACATGCTGCCGGACGATTCGATCCTCGATCTGGTCCCCCGCGCGTTGGTCCGCCGCCACACGTGCCTGCCGCTGTTCATCGACAACGGCGGCGTGCTGGTCGCCTGTTCGGAAGAACCCGACTCGGAACTGGAAGATGAGATTCGGCTCAGGTTCAACCTGCCGATTCGTCCGGTCATGGCGACACCGCTGGCCATCAATCAGGCGATCGCCAAATACTACGCAGCGGGCCTGCGCAAGGAAGTCGCCGAGCCGGTGAAGGGTGGCAAATCGTCTTCGTCCTCCGCCGCGAGCAAGTCCAAGGTTGTGTTATCAGACGATGAAAAAGCTCAGAAAAAACAGCTCGGCATCTTGGGAGTGTGCTGGGCCATCATTGGCTTCGTGCTGCTCGACACCTTCGTTCTGTACGACTTCCTGTACAAGAAGATCGGCCTGCCAGAAATGGTCCCGTTCTCGGGCATCCTCATCGGTGCCCCGCTCGCCTACCTGATCTACGTCACGCAGGTCAAAGGGAAGTAGGCGGCGGCCTTCGCATCGGGCCTGCTCAAGTTGAGACCCGGACCTCGCCGTCATGAATCGTCGTGACGGCGTGTCTTGGGACAACTCACTTCGCCGCTTGCAGCCGATAGACCGCTTTGTCGGTTCTCAAGAACAAGGCTCCATCGGCGGCGGCGATGCTGGCGAGTGAGCGGCCGGGGACTTCATTGACGGCCAGCTCACGGTACTCGTCCTTCGTCGGAGCGAAGACGTACGTCTTGCCGTTCTCGTCGAGCATGTAGATGCGACCGTCGGCGTGCAGCAGTGAGGCCGAAAAATTGCCGCCGACTCGTTGCTGCCAGTGCTGTTCACCCGACTTCGCGTTCAGACAGGTGACGATGCCGTTGTCGCTGACGATGTAGAGTTCCTCGCCAATCAGCAGTGGTGATGGATTGAGCGGAGCGCCGCGGTCCAGCTTCCACGCCATGTGCGTCTCGGTCACGTCCCCCGAGCCATTCGGTTTGACCGCATACAGCCACGGCTTGTCGTAGCCCGAACAGAGGAATACCAAACCCTGCCCGAACACGGGACGAGGCACGTTCGAGTAACCCTTCGGATAGCGGAACCGCCAGATTTCCTTGCCCGTCTGTGGCTCATAGCCCATCGCCCACTCGCCCCCCGTGCTGACGACCTGTGGTTGGCCATCGACTTCGATCAGGAGCGGTGTCGAGTAGGCCATCGCGCCCTCGCGCGTCGTCTTCCAAACTTCCTTGCCGGTCTGCTTGTTGAGCGCCGTCACGAACTGAACGTCGCCCCCGTCGCAACTGAGGATCAGCAGATCGCCCACGACAATCGGGCTGCCCGCCGGTCCGTGACGATGGTTGTAGGTGAACTCCGTTGTCCAGATCACTTTCGCCGCGCGATCAAGACACGCGGTACCGAGCTTCCCAAAATGGACGAACACATGGTCGCCATCGACCAGCACCGAAGGGGAGGCGTAACTGTTCTTGCCGTGAATCGTTCCCGGTTCATCGCGGTGAAAGACCTCGACGTTGTGACGCTCTTTCCCCGAGTCCTTGTCGAGACAAATGACTCGCAACGACTTGCCGTCCTCGGTCGCGGTCGTGAACCAAACCTCAGACCCCACGACCGACGGAGTGGACCAACCCAGCCCGTCGATCTCCGCCTTCCAGCGCACGTTTTCCGTGTCACTCCATTTCAGCGGCAGATTCGTCTCGGACGAGTGTCCCTCGCCCCCCGGCCCCCGAAACTGTGGCGAATCCCCCGCGAAGACGACGCTGGCAGCAAGCACAAACAAGAGGGAGAGCGTTCGCACGGGAATGTTCCTTGGTGATCGCGTTTGGAAACGGGCCTGAAGTCCGGCTTAGCCCGGATGATTCACCACGAAATACGCGAAAGACTCGAAAGTAAAGCAGAGACAAGAGTTCTGGTCTCAAGTGACCACAAGGGCGCGACACACGATGTCTGGAGATGCTCTGATCGCAACTCTCTTCACTTTCGTGTCTTTCGAGTATTTCGTGGTTCCTCATGAATCATCCGGCTTAGCTTTGTTAGCCGGACTTCGTTTCGAGAGGGTGCAGTGAAAAGAAGTCCGGCTTTCAGAAAAGCCGGACTTCGCGCCCACTCACTTCGCCGTGGCATCGGCCGTCAGGAACGTGCGACCTTTGGCGGCGTTGAGGCGGTCGAGTTGAACTTTGATTCCAGCGGACTTTTCAGCGGCAGCCTTCATCGCGGCGTCGGCATCGGTGACTTGCTTCTGTTGCTCGGGCGTGACGACTGCCGCAGCAACGGCCTGGTCGGAGTTGGCCTTCGCGACGACAGCGGTCTCCATCGCGATCTTCAACTTGGCAGCGGCATCGACGGCCGCTTTGTCCGACGCGACTTTCTCACCGGCAGACTTCTCGCGCGCGGCCTTGGCATTGTTCAGTGCGATATTCGATGCACCGAACGCTTCGCTCTTGGCCGGGAGTTGCTGGACGGCGGCGGCTTTGAGTTTCGTCAACTCCGACAGCGCAGCCAGTGCGTCGGCGGACTTTTTTGTCGCGTCAACGGCAGCCGCTTTTGCCGCCGCATCGTCCGGCTTGGCTTCCACGGCGACGAGGGCTAGCGTCGCGGCGGCATCGGTGGCGACGACCGCTTCGACAGCGGCCTTCACCTTTGCGGCGAGGTCCGCCACTTCCTTGCTTGCAGCGTCTCGTTCACCCACCGCCTTCGTCTGGGCAGCAGCCGCATTTGTCATGTTAGTCTCAGCCGTCACCAAGACTTGAGTCTTCGCGACCACATCAGCATCGGCAGCGGTTTTGGCTTTCGTCGCGGGGTCGATCGCAGCTTGAGTGTCCGTCGCCAGCTTGACCGCCACATCCGCAACGGCCTTGCGATCGGCGATGGCTTTGTTCAACGCGGCCAGTTGACCGGCGGCTTGAGCCGACGCGGCATCGGCGGCGGCGAACGCCAACGCGGTGGTCTCGATTCGCTTGACCAACGGTGGCGGGTTCGTGTTGAGTTGCCCGATGACCGCGCCGTCTTTCGCGTTCCACACATGAATGGCTCCCGTCAGGTCGCCGCACAGAATCCGATCGGTCTCAACATCGAAGGCGACTTCCATTCCGAGGTCGCCCAGTCCAGCAAAGCCACGAATCGCCGTCCCGTTCATGTCCCACAACTTGGCTTGGTTGTCGCGTCCCGTCGAAGCGATGCGGTTGTCGCGCGTGATCTCAACCGACGAACAGCCGCCCCCGTGCCCGCCCCAGTTCTTGATGAGCGTCCCGTTCTGCATCTCCCACAGGCGGATCGTCGTGTCTTCGCTGCACGAGGCCAGCACGTTGGAATCGGGTGCCCAACTGACATCGGTGATCGCGCCGGTGTGACCGGTCAGGAAGTAGAACTCGCGCCCGGTGAAGGCTTCCCACACGAACAGCCCGTTGCTGCGATCGGCGGTCGCGAGGAGGACACCGTCCGGAGAGAACTCGAGCGCCGTGATCCAGTCGGTGTGTTTGTTCTTCTCGTAGAGGAGTTCGCCCGTCGAGACATCGTAAACGCGGACGATCTTCTTCGGCCCGCCGAGCGCGATCTGTGTCTGATCGGGACTGATGTCGGCGGCGAGAACCACGTCGTACTCGGCCCCGACTTCGGCGATCCGCTTGCCGGTCTTCACGTCCCACACCACGACCTTGCCCGAGTGCGAGCCGCGTCCGCCGCCGGCCATCAAAAGCTGACCGTTGCGGCTGAACTTGAGGATGTGTGCGACCCCTTCCGGGAACGGCAGCACGCCGGACAGTTCCAGCGTCTTCGTGTCGTACAGGAACACCTGCTTGTGCCCCGCCACCGCCGCGACCGACGACCAAGGATTGTTGGCCAGCGCTGTCACACCGTTGCCGCGTGCTGAGACGACCAGCGGATCAATCGGCAGGTTCTCGGGCATCGGTGGCGGACCAGCCGGTCGCGCGTTCGAGACCTCAACTTTGGCGATGGCCATGTTTTTCTTGGGCTTGGCCTTGCTTCCGGCGTTCTCCAACGCACCCCCTTCGATCCACTTGCGGATCAGGGTGAGTTGCTCATCGGGCAGCTTCGGTTGGCTCGGTGGCATGACCGGTTCGGACTTGTGCGTCACGACCAGATAGAGCTGGCTTTGCGAGGCGTCTCCGTCCGTCCGCACGACCTCACCCGACGCCCCGCCTTGCATGGCGAGGTTGTAGTTGTCGAGGACCAAGTCCCCCTTCTTGTCGCTTGCGTTGTGGCACGACCCGCACTTCTCTCGAAAGATCGGCACGATGTGCTGGTCAAACGTGATCTTCTCCTCTTTGGGAGCGGTCGCGGCAGCCTGCTCTTGAGCGAAGGCATTAACGCCACTGAGTGCAGCCAGAAACAGGAACGTAAAACAACGACGCATGGCGAAAACTCCAACAACGCAATCTCAATTTGAACTTGTCAGCGTGAGACAAGTTGTTGCCAACCCACGACGAACATCTACCGCTACGTCGTTTAACCGCGTGGGCAACGCCCCGCGCGTCGATGGGCAAAACAGCGTTCCACGTCACTCGACGCGCGGGGCGTTGCCCACGCGGTTAAACGACTCTTTGTCAGTTCACTCAGTGATTGAACAAAAACTCTCGGCTATTAAGCAGTGCCCAGAAGACATCGTCCAGCGAACGTTTCACGTCGCTGCCCTCGGCGAAGAGCGGCTTCAGGGCTTCGACTTCTTCAGGCAGCGGCTTGCGGCTGAGGCAGCGGATGTAGAGCTTTTCGACGATCTGCTCGGGCGGCAGTTTTTCTTTCAGCATCGCAGCCAGGATGCCTCCCTGCTGAATCTTCGCGTTCGAGGTGTCGCCGTTCATGAGATGCAGGGCCTGCGAGAGCGTCGGCTCCATCTTCACTTCGCACGAGCAAGCCGTCTCGCGGGTGGCTCGTCCGAACGTCGTGAGGAAGTAGTTACTCGTCGCTCCGTCGGCGATCTGAACGGCTCGAGCACCGAGGGGCAGGCGCGGAAACTTGTCGTTGGTACTCGTCACTTGGCTGATGATGTCGAGCATCGACTCGGCCTTGATCCGGCGGAGCGACTGCGAGGCGAAGTTGCGTTCGTCAGTCTCGTTGCTCGCGTTCTTCTCGGTCGTCCGCTGATAGGCTTCCGAGCGGCAGATTTCTCGGACGAGAGCCTTGAAGTCGTAGTTCGATTCGGTGAACCGCTTGGCCAGTTCGAGCAGCAGCGGTTCGTTCGACGCGGGGTTGCTGATCCGCACGTCATCAACTGGTTCAACGATCCCGATGCCGAAGAAGTGGTGCCAGATGCGGTTGGTGAAGTTCTGAGCGAAGTACGGATTTTTGGGCGAGGCGAGCCAGTCGGCCAACACCACTCGACGGTCTTTCCCAGCCGTGTCGGCTGGTCCGCCACCGAGGAAGACCGGCGGCATGACTCGCCCGCCGACCGGATGATTGACCTCACCGCCACCCGAGTTGAAGACGATCTGTTCGCGATAGTCTTCGCCCGTCTTGCGGCCCACCTGCGAAAAGAACGCGGCGAAACTGTAGTACTCGTCCTGCGTCCACCGGTCGAACGGATGGTTGTGGCACTGGGCACACTGCGTTCGCATTCCCATGAAAATTTGAGCGACGTTCTCGGCGACTTTCAGCCGGTCGGGTTCGATCTGGTAGAAGTTGGTCGGTGGGTTTTTGAACGTCCCGCCGTTGGCCCCGAGGATTTCACGGACCATCTTGTCGAGCGGCACGTTGTCGGCGATCTGCTCGGACAGCCAGGTGTAATACAGCGTGATCGACTTCAGGCTAGTCTGGTTCGACGACCGCATCATCAGCCATTCGGCCCACTTGCTCACCCAGACTTCGGTGAACTCTTTGCGACCGAGCAGTTCGTCGATCAGCTTGTCCCGTTTGTCAGCTTCGGTGCTGGTCATGAAGCGGACGTATTCCACTTCACTCGGCACCGACCCGATCAGATCGACATAAACGCGGCGCAGGAACGCTTCGTCAGCGGCCTTGTCCGACGGGTCGATCCGCAGCTTCTTGAGTTTGAGATTCACCAGTTCATCAATGTAGTTGATCGTGGGCTTGGGCTTGTCTTCGTAGACGAGGCCCTTGGGCAGCACCACGAAGTGCGAACCGACCGTGAAAGTTGAGAACCGAGCCATCACGAAGGCTTCGCCCCGCGCGCCGGCGGTGATGGTTCCATCCGCCGAGACCACCGCCGAAGTGTCGTTGTTCGACAGGAACAGCGCCAGCGCGGTGACATCGCGGTCGGTACCGTCAGAGTACTTGGCTCGGGCCGTGATCTGCTGTGTCGATCCTGCTCCATCCAGCACGCCGTTCTTCGGGAAGAGTTCCAAGGCCACGCACGTCGCGACGGTGGCCGGGTCTTGAGGACAGCCCGCGCTGATCCAGTCGATCACGGTCTGGCAGAGTTCCGACTCGCGCTCGAACCGCTTGCCGCCCGTGTGGGGGACGACACCAATCGACTTCTCGATCGTCAGGCTGGCCTCGGGAACGCCGAGGTCGATCCGGCGACCGGGCATCTCGCGTGTGAGCCGCAAGTAGTCGCCATCGGGGTCGTACCCGAACAGGCTCAGCCGGAAGCCGTCTTTCCCGCGTGCCGCTCCGTGGCAGCTTCCGGTGTTACAGCCGGTCTTCATCCAGACCGGCATGACATCCAGCTTGAAGCTGATTGGCCGCGCTTCCGCCGCCTTTTCGACCTTGACTGGCACGGTGAGCATCTTGCCGCCGTATTCGACCTTCAGCTCGGTCGCACCATCCGCCGTCGGATAAAACGTCGTTCCCTCACGCCGACAGAGCGCCGGGTTGGCGAGCGTGAACGTCGCCTCTTTGGCCACGTCCCGCGTGATGCCATCCGCATGAACGGCCTGCACCACAACAAGCTGCCGATCCTTGTTCGTCGTGAGATTGATGTCAGTCGGGTAGACGTTGAGTTGCACGAGCGGCGACTGGGCGAACGTAGTCGTTCCCGTTAGGCACAGTGCGGCAAGAGCGAGCATCGGGATTCGTGGCATCAGGCTGGTCCTTGGCGGTTCAGGTCATCAAAGCGGAGCGGACATTCTTTCGTCCGCGTCCGAATTCGGTGTGGGATCGTCGGGCGTCCATGCCTGCTGCTGCAACTCATTCAAACACGAGTGCCGGTCGCAGGAGCGACCGGCCTACGTAGCTTCGCCGCTCCGCGACGAAGATTCATTTGAATGCCGAAGTCACTTGTCTGTTCCACCCGCAGGCTTGGCTTCCGCAGCGGGAGCGGGAGCGCTCGCGGCTTTGACTCGTGCTTCTTGGTCGACGCGGAGTTGTTCGAGTCTCGTCAATCGCTTGGCAACGACGGGGGCTGGTGGAGCGGCGGGCATTGGCATCGGTGCCGCAGCGGCCACGGGCATCGGGGCGACTTTGGGCGGGAGCGGCTTGTCAACGCGAAGCGCTCCCGTCCCGATGTTGTGGATGATTGGTTCGCCACTTTCGGTGACGACGACTTGGCAGAAGAGGTTCTTCGTGTTGCCGGGGTTGGCGTCTGCTTCCGCCTTGATCTTGAAGATCAGCTCGGCGGTCTCCTTGTTGAACTCGGCTGCGGCCGTCGTGACTTTGTTCGGCAGGCCAATCAACTGGACCGCCGCGTTCCCCTCAAACGGCTTGGTGTGCTCGACCTTTACGACCAGTTCGGTCTCGGCCCCGGTTTCCAAGGCGGCGGCGAGAAAGTTGAACTTCATGTACATCTCGGCGACCCGCAGTGACGCGAACGGCGAGGCGACCGTCACCGGCCCGTTACCAACCGTCGCATCGCCACGAATGGCGATCTTGTGTTCCTTGACTTGGGCATTGCCTGCCGCATTGAGGGTAATCAGCGCCTCAGTCTGTCCCTCGGCGATCGAGATTTCGCGGCTGGAGTTCACGCCGTTCGGGTTGAGGACCAACTCAATCTTGATCGGCGCTTTGAACTCGGCGTCGCGTGTCGCCACGACCTTCAACGACATTTGCCCACCCTGAACCAACGGAACCTTGGGTTCCACGATGGCGAGCGTGAATGGCACCTTCTGAGTGACGACCATCGCCAAGGCCTTGGTTGGCTCAGTCCAGAATGGAATGTTGTTTTGCCCTCGCACCAAGACCGTCGGCAGACGGACTTCACCCGTCGGAGGTGTTGCGTTGGCGGGATCGTTCAACTTCCCAACGATCTGTCCCAGCTTGCCTGCCACGGCGGCATCGGGCGCGGCGGCGAGGATGACTTGAGCCACGCCTTGATCCGCCGCCATGCCGAACGATTCGACCGTCACACCGGCGGGAAGGTCGAGGCCCGCGAAGGACAATTCACCACCAAAGCCCTGACGATTCGCATTGATGAGCAGCGCGAAACGGTTCCCCTGAGGAATCGCAATCTTCGGCTCAACGTACTGCTGGAATTCGTTCACGCCGAGCAACGCTTCCACTTTGAGCGGTGCCACTTCGATCCGGTAATGAAAACCGAGACCACCTCGGCCGAGATGATCCTTCACGCTGAGGAAGTACTCACCATCAGCCGGAACGGCGAAGCGGAGGTAACTGTCGGGGCCACCCGTGTCGTCGTTCCCCGCGATCACGCCGCCCTGCGCGTTGTGAATGTAAAGCACAGGATCGAGTTCGGAACGAAGGCGTCTGGCCCAGACATGGACTTCAAACGACTGGCCCTTCGTCGCGGTGAAGCCGAAGAAATCTTGGTCGGTCTTCGACGAGAGGACGCCGTTGAATGCGACCGGAGCAGCGGCCTTGGTGGCTTGAGCGACGGTCTCATTTGGCTCGACTTCAATACTGTTTTCGAGATCGACCACGCGGAACCGGTTGCCCGACGGCGAGATTCCCTTCGCGTCCTGAGCGAACACTTGGTGATCGACATCGACGACGGCGGGCAGGTCGAACTCCTGAGTCGTCTCACCAGCGATGTCCCCCAAAAACTTGACGGCCACTTTCTGACCGGGCTTCCCACCGGCAGGAACCACGGCGAGGGGTCGAGGATAGTTGCCGATGTGACAGCGGTAGTGGCAGTTCCCATTGCCGCCGTAGCTGCTCTCGCGAATCTGGACGATGTACTTGCCGTCAGCGGGAGCGATGACCGACGCCACGCCGTCCTGCCACAGCAGAGCCGCATCGTCGCTGGTCGAGAGTTCAAACCGAGCGGCATCCATGATCGCGACGTAAGGGTCGAACAGCGTGTCGCCGAGCCGAATCCCCTCGACTTCAGCCGCGATGCGATCGCCCTGCTTCACATCAACGACAAAATAGTCCACATCTTCGTTCTGAATGATCCCTTCAACGGTCGAGTTGAAGGCGACTTCCTGCGGCACTTTGAAGTCGCTGTTCGGCTCCTTCTCCATGACGTTGGGAAGGGCACTGACGCGAAAGGTTCTGAGATCGGACAAGCCACTGGCCGCGCGAACGCGAATGTGTTTCGTCCCCAGCACGCAGTCCGCGGCCAGCTTCAGCTTCGCCTTAACTTGGCCTCCGTTGACGACCGCGAACTCGGCGACTTCGATCCCCGGCTCGTAGACCATCAATTCTTGAGCGTCCTCCAACCGCTGCCCATTGAAGAGGACTTCGACCTCCGTCCCGCGCTGGCCACCGCGCGGAATGATGTTCGACAGCACCGGGCTAGCGGCAAACACGGGTGCCGACACCAAAAGAACGATGAGCGAGAGCAATCGACTGATCATCATGAACCCTTTATTCCAAACTCGACCGACATCTCACCAAACTCAAGTGGCTCTTCAAAGCGGCAGGATGCGAACTCGAGATCGAATCGCTTCGACAACGATGAGTGCTCCTGAAATCAATTCCTGCTCGTACCTTTGAATTGCCGACACAACAATCTTCCGAAGGTGCTCGGGCAAGACTCTTTGAGTTCGGACTTGGATCACACTTGGCCCTTTGGCTCCCGTCAATGCGAGTGCTGTCGTGAAGTCCAAATCGTGCGTGAAAACACAACATGTTGGTTGGCTCGCGCCCAGTCCATGATCTCCGCATCTTCTGCACGAGGATCACCAACATGAGTCCAATGAACAGCCTTCCATCCTTCAGCCTCGAAGACCGCCACCCATTCGGCCGACAGATTCATGTCGATCACGATGGCGAGACTCATACCACGACCAAACTTTCTTCACGCTCCTCCATCCGCCACGCTGCGTATCCCAGTGCCTCGATCAAATCTTCTGGTTCTAGGTAGGGATAAGCCGTCAGAATCCGTTCTCGTGATTCACCCGAGGCGATCAGCCCAACCACTGTTCCTACCGTCACGCGCAAGCCGCGAATGCAGGGCTTTCCACCCATGACCGCCGGGTTGTGAGTGATTCGTGCGAACGACATCGCAATTCTCCAAACCAGTTAGACCGAAGCCCGGCTTCACGAAGAGAGCCGGGCTTCGATGTTCTATTCGATCCCTGCGTAACACCACGCCAATCAAGCCAGCAGATCCTTGATGACCTTGCCACCATCGACGATTTCGATCGGGCGGTCGCCGGGAGCCATCAGTTCCTTGTCGGCGACGATCCCCATGCAGTGGTAGACCGTCGTGAACAGATCCTCTGGACCCATCGCCAGTTCTTCGGGTTCCGAGGCGGTCGAGTTCGACGAGCCGTGGATGTAGCCACCCTTGATCCCGCCACCGGCCAGCACGACGCTGAAGACTTTCGGGTAGTGATCGCGTCCGGCTTGGGCGTTGATCTTCGGCGTGCGGCCGAATTCGGACGAGACCATGACCAACGTGTCCTTGAGCAGACCGGTGCGGTCGAGATCGCGGATCAGCGTTGAGAACGCTTGGTCGAACGACGGCATCTGGTTGCGGAAGCCAGCGACGATACCCGTGTGCATGTCCCAACCACCGTAAGTCAGATTGACGAGTCGCACGCCTGCTTGAACGAGCCGTCGGGCGAGCAGCATCCGAGCACCGGCCGTATTGCGACCGTACTCGTCTCGCACGGCAGCCGATTCCTTTTCGATGTCGAACGCTTCACGAGCGGCTTGAGAACTGATGAGGCTGTAGGCTCGATCATAAAACGTGTCCATCGCCTTCAGGTCGTCAGACTTCTCCTTCTTCTGGAAGTGCCCGTTGACGGCGGCCAGTGCGGAACGACGGGTCGCGAAACGACTGTCATCGACACCGTTGGGCAGGTCGAGGTCGCGGACCTTGAAGCCACCTGCGGCGGGATCGCTGCCGAGGCTGAACGGTGAGAAGGCCGAACTGAGGTAGCCGCTGCCCGCGAATTCGTTGGGCATGTTGGGGATGCAAACGTAGGGCGGCAGGTTGTTGCGAGGGCCGTATTCGTGGCTGATGACCGACCCGATGCAGGGGAACAGCAACGCGGGGCTGGGCCGATAGCCGGTGAACATGTTGTGCGTGCCGCGTTCGTGAGCGGCTTCACCGTGCGTCATCGACCGAATCACGGTCAGCTTGTCGGCGATGTCGGCCGTCTTGGCGAGCGTGTCACCGAACAGTTCGCCGCTGATTTTCGTGGCGACTTGCTTCATCTCACCCCGGTACTCAATCGGTGCGTTCGGCTTGGGGTCGAACGATTCCTGATGAGCCATCCCGCCGGGCAGGTAGATGTGAATGACCGACTTCGCGGTTCCTTCAAAGTTCTTGTAGTTCTTCAGATCAGCCCGAGCTTCGTTGCGAAGCAGCGTGGGCAGCGTGAGTCCTGCTCCGGCAAGGACTCCCACGGACAAAAAGCCGCGGCGGTTGAGACGTTCAAAATGGCCGGGATTGCAGTTCTGAGGCATGACGAAGACTCCACACGAAACGGGTTGAAGAAATCCAGCAAATTTTTACGGAGTCGGCCAATGCCGTTCAGGGGAACGGGACACAAGAGGCCGGAGCGTCGCAAGGAAGTTTGTGGTGTTGTGACGGAACTGACGGGCCAGCCAAACAGTCAATCAACGATGCCGTTCTCGTTTGACTGGATTGGCTCGACGGGCGAGTTCGTTACGGGTTTGTTTGGTGTGGCAGGGGTAATTTCGGAGGCAATCAGGCGGGTCGGCTGGTCAGCGGAGCAAGAGGCTACCGAGGTCGCATCGAAGCCGTCAAGTGGATTCGTCGACTACGTTCCCATGTGGTTAAAGAAGTTTTTGGGTTGTGCGGGACGGCGCGATGGCTGCCTCAAGCCACTTTCTACAGCGTGGCAGCGTGTTTCGAGGCCAGAATTTGCTCGATCCACTTTTGGCCCGCTTCGGAAAGTGGCAGCGCCAAAGGCTGCGCGTAATTGACGATCAAGTCGTAGCCAGCCCGTTCGTAGGTGGTGTCGAGCAGTTTTTGAAGGTCGAGCTTCACGTCGGCCTCACCCTGTTTGAGTGGGATGCGGATCACCGGCAACCCGGCCGTCAATCGCATCGGCCAGACCCAGCCTACCGGACGTTCATGGGCTTTTGACACGTGAACTCGGTACTCGGCGATCAGCTTTCGGCCAGGGACGTGATATCGATAGCCACCGCGCAGCAGATCGATCTCGACGAAGTGGGCTGAGGAATGCAGGACTTCGTGTCGCTTGCGGTCGTAACTCTGGAAGCCGGTCGATCCGCGATCCTTGTTGGCTGGGCTGAGAACTTCGATCACGGTCACGACCTCACGCGAAGCCGCATCACGAATCTCAACGCGGGCCTCGTGAACATCGAAGTCGATCATGGTCACGACGGAATACGGTTCCGTCATCACCGCCGTTCCACCACCGGATGCCGTGGAGTAAGGATCGATCTCGGTAATGGAGATGCCCGGCGTAATGGATTGCACCCGGTCGTCAAACTCCTCCAAAACATAGACCCGCTCTTCGATCTGAGCGAAGTAGGCCGGACGGAGTTGGGGGAGCAGGAACTCGCGCATGTTGCTGATGAGCGCGTGATGCACGTCCGGCCACAACGTCGGGTCTTCGAGATACGGGTCCATTCCGGGAAACGGGGAAGGCATGGTCAGTCTCCTCTGGTTGTCGTGTCCGACAAAAGTAGCAGGCACACTCCGTGTGCCGTCCGCGAGACCGTGATTCGCCGAGGAATTCGGTGAACGGCACATGGAATGTGCCTACTACTTTGACTTCTG
>JAYTGQ010000225.1:0-16892 GCA_043733345.1 Schlesneria sp.
CGCCGGTTTCTTAGTTGTAAAAGAACCGGCGGCTAGCGCCGTGCCGCTCACAGAATGCCAAAGTGAAGTGCCATTGGGCTTACGCCGCCCGGCTCACCACCTCTGTCGGACACGTCCGGCTTGGCTTTGTTAGCCGGACTACTCGCAGGGGAGGTACTTCAAAGTTGGAAGTCCGGCTTTCGGAAAAGCCGGACTTCGCGACATCGCTCCGCAGGCCAGCGTGAACAAGGCGATGGCCCATTCAATTCGTTGCGATTGGTTGTCCACGCTTGCCGTCGGCGGCTAGACTCTCGCCCCGCTGGCTGCTGGGCCGGACTGGCTTCACGATTCTGGAAGGGACCGCGTTTGATGAACGACTCGCTCTGCGTTGAGACTGGCACGACCAATTGGCACGAACTGGCAGACCGAGTTCTCGAAGGTCACGCACTGACGGCGGACGAAGGGTTGTCGATCCTCCAGTCGAATGATGACGAGTTGCTGGAGTTGCTCGCGGCGACGTACCGCATCCGGCGCAGACACTTCGGCAAGAAAGTCCATCTGTACTTTCTGAAGAACGCCAAGAGCGGTCTCTGCCCGGAAGACTGCGGCTACTGCTCGCAGTCGATCATTTCAGAAGCCGAGATTCCGCGTTACGCGCTGCTCAACGAAGCCAAGCTGATGGAAGGGGCCGAGCGGGCCGTGGCGTCTCAGGCGCGGACGTACTGCATCGTGGCCTCGGGGCGCGGGCCGAGTAACCGTGAAGTCGATCACATCGCCAGCACGGTCACCAAGATTAAGGACAAGTTCGGCCTGCACATCTGCTGCTGCCTCGGGCTGCTCAATGAAGAGCAAGCGGGAAAACTGAAGGCGGCAGGGGTCGATCGCATCAACCACAATCTCAACACGAGCCGTGCGTTCCACGACACCATTTGCACGACGCACACCTACGAAGACCGACTGAAGACATTGCAGAACGTCCGGAACGCCGGGATGGAATTGTGCAGCGGGCTGATCGTCGGGTTGGGTGAGTCTGATCGTGATCTCATTGATGTGGCGTTCGAGCTACGTGGCTTGGGCGTTCACTCGACGCCCGTGAACTTCCTGCACTCGATCGACGGCACGCCGCTCGAACGGAAGTGGGACTTGAACCCGCGTTACTGCTTGAAGACGCTTTGCTTGTTCCGCATGGTCAACCCGACCGTGGAACTGCGGATCTCGGGCGGACGCGAAGTGAACATGAGGTCGATGCAGGCGATGGGCCTGTACGCCGCGAACTCGATGTTCGTCAGCGACTACCTCACGACGAAGGGCCAGCCGGCCGAAGACGACTTCAAAATGGTGGCCGATCTCGGCTTCGACATCGTCATCGGCGATCACGAGTCGCACGAAGCATGGGAAGCGTGCAAACAGGGCGCGACGGCTGAGTGCTGCTGACGGCACCGCGTGCGGGGCTGGTCATGATTCTGCCGGAAGGCTTGGCAGAATCATGGAACACAGAATGATGACGAGGTGTACCCCGCGCGGATGAGAATGGGCACATTTCACACTAACCCGAAGCGTAAGCTTCACACTAACCCGAAGCGTGAGCGAGGAGGTGAGTTGCGTCCTCGCTCACGCTTCGGGTTAGTGTCAGACGCCGCACTCACCGCACATCACGGTCGGCGGAACGCCTTGGTCACGTCGATGCGATAGCCATCGGAGAAGGCTTCATCGAACGTGAAGAGTGCGTGGAAGTCACTGAGCTGGTCGTGCTCGGACTTTCTCATTTCACCGCGTTCGATCATCTCGAAGACCATGCGTCCGAAGTCGTCCGTGGTTTGCAGGCCCCAGTGACGGAAGACGACCGCAGCCATCGAACCGTACTGTCGCAACGCGAGGACTCGCACTCCTTCCAACAGTTGTTGGCCAGAGATGTGATGGGTCTCATCGAGACGTTCGTTGACGTGTTGACTGCCCGCGATCTCTTGTGCGGTCTTCAGTGCTTCGGACAGGAAGACGTAGGCGTGGGGATGAAAACAGAGGCGCATCCGGCGTGGTCGTTCGGCGAGGGGAGTCTTCATAGATCAAGCGACTCACACGTAAGGCGGCTTTAGCAAACAGCACCCATTTGCCACGCTCTGCACACTGCAAAGCGAACGCGAATGGCCGGGCCGGTTCAAGCGGGGGCGGACTATACAAACCCCGGCCCGTGAGTTGGAAGTCCGATCGGCCCGCGCAGGCATCGCGGGTGGAAAAGAACTCCACTCGCATCAACGGGTCGTGTTGAAGTCCGGCTTTTCCGAAAGCCGGACTTCTGCCGCGTCCCTGTGGAAAAGAACTCCGCTCGCATCAATTGGTCGTGTTGCCATCGGCTGCCGCGTCCGCAGCGGGCTTGGCTTCGTCCGCAGGCTTTGCCTCTTCTGTCGTCCCTTCTTCAGGCTCGACCAACGGCAGGATCGGCAGTCGGTCGGGAAACTTGTGAAAGGTCGGCAGCGACTCGCCCTTCTGACGGAGTGCGATGATCAGCCCGCTTTCGGTGGCCATGTAAATGCGATCGGTGCGGTCGTTGGAGACGCGAACGGAGAACGCTCGTAGGGGATACGACCCCGCGATGACTCCGGTCGCCTTCGTGGTCTTGATCAGGTTGCCGTCCTCGTCCGAGGCGTACATCGCGTCACCCGCGATGGCGAGGAAGCGAACCAAGTTCGGTTGCCACCAACGCTGTGCCCCCGTGGAAGCATCAAGGCAATACATGCCGCCGCGATCGGGCATCACGAACAAGTCGTTCGCGACAACGAAGGGGGCACGGCGGATCGGTAGCCCGGATGTGAATTCCCAAATCACGCGGCCGTTGTCCACATTGATCGCATAAAAGGTGAAATCTTCGGACGCCAAGAACTGCAGCTTGCCCGAGCGGGCCAGTGGAGCCACGATCGGCTTGTCCGTTTCCATTTGATAGACGAGCTTCCGGTCGCCAGCGCTAACCGAGTACAGCGAGCCATCGCGGCTCGCGAAGTTGACCACGCGTCCCGTCACGATCGGTGGTGAGGTCACTTCTTTTCCGGCTTGGTAACGCCAGGCCAACGCCTCGTGCGACCATTGAGGCAGCCGTTGCTCTTGGTAAAGCCGGCGAATTTTTCGGAGGCTGAAGGCGTAAACGCTGCCGTCGAGCGTTCCCACATAAACTTGGTTGTCATCGACCGAAGGGCCGGTCGAGGGTTGCCCCGGCAGGATAAGTGTCCACGCCGTTCTGCCTGTCGCTTTCTCGATGCCATACATCGTCGAGCCGACCACAAACAGTGCGAGGTCTTCATTTGAGACCGCCGGGAAACTCGGTTGATCGAACCGTCCCAACTGAATGGCCCAGAGTCGTTCGCCCGATTCTGAGTCGAACGCCGTGGTCGAACCGGATGACGCCTGAACGTAGACGATGTCTTCATCCACGGTGACGTGCCGCACTTTGTCGCGGCTGGGATTGAGCGTGGCCTGCCCCCACCAAGCCCGCTCAAGTCCCAAGCGACTCAACTGCTGCTGAGTCGGCAAAACTTTGTCCGCCGTCTGGCGTTGAGCCAACGCGACGCTCGACAACAGCGCCCAACAGACGCTCCCCACCACGACGCGATTCCAAGTTGTCATGTTTGCACTTTCGGGGTTCGCGGAAAGCGGTGTCGTCCGTGGAGACCAGCCGCGCTCTTGAGAACCAATCTTCGGAACGAGGGACATTGGAGGTGGTGTTGAGAACCTCGCGATTCCCAGGGGAAAACCAAAACTGACGTGTCCGACAAAAGTAGCAGGCACACTCCGTGTGCCGTCCGCGAGACTGTGATTCGCCGAGGAATTCGGTGAACGGCACATGGAATGTGCCTACTACTTTAACTTCTGTCGGACATGTCAAAACTCAAGACGCGGCAGAATGTCATCGTGTTGCGTCGGCCTTTCACGCAGGAAAGGTGAACGAACGTCTGCCTCCCGGAGTGGCAGTTAGTATCCGCGAGTGCGGCCAATGCTACCCATCCGGCAAATCCGTTCGCCAGACGGACTGGCGACAAACTTTTTTTGGCGGGGATCAAGTTGGACTCCAATGCCTCAGCCAAGCGACCGACGAGCTTCATTTGGCCACTCAATCATTCCACCGGCGATGGCCGCATCTTGCGAACAGCGAATCGCCGTTCGTAGAATCCCGCTCGATCCGATTCGTTGTCCGTGGCTGCTTCAGCCGATCTCAATGCCGGGGCGAGATCATGACCATGTCTGTTTTTCGTGTGCGAGGCGACCGAGTGCCAGTCCGAGGGCATTCGTGCGGGGCCGTTGTCCTCGCCGGACTGCTGGCGTTGCTGATGTCGTCGTCTGCTGAAGCCGATCTGGTCAAGTTGGCCAACGGCGGTGAACTGCGTGGCCGGATCATCCGCTCTCCAGCGACAGGCAGTGCGCCGGCCGAGTCGATTCAACTCGAATCGCTGACGGGGGCGATGGTTGTCGTTCTGAAGAGTGACACTCAGTTTGTCTCGATGCGTCCGCTGACAATCGAGGAATACGAGTCCAAAGCCCGGCGTGTGGCTGACACGTTCGAGGCTCAATGGGAATTAGCCGAATGGTGCCGCCTCAACGGGCTGTCGCGGCAGCGGGAAGTGCATCTGCTCAAGGTGGTCGAACACGATGCCAATCATGAGAAGGCCCAGCTGGCGCTCGGTCGCGTCTGGAACGATGGCGGCTGGGTTGATCGTGATGAAATGATGGCCGCTCAAGGCTACGTCAAATACAAGGGGCGTTACGTTACGACGCAGGAACTCGATGTTCTTCAGAAGACGACCGCTGAATTGGGGCAGGAGCGCGAGTGGTTCCAAAAGATCAAGCTGTGGCACGGCTGGATCGTCGGTCGTCACGAAGAACGCCGTCAGCAGGGACTGGTCGCGTTGCAGCAGGTCGATGAGGCACAGGCGGCTCCCGCCGTGATCCGTTTCTTGTGCGAGGACTCCCGCCGCGACTTGCGATTGCTGGGTTCCAGTCTCCTCGCCAAGCTGGCCGGGGGAAAAGCGGCTTCCGGACTGGTGAAGCTGGCGCTGTTCGATGTCGATCCCGAGGTGCGTTACACGTCGCTCAACGCGATCGGTTCCGACAAGTTTGAGCAGGCTCAGGCCGCGTTCATCAAGGAACTCAAGAGTGATTACAACACGATCGTCAGTCGAGCCGCCGCCGCACTCGGACGCGTTGGTGACGAGCGAGCTATCGCACCGTTGATCGATGCGCTGGTGACGACTCACCGCTACAGTGTTCCGACCAATGAACGACCGGGCCAGTCTTACAGCTACCGCAGCGATGGAACATTCGGAGGCAACTCCAACAACCTGCCTCCCGAAGTGGAGGCCGCGATGCGAACGGGGCAGTTGCCGCAGGGAGCGATCGTTCTCGATAGCAGCGCCCCGGCTGCTCCGAAAAAGTTGGTCGTCGTCAAAGTGGACCATTGGAACCAGGACGTACTGGCGAGTTTGCAGAAGATCACCAAACGCGACTTCGGGTACGACGAACGAACGTGGCATCTGTGGTGGGCCGCCGAGAAAACCACAGGCGGTGCAGACAAGCCGCTCAAGAAGAAGTGACATCCGGCTTGAGCCTCCCCGATTCACCTGCCTAAGATGCGGCCGATGCCTCGAGCGTAGGGTAAGCGTCTCGCTTGCCCGTTTTTCGGTCGCGTTATACCTCGCGCGGCCGAGGCTGACACATTTGTCGCTGCGTAACACTAACCCGAAGTGTAAACGAGGAGGTGTGTTGTGCGTTCCTCGCTTACGCTTCGGGTTAGTGTCAGCCTCGACCGCGCGAGGTATAAATGGCGATGACGGGCAAGCGAGACGCTTACCCTACGTTTTCAACACGCGGTCTAGGAGCCTGCCCATGCTGCGAGTCCTCAGTTCACCCCGACAACTTTGCAACGGAGTGACACGCCGTGAGTTGCTCGAAGTGGGCGGAACCGGGTTGCTCGGGCTGGGCCTGCCGCAATTGTTCGCCGCCGACGCCGCTCGGGCTGCTGAGACGAATCGCGCGGGATTGACGAACGCGGCGCTCGATCGAATCGCCAAGCTCCCCGACGGATTCGGCTCCGCCAAACGCTGCCTCATCCTGTTTCTGTACGGCTCGCCGAGTCAGATGGAAACGGTGGACATGAAACCGAACGCACCGGTCGAGATTCGGGGGACGATGCAGCCGATCGCTTCATCGCTGCCGGGACTGGATGTCTGCGAGCACCTGCCACGCATGGCCCAGATGATGGATCGCGTCACCGTGCTGAGGTCGCTCCATCACGAGTACCCGATTCACGGCGTGGCCTACGCGATGACCGGCACGCCCGCCATCGATACGAACATGGAGCTGAGTCCTTCCGACCCGCGACACCATCCGTACTTCGGCAGCGTCGTGGAATATGTGGATCGCGCGCGAAGAGGCGGCTTGGCCGAGTTCCCTCAAAACGTCGCGCTGCCGTTCCCGTTCAGCACACAGCGCACGGGCGAAGTCCATCGAGCCGGTCCCTACGCGAGCTATCTCGGCGCGACATACAACCCGGTTTGGACCGAGTTCCTTGGGAAGGCAGATCGCTCGGTTTACAAGACGCTGGGTGAGAAGAAAGACCTCGAAGTCTTTGACCCTTACGTCGGCTGTGAGCCAGACGCGCACTTCCGGTTGTCATCAACTTCGCTTCCCGAAACGCTGACGCTCGACCGCCTCGACCGCCGCCGATCGTTGTTGTCGCAGATGGATCTCGTGCGACGTGATCTTGAGAAGACCGATCGAGGTCGTTCGCTGAACAGCTTTCAGCAGATGGCCTACTCGTTGTTGCAATCGAAGCAAGTCAGCGAGGCACTGGATTCACGTCAGGAATCAGCCGCCACGCGCGAGTTGTACGGGATGACGCTGGTCGGGCAATCGTGTCTGGCGGCGCGACGGATGCTGGAGGCGGGGACTCGGCTCGTGAGCGTCTTCTGGGACGAGTACGGTCTGGCGGGAGACGCTTGGGACACGCACTGGAATCATTTCCCGCGCATGACCGACCAACTTCTGCCCGGCTTGGACAAGGCGTTCTCCGGACTGGTCCTCGACTTGGAACAGCGCGGAATGCTCGATGACACGCTGGTGGTCTGCATCAGCGAGCATGGTCGCACCCCGAAGATCAACGCGGCGGTGGGCGGCGGTCGCGATCACTGGTCGCAGGCGTACTCCGCCCTCTTCGCAGGCAGCGGCATCGCACGCGGTCGAGTCGTCGGTGCGACCGACAAGCACGCGGGCGAAGTCGTCTCGAACCCCGTTGGTCCGAAAGATGTGCTCGCCACGATGTACCACTTGCTCGGCGTCGATCCGCATCAGTTCTTGCCCGACAAGACCGGTCGTCCGATCCCCGTCGTCCCCGAATCGAGCCGCGTGATCTCGGAGTTGCTCGCGTGATGTGGGGGCAATGTCTGACTGGGATGATTGAAGCCTGAAGCGCGAGCGAAGGAGGAGTGTTGAGACTTCCTTCGCTCGCGCTTCAGGCTTTTATACTTTCGGCAACTTCTCGCCCAAGCTGGCAGTCGAGGCTGTGGCCTCTGTATCTTCCCGCCCGCTCAGCAGCTTGCTGCCGTCCCGCCGTCTCACTTCACCGGAGTTTTCTCGTTCGTGTCTGCGTTTCAATTTCATCTCGATGCCGTCGATCCGAACACGAGCGCGCGAGTCGGTCGGTGGGTGACACCTCACGGCGTGGTCGAGACTCCCGCCTTCATGCCCGTCGGAACTCTGGCCACGGTGAAGGGGCTGACTCCCGATCAACTGAAGCAGACCGGCGCTCAGATGGTGTTGTCGAACACGTATCACCTCGCGCTGCGTCCCGGTTCGGAAGTCGTCGCGGAACTGGGTGGGCTGCACAAATTCATGGGCTGGGACGGCCCGATCCTGACCGACAGCGGCGGCTTCCAAGTCTTCAGTCTCGCCACGATGTGCAAAATCGACGACGACAAGGTGGTCTTCCGCTCGCACATTGACGGCAGTCTGCTGGAGCTGTCGCCCGAAAAGGCGGTCCTCATCCAAGAGCAGCTTGGTGCGGATGTCATCATGTGTCTCGACGAGTGTCCGCCGCATGATGCCCCCCCCGACAAGTTGCTTGCCGCCGTCGATCGCACGACGCGCTGGGCCGCGCGTTGCCGGGATGCTCAGCGCCGTGATGATCAGGCGTTGTTTGGAATCGTGCAGGGCGGGACCAACATCGCCCTGCGAGAACACTCGGCGAAGGGTCTCCTGCCGCTCGACTTCCCCGGCTACGCGATCGGCGGATTGAGCGTCGGGGAAGCACCGGCCGCGATGTACACGACGCTCGATGACACAGTGCCGATGTTGCCGACGGACAAGCCCCGCTACTTGATGGGCGTCGGTCGGCCGATCGACTTGATCGAGGGGATTCTGCGCGGGATCGACTTGTTTGATTGCGTCATGCCGACGCGCAACGGCCGCAACGGGACGGCCTTCACGAGTCGAGGCAGCGTCAAAATGAGGAATCTCAAACACCGAACTGACCCCGAACCGCTCGACCCCGATTGCGAGTGCTTCGCCTGCCAGAAGTTCAGCCGCGCGTACTTGCGGCACCTGTTCATCGCGAAGGAAATGCTCGGGCCGATCCTGCTCTCGCTGCACAACCTCACGTTTTATCAGCGGCTGCTCAGAGACCTGCGGATTGCGATTCGTACAGGGCGTGCGAGGGAGTTCCGAGCCGATCAACTTGCCCGTTGGGAAACGTCCGTCTAAGATGCCGCCTCGTTTTTGGCCGGATCGCCCGTCGCCTGTAGGACTTGCTGAAACTCATGTTCGTCTCGTTGATGTTGACTGTTTTAGCTGCCGATCCCGAACCGGCTGCGGGAGCGTTGGGGCCTTCACCTTGGACCGTGCTACTGCCGTACCTGGCGGTCATCAGCGTGCTGTACTTCGTGATGAGTTCCCCCAAACGTCGCGATCAATCGAAGCGAGATCAGGCTCTCGCCAATCTCAAAAAGAATGATCGCGTCGTGACCATCGGCGGCATCTTGGGCACTGTGGCCAGTGTCTCGACTGATGGCAAAGAAGTGACGCTGAAGGTCGATGACAGCACGCGGATTAAGTTTCGCAAGTCGGCGATCGCGGAAGTGTTCTCCGACGAACCTCCCGCTGAAACACCGCCGAAAACGACCTGATGCGGCTTGATTCCCGCTGCGAATCTCTTCAGTCATTCTCTTGCACAGCATCGAACTGAACTCCCCGAACCCAGTAGATCAGACCTTAGAACAGGGAATGGAACTCACGAATGGACGGAATTGCACAGTCTCTTCTCCTGTCTCTTATCGCCGACGATGCCGGAGTCTCAGCCTGGATGGGCCGCGAAGCATTGATTCTCACCATGCTCGCCGTCGTGGTGACGGTCCCGTTTATCGCCGGGGAACTGGTGGCCCGATTTCTGCGTTTGCCGGACCTTTCGCAACGCATCGGCATGGTGTTGATGGCGATCAGTATGTCGTTATCGCCGTTCGCCTTTGAAATTCTGCGCGGGCAGAGTTGGACGAACGCTTTGAAGCTGGGCATCGATCTCGCGGGCGGCACCAATCTGGTTTACGCCATCAATGTGAAAGAAGCCAAAGAGCTGGGCAAGACGGTCGATAAGGCCTCGGTCAGCAAGATGGTCGATGCGATCAAGAAGCGTTTGAATCCGTCGGGCACCATCGACATGACTGTGCGCGGCGTTGGCTCTGACCGGTTAGAAGTCATCGTTCCCGGTGCCGATCGCGATTTGGTCGAGCAGATGAAGGCGAAGATTACCCGTCTCGGAAGTCTCGAGTTCGGCATTCTTGCCAACGATGTCGATCATCGCGATTTGATTCGATCCGCCGAAGCGCTTCCTCATGACCAACGCGAATTGTTCGTGAAAGGGCAGATCATCGCCGCGTGGCGAGATGCTGCCGAGGGGAAAGAGAAGGACACCAATCAGGTGGCGACGCGCGTTGTGAAGCGGAGGAACGCCGACGGCAAAGAAGTGGATGTCCTGCAGTTTCTAATCAAGCACGAGCGTGCCGAGTTGACCGTCACGGGGAAGTACCTCACGCAAGCCCGCGCTCAACAGGACAACAACGGTCGCCCGGCCGTTGGATTCCATTTCAATGGTCGCGGTGCCATCCTCTTCGGAAACCTGACCCAAGCCAACTTGCCCGATCCGGAAAACGGCCCGACCAATGGCTTCCGACGCCGGTTGGCCATTCTGCTCGACGGCAAGGTTTACTCGGCACCGAGCATTCAGTCACGAATCACCAGCGCGGGCGAAATCACCGGCAATTTCACGATGAAGGAAGTCGAAGAATTGGTGGCCGTACTGAACGCGGGTGCCTTGGACGTTCCGTTAATTCAAACGCCGATCAGTGAATTCACCATCAGCCCGCTGCTCGGGGCCGATGTCCGGCAAAAGGGTGTGACCGCCATTCTTGTTTCGGCCTTCTTCGTCTTCGGCTTCATGCTGGTTTACTACATGGTTGCGGGTGTCGTGGCCGATCTGAGCCTCACGCTCAACTTGCTGATGGTGGTCGGTGCGATGGCCTTCATCTCCGCGACGTTCACGTTGCCCGGCTTGGCTGGGATCGTCCTGACCATCGGGATGGCAGTCGATTCCAACGTGCTGATCTACGAACGCATGCGAGAAGAGTTCGCTCGTGGTGCCAATCTGCGAATCGCCATCCAAAACGGTTTCGACCGAGCCTTCTCAGCCATCTTCGACGGCAACGTCGCTTCGCTGCTGACGGCCGCGATTCTCTACATGATCGGCAGCGACCTGATTCGCGGCTTCGCCGTCTCGCTGTTCATCGGTCTGCTGATGAGCATGTTCTCGTGCCTCTATTTCGGCAAACTGCTCTTGGAAATCATCGACCGCAAGCGGCTGGTCAAGACGATCAAGATGTTGCAGTTCCTCGGCGAAACGAAGATCGACTTCTTGAGCAAGCGATTCATCGCTTTCGCCGGTTCAGGATTGCTGATCGCGGCCGGATTGACGGCTCTGTTTGTGCGTGGCGACGCCAACATGGACATCGACTTCAGTGGCGGCACGATGGTCACGTTTGAATTTATTGAGAAGCAGTCGATGGACGACGTGCGGTCGCGCCTGAACGACGTGAAAGTCGGCGACGAACCGGTTGCGGCAAACATCTTTCCTGATGGGATCAGCCTCGAACAACTGACCGTCGGTGACGAGTTGCAGTCGGCCACGAGTGGCCGCAGATTCCGCATGAGAACTCCGGAGCAGGACCAGAAGGTCGTGTCGAACGGAATTAACAAAGCTTTTGGGGACGCTCAGCATGCCTTGGTCCGCGTCACACTGGCCGACACGGACGTTTCTCCGATCACGGACAAACTGGAAGGGGAAGCACAGCGTTTTGAAGGCGGACATCAGGCCGTGCTGAAATTCAGTGGCCCCGTCTCTGAGGCCACTGTCATCGAATACCTTTCGCGGGAACTCTCTGAAGTCAAGAAGGACGCCAACCGTCTGAAGTATGAATCCGTCCAACTCCTGCTGTCGGCCAGCGGTCCCGCTGCGGAGAAAGTTGCCGCTGAGGAGGAAGCGGCCGCTGCGAAAAAGGCGGGCACCAAGACGAAAGGTAGTCCGAAATTCGCCGAGTTCACCGTGCGGACCACGCGCGAAATCAGCGAAGGCGATCTCGTCGCGGGTCTCAAGTCCGTGCAGACTCGTTTGGCGGCCTCGCCCGTGTTTGAAGAGGTCAATGCCTTTGAAACCTCCGTCGCGAACAGCACCAAAATCGATGCGTTGCTGGCGATTATCGCCAGCTTGGTGATGATCGTGATTTACATGTGGTTCCGGTTTGAAAAAGTTTATTTCGGGCTTGCCGCCGTGGCCGCACTGGCTCACGACGTACTGGTGACTGTCGGTTGCATTGCGCTGGGAGCGTATCTCAGCAAGACGCCGATTGGTCCGCTGTTCATGCTGGAGGATTTCAAAATCAACTTGAACCAGATCGCGTGCCTGCTGACCATCGTCGGTTATTCACTGAACGACACCATCGTGATCTTTGACCGCATCCGTGAGATCAAGGGGAAGAATCCCAAGATCAGCTACGAGATGATCAATCTCAGCGTGAACCAAACGTTGTCGCGAACGCTGCTCACCGCGCTGAGTACCTTCATCGTGGTGGTGGTCCTGTACATCGCCGGTGGTGAGGGAATTCACGGCTTCGCATTCTCGATGATCGTCGGCGTTGTGACCGGCTGCTATAGCACGGTCTACATCGCCAACCCGATCCTGCTCTGGCTCGTACAGCACGAAGCCCCGGCTCCGAAGAAGAGCTTGGCGCGCGCGTAACCGGTTGCCAAAGTTTGTAGGACGGGCACTCTTGCCCGTCCTTTTTTGTTGCGCACGACGGGCAAGAGTGCCCGTCCTACGGATCACCCTCGCGTCTACACCGGGGCGAACTGGCCGACGACCACGCGTGCCGTCCTGAGTCCATCGACCGCCGCGCTGACGATGCCGCCCGCGTAGCCGGCTCCCTCGCCAACGGGATACAAGCCCGCGATGTTCGGGCACTGGCGAGAGACCAGATCGCGATCAATGCGGATGGGCGAGCTGCCGCGCATCTCGGGGCCGACGAGGATCGCGTGCTTGAGGAAGTCGCCGCGTAGCTTCTGGTCCATGATCGGCAGACTGCGTCGGATGGCTGAGGCGATGACGGGAGGCAACACGCGATCGAGCGCCGTCGGAATTGTGCCTCGCTCGTAGGAGCAGTTGAGCTTCGCGGTCGCATCCGGGGCGCGGCCGTTGACGAAATCGTGCGCCGATTGAATCGGGCAGAGATAATTTCCGCGACCGATCCGAAACGCTTCGGCCTCGTACCGCTGTTGAATGTGCATGCCGGCCAGCGGATGCGGACTGTCGAATTCGTGCGTCTCCAGCGTCACGACGACGCCGCTGTTGGCGAACGGCGTGTCGTGGCGCGAGTTGCTCATGCCGTTCGAGCAGAACATCTCGGGTTCGCTCACGCTGGGGATGATGATCCCGCCCGCACACATGCAGAATGTGAAGACATCCTTCTCACCGCGCGCGTTCAGCGTGTAGTCGGCCGCGCCGAGCAGCGTCAGATATTCGGGCCGCGCGTATTTGTGGCGGTTGATCTGCTCCTGCGGTTGCTCGATCCGCAGTCCGAGTTGGAAGGCTTTCTGGAGCAGGGGGACTCCCAGATTGAACAGCATCTGGTACGTGTCGCGGGCGCTGTGACCGATCCCCAAGACGACGTGATTTGTGGGGAGATAGCCGCTCGACGTTTGCAGTCCGACGACGCGACCGTCGCGCACATCGATCCCTTCCATGCAGCAGCCGAAACGGTACTCGCCGCCGAGCGCTTCGATCTTGCGACGGAAGTTGCGACAGATCATCGGCAGCTTGTTGCTCCCGAGATGCGGCCGGTTTTCGTAGACGATGGACGCGCGACCGCCGCACTCGACGAATCGTTCGAGCACCCACTCGACATCCGGGCCTTCCATGCGGCAGGTCAGTTTGCCGTCGCTGAAGCAGCCCGCGCCTCCTTCACCGAAGAGGTAGTTGTTCTCGCGATCGAACGCGCCGCCGCGATCGAAGTCGCGCACGGCGGGAACCCGTTCCTTCACGGCCAGACCGCGTTCCAAGATCAGCGGACGATAGCCTTTTTGCGCGAGGTAATAGCCCGCGAGCAGCCCGGCGGGACCGGAGCCGACGACGACCGGCCGCTCGCGCATCGGCACTTCACCGGGTGACGCATCGTCGAACTGCGGTGGTGCGTAGACTTGGACATCGTCGCGAAGTCGTCGCTGCACGGCAGTCGATTGCAGCACGTCGTCCGGCAGATCGACGAGCGTCGTGTAGACGAACCTCAGGTCGGAAGCCGATCGCGCATCGAGACTCTTCTTGAGGACTCGCCACCGCGCGAGTGCCTCGACCGGAACCCCCAACCGCTCGGCGAGATAGCGCGGCAATTCGGTTTCCGGCACCGAGACCGACAGCCGCAGGTTCGAGACACGCAGAGACATTGAGCAACTTCAAAGACGGAGCAGGGCGGGGCGTTGAGCAGCGAGGCGGGCTGTTTGTAACGTGGCTCATCGAAGAGTGACAAGCATCGAATTTCCACTTGGCTCGTAGGATGGACGCCTCGTCCGTCCGTATTGCCTCGCGGAATATAAACGGACGGACGGGGGCGTCCATCCTACGCTTGAAAGCGTTGTCAGTGGTGAACGACGGCGACTTGCAGGTCCATTACGTTGGTGTGAGTGGGTCCGGTTTTCAGCAGGCCGTTGGTCTGGTTGAAGAACGTGTACGAGTCATTGATCGCGAGGAACGTTGCGGGATCGAGGCCGCGTTGTTGGGCGGCTTCGCGCACGCTCGAATCGCAGATGGCACCGGCCGCGTCGGTGGGGCCGTCCTCGCCGTCGGTTCCGCCCGAGAGAATCGCCAGTCCGTTGAGGTCTTCGTTCCAGAGTCGACACGTCGCGGCGAGAGCCAGCTCTTGGTTGCGGCCTCCCGCACGCGGCTGCTCGGTGGGAACGAGTTTCACGACCGGCTCGCCGCCGCCGATGAAGCAGATCGGATGGTCCAGTGACTCGCGCCGCGCGGCCAGACACAACTCGGCCAACTCGACACCGACATCGCGCGCGATGCCGCCTCGTCCTGCTCCGAGCGACCGCACCTCGAACCCCAGTGATTTGGCGTGTGCGATGGCGGCGTTCAGAGCGGTCTCATTGTTGCCGAGGATGACGTTGCGACAGGTCACACGGGGTGGATCGGGTCGCTCGTTTCGGGCGGCACTCGCACGCAGCAAGCTCCAGACGGAAGCGGGGATGAGATTCGACGCTTCCGTGCCGTGTGTGGTCTCAGTCGCGCGTCTCGATTCAGACGGGGCGACGCTTCGCTCCAGCACAGCCAGCGCGTCGTCGGCTGTTCCGTCGTCGCACACCGTGGGGCCGGAGGCGATCACGTCGAGCGGATCGCCGATCACGTCGGAAATGATGAGAGCGATCATTCGTCCCGCCGTCGCCGCACGCAGCAGTCCGCCGCCCTTGATGCGCGACAGTCGTTTGCGCACGGCATTCAGTTCGTGAATCGTGGCTCCGGCGCGACTGAGATGCCGCGTCACCGCTTGTTTATCAGCGAGGCTGATCCCGTTGATCGGCAGCGGCAACAGCGCGCTGCCGCCGCCTGAGATCAGCACCAGACACAGATCGTTCTCGCGCAGTGAGGCGACGAGTTCGACGATCCGCTCGCTGCCGAAGACACCTTCCGCCGTCGGTTCATTCAGACCTGCAGGCCGCGCCGCGTGCAGATGAATGCGATGCAATGGTCGCACGCAATCGGCGGGGACATTGATCCAGCCTGTGACTTTGGTGTCGAGCAACCTCGAGCCGAGAGCCGTCTCTAGACCGAGAGCCATCCCCGCGCCGGCCTTGCCCGCGCCGACAACGATCAGTCGAGAGAGCTTCGTCAGATCGAAGGACTCACCGCAGACATCGAGCGTCGTGGCGCGACAGCGCACAGCGTTGCGAACGAGCAGCGACGAATCGACGGCGGCGACTCCCGCCTGCCAGATGGTTTCGGCGTCACGGCGTGGTGACATCGCGCCGCCCTCCTGCGGGGAATCGGTGGTACGCGTTGTGCGCCTCGTTTAACCGCTCGCGGGTGAGGATGGCACATTTCACACTAACCCGAAGCGTAAGCGAGGACGTGCTTGCATCCTCGCTTACGCTTTTTGAAGTTGCTCGCTCGCGTTTTGTAGCTGAGTTCGCAAGAACTCAGGGGCTTCGCAGGTGCCGAAAAGGCTGAATTCTTGCGAATTCAGCTACTTTGAAGCGCAACTGACGCTTCGGGTGAGTGTCAACTTCTCCCGTGAGCGGTTAACCAACGCGCTCGCCTTTGGCTGGCGGTTCAACGAGAAACGCTCTCTCGTGCGACTTGTTCACGCTCCGGGACGGAGCCGCATGTAGGCGGAGATGATGTCGTAGAGGTCGGGCGAGATCTGGACTTCATCGTCCGAGAAGTCATCCAGCCACGTGCGGTTCCACCGCGTCGCATCGCGCAGCGCCCGAGAGATGTCTCCCAGACGGACGGTGACTTGTTCTGCCGTCGCGGTGGCAACATCGTCGTCGCCAGTAAACAGTCGCAAGCGGTGCCGCATCGTTCATCCCTGAGTGGAGGCGACAAGTTCGGCCAGAACGCTCGACACAAGGACGAGCCACCGCGCACTGGTCGCGGCTCCGTAAGGATCGACCACGGCAGGCATGAGCCTTGATGAAATTTGACGAAAAAAACGATGAGGATGTAAAACCGATCTGTGCCATGAAAGACGCTCGTGATACGTCTGCGGTGCGACGGCCATGACGAGCGCTGGGATCGGCATGATCGGCCGCGCGAATCAGAATCCACACGACGACTCGGCAAATGCTGCCGAGGAGCACAATCTCAAGCGTGGCTCTCCAAGCGGAGGACGCGAGTCCTTTGGCGAGCAGCAACAAAAAATGTCCACATCGAAGCCTGACGCGCAAGCGATGGACGCTCGATATTCGAACCTTCGCTTACGCGTCAGGCTTCCTGTTGAAAATAGCAGCCTGTTGAAAATAAAAGCCTGAAGCGCGAGCGAAGGATTTCTGATCCGGATTCGTCCGCATTTGCGACATCCTTCGCTTACGCTTCAGGCTTGTATTCCCTTTTTCAACAGGCTGCTAGAACACGGCCACATCTCGTAACAAGGCGGAATCAGGGGACTCACGTCCCCCGCTCCGAAAGTCATGCACTCGTACACGTCGCGCAGCCGGTCACTGCGACAGCCGCTTGTACTTGATCCGGTGCGGCTGGTCGGCTTCGGCACCGAGACGTTGATGACGCAGGATTTCGTAGCTCTCGAAGTTTCCTTCGTGCCAGACGACCTCACTGTCCCCTT
>JAYTGQ010000226.1:0-16870 GCA_043733345.1 Schlesneria sp.
GCGTGGTATCTCGACTGCGGTCGCATCCCGACGTGCATCGCCGTTGAATCGGGGCAGGCCGACCTGTTCCTGTCGGGCTGGCTGGGGATCGACTTCGAGACGAAGGGGCTCGCGAGTTACCGGCTGCTCGATGCGGTCGTCACGTTTCACGACGAACTGCCTCAAGCCGGAAAGACCATCCACTACGACATCCGCGTGCTGCACTTCTTCCGACAGGGGGAGACGTACCTCTTCCAGTTCGAGTTCGATGCAACCGTCGATGGCCGACCGTTGTTGACGATGCGCGAAGGCTGCGCGGGCTTCTTCACTCAAGCCGAATTGGCGGGAGGCAAAGGGATCATTCATACGGCTCTCGACAAGCGGCCACGCCCCGGCAAGCGGCCCGACAATTGGAGCGACCCGGTGCCGATGACCGCCGAAAGTTATGACGACTCGCAGTTGCTGGCCCTGCGCCGTGGCGACCTCGCCGCCTGCTTCGGCCCCGCGTTCGCCGGGCTGCCGTTGCGTGAGCCGGTGACGATTCCAGGGTTGAGGGTTGAGGGGCGAGGGTTGAGGGTCAGAGAAGCGGATCGGGGGCCTTCTTCTTCCTCTTCAACCCTCAACCCTCAACCCTCACCCCTCAACCATTCCCATATGTGGTTGATCGACCGCGTGCTGAAGCTCGACCCGGTGGGAGGCAAGTTCGGCATGGGGACGATCCTCGGGGAACTCGACATCCATCCGGACGACTGGTTCCTGACCTGCCACTTCTGTGACGATCAGGTGATGCCCGGCACGCTGATGTACGAGTGCTGCATGCACACGCTGCGCATCTTCCTGCTGCGCATGGGCTGGGTCGGTGAGACGGGTCAGATCGCGTACCAGCCGATCCCGGAAGTCCGCAGCAGGTTGAAGTGTCGCGGCCAAGTCCTCTCGTCCACGCAGAAGGTCTGGTACGAGGTGACGTTGAAAGAGGTCGGGTACGGGCCCGATGCCTACTGCAAGGCCGATGCCCTGATGTACGCCGACGGCAAGCCGATTGTGGAGATCACCGATATGAGCGTGTGCCTGACAGGGCTATCGCGCGAGAACGTTGAGCGGCTGTGGTCTTCTACTCTGCCCCTCAACCCTCAACCCTCAACTCTCAACCCTGCTTACGATCTCCGTCCTGCGATCTTCAACACCGACCGCATCACGGCGTTTGCCATCGGCAAGCCGTCCGAGGCGTTTGGGGACAAGTACTGCGTGTTCGATGCCGAGCGGAAGATCGCGCGGTTGCCGGGGCCGCCGTTTCAGTTTCTGGATCGAGTCGTCTCGATTGAGAACTGCCAGCCGTGGAAGTTGGAAGCGGGAGGCGAGATTGTCGCGCAGTACGACATCCCCGTCGATGCGTGGTACTTCGCGGCGAACCGTCAGCCGACGATGCCCTTCGCCGTGCTGCTCGAAACGGCGTTGCAGCCGTGCGGGTGGCTCGCCGGTTATCTCGGCTCGGCCCTCACCAGCGAGACCGATCTGTCGTTCCGGAACCTTGGCGGCAAGGCGATTCAGTACCGCGAGGTCACGCCGCAATCGGGCACTCTGACGACGAAAGTGAAGATCACAAAGGTCTCGCAATCGGGCGGCATGATCATCCAGAACTTCGACTACCACCTGAGCTGCAACGGCGAGCCGGTCTATGTCGGCGACACCTATTTCGGGTTCTTCTCGAAGGAATCGCTGGCTCATCAAGTCGGCATCCGCGACGCGAAAGTCTTCGTCGCGTCGCCGGAGGAGTCTGCCCGCGCGAGCCGCTTCGATGCCCCCGACGCCGCGCCGTTCGCGAACTCCGACTACATGATGGTCGATCACGCAGAGTTGCTGCTCAACGGCGGACCACATGGACTCGGCTACGTTCGCGGCACAATGCAGGTCGATCCGAGTACTTGGTTCTTCAAAGCTCACTTCTACGAAGACCCGGTCGTCCCCGGCTCGCTCGGCCTAGAATCGTTCTTCCAACTGATGAAGTTCTACGCGGCGGCAAGATGGAGGTTGGGGGCCGACGCCGTGTTCCAAACGCCGTCGCAGCGACTCGATGCCAAGGCTGCCAAGCCGGTTCCGCACGAATGGGTTTACCGCGGCCAAGTCGTCCCGCGTGACGCTCTCGTCACCGTCACGGCCGTCATTCGCGAGGTCGATGACGCAACAAGGCAACTCACCGCCGAAGGCTTTTTGTCGGTCGATGGCCGCGTGATCTATCAGATGAAGAGCTTCACGCTGGCGGTCGAGTGAGGTACGGGCAACTGTCGGAATTAGGTGAGCCAGGTGCCGTAAGGCCCCGGACGTTTTGTCGAAGAATCCGGGGCCTTACGGCACCCGGCTCACCACAAACAAAATCTGGCAGTTGTTGATGTGCCGGTCCTAAGGAGATGGAGAGATGCGATCTCGAATCATGTACATCGAGCGCAAGGCGGGCGCGTTGACCGGCGAGGCTCGCATCGGCCGAGTCACGTACTCGAAGACGGGGAAATCGGTTTACTATCGCGGCCTGACGTTTCAGACCCAAAGGGGACACGGCTTCAAATCGAACTACTTCGAGGTTGAGTCGGGCGAAGAGTATTGGATCACCGGCTGCAAGAAACGTGGCTCAAACAGACTCTACGGCGAACGCATTCCCATCGAGATCGACGAAGACGTGCGGGGCGAGTACTGGCTCAACATTCGCGGTTTGCCGGATTGCCTTGATCGGCCTGTGGCGTAGGCAGACTGAACCCCCGCATCCAGATCGTCCCCCCAAGCCGACGCATCGTTGAGTTCTTGTCAATGCGGCGGTGCGGCTGAAGTCTGAACGAAGACCGGTTACATTGTCCCCGTTCCTGCCTGACCGCTTACCGCTTGCTGGCTCATCGCTTTCTCATGAAATACTCGCGCGTTTACGTGGATGCTATCGGTTACGAACTGGCTCCCGTTGTTGTCACTTCCACCGAGATCGAGCAGCGGCTCGAACCGTTGTATTCCAAGCTCAAGATTGCCCCCGGACAGCTTGAGGCGTGGACGGGGATCACCGAGCGACGCTGGTGGGCACCCGGCCATCGGCTCAGCGACGGAGCGACCGAGGCGGCGCGGCGGGCGCTCGAACACTCGAACGTGGCGGCGCGCGATGTGGGTGTGATGATCTATGCGGGCGTTTGCCGTGAGCAATTTGAGCCAGCCACCGCGTGCAGCGTCGCCGCGAACCTGGGCATCAGCCCGGATGCGTCGGTGTTTGACGTGAGCAACGCGTGCCTCGGCGTCTTGAACGGGATGGTCGATATCGCGAACCGCATCGAACTCGGGCAGATTCGCGCGGGGATGGTCGTCTCGTGCGAGACGGCTCGCGAGATCATCGACTACACGATCCAACGGCTGCTCGAAGACATGACGATGGACGCGCTGACCAAGTCGCTCGCGACGCTGACGGGCGGATCGGGCGCGGTGGCGGTACTGCTCACGGATGGATCGTTCTCGCGCGAGAAGCAGCATCGTCTGCTGGGTGGCGTGACGAAGGCGGCTCCCGAACATCATGCCCTCTGCCGCTGGGGCTTCGAGTCGCTCCTGCCCGCTGCCGTGCAAAAGGTCGATGCGATCCTGCCGCAGTCGATCACGCACACGAAGTTTGGCAGTTTCATGCCGCAACTGGTCCAGCAAAAAGTGAGCGGTCTGCTGCCAGCGCGGGTGTCACACGCCTTCACGCAGTTCATGCAGACCGACTCGATCAGCGTCCTCAAGCATGGCGTCGATCTGGGCCTGAACACTTGGAAATCGTTCCTCACCAAGATCGGCTTTTCATCGGATGAGATCGACAAAGTGATCTGCCACCAGGTCGGCAAAGGCCACCGCGAACAGGTGATGAACGCCCTCGGCATCTCACCCGAGAAAGACTTCTGCACATTCCCATATCTCGGCAACATGGGGACGGTGTCGCTGCCGATGACCGCCGCCATCGCCGACGAACGCGGCTTCCTCAACCGAGGCGACCGAGTCGGCTTCCTCGGCATCGGCAGCGGGTTGAACTGCCTGATGCTGGCGCTAGATTGGTGAAGAGTTTGAACCACGAATCTCCCAGCGCGGACTTTGCCCGCAACCCAGCGAAGCCAGAACCGGAATGGCAAAATGATGAAGGACAAAATCATGGCAGAGGCTCGCAAGGACACTGACCGCCCGACTTGATGATTCTGTGCTTCATCAGTTTGCCTAATCCGCTCCGCCAAAATTCTGCGCGCCCGGCGATGAAACAAATCGTTAGTAGTACGAATAACACGAATCAGAAAGGCGGGAGCTGATGATTCAGACCAACACAACTTCGATCACTGCTTTCGAGCGAGGGATAGACCCGATCTTTCAAATCCTGACGCCCGAACAAGCGCTCCAGATTGCGAACTGCCATGCTGACGAGCCGTTACAACAGCGGATTGAAGAGCTGGCGTCCAAGTGCAACGAGGGTGAGTTGAGCGAAGAGGAACTCGCGGAATACGAAGGGTATGTGCGAGCCAACAAGTTCGTTGCCGTGTTTCAGGCCCAGGCCCGTCATCGTTTGAAAGGCCACCGTCAAACTGAAACCACCGCGTCAGTTGGCGTATGTTGCCCACCTCTCAGTTGATTGCTTTCTACTTATTCGTACTACACACGTTTCGTTTCTTCGCTGGGCGCGAAGAATTTCCGCACCGCCAACAAGTGACACCCGCTGCCGTAGAAGCTTGTCACCATCCCACGTCATCCAGGAAGTGCCATCAGAAGACCTCCACAAGAAAATGATGGACAAGAAGATGAAAGCCAGGTCCAGATGCTTCCTCTCCTATTTTCTTGTCCACCATTTTCTTGTTCCTTTCGGTTGCGGCTGAGCCGCGCTGGGAAATTCGTGGTTCCGACCTGCCTTTGTTTTCTCCGCTTCCTCTTTCGTGTGGTTCGTGTCTTTCGTGGTTCCAACTTCTTCTCTCCCCGGTTACGACTTCACTCACCATTACGCCGACTTGGGCGGGATGCGGATGCACTACCTCGACGAAGGTCGGGGTGAGACCGTCGTGATGCTGCACGGCAATCCGAATTGGTCGTACTACTACCGCAATCTCGTCGTGGCGCTGCGGGATCGGTATCGCTGCCTCGTGCCGGATCACATCGGTTGCGGGATGTCGGACAAGCCGGGTGATCGGCGGTACGAGTTCTCGTTGCGTCAGCGCGTGGCCGATCTGGAGTTGTGGCTCGACAAGTTACATGCGACTCAAAACCTGACGCTCGTGGTCCACGATTGGGGCGGGATGATCGGAATGGCTTACGCGACGAAGCATCCCGACCGCATCAAGCGACTCGTGGTGCTCAACACGGGTGCGTTTCACCTTCCGACGACCAAGCCCGTCCCGTGGCAGTTGAAGCTGGCACGCAGCCCACTCGGGGCGCTGCTGGTTCGCGGCTTCAACGCCTTCAGTCGCGGAGCCGTTCAGTCGTGCGTCACGCGCCGCCCGATGCCGCGCGATGTCGGCCGAGCCTATTGTGCGCCGTATGACTCGTGGGCGAACCGACTCGCCGTCCATCGGTTTGTGCAGGACATCCCGCTCCAGCCGGGAGACCGAGGCTACGACCTCGTGACACAGGTCGGGAACAACCTCGAAAATCTCAAGCACCTCCCGATGCTGATCGGTTGGGGCGACAAGGACTTCGTGTTCGACGAACACTTCCTGCGCGAGTGGCAGGCCCGTTTCCCCGACGCCGAACTCCACCGCTATTCCGACTGTGGCCACTACATCTTGGAAGACGCGAGCGACGAGTTGATCCCGTTGCTCCGAACGTTTCTTGATGAGCATCCGTTGTGATCGTGAGGAGTCAATCGTAGGGTGGGACAAGCTCGCTTAGAGCGCCGGCCCACCATCAGAAGGCATCGAGTAATCATGGTGGGCCAGCGCGGCGAAGCGCCGCTTGTCCCACCCTACGGCCCTTTTTCAACAGGCTGCTACGTCTCCGGTCTCCTCCCATGCCCACCATCAACATCGCCACTCACCTGAAGGACATGGCTCGGCTACGGCCCGAGCAGATGGCCGTGATGTTTCCCGAGAGCCGCGACCGGCAGGGGCGGACGGCGTACACGAGCCTCACGTTTCGACAGCTTGATGACGAGAGCGATCACATCGCGGCGGGACTCACGGGGACGGGGATTGGTCGCGGGGTGAGGACGGCCCTCATGGTTCCGCCGTCGTTGGAGTTTTTCTCGCTGACGTTCGCGCTGTTCAAAGCCGGTGCCGTTCCGGTGTTCATTGATCCGGGCATGGGCCTCAAGAACATCGGCAAATGTCTGGCCGAAGCCGAACCGGTCGGCTTCATCGGCATCACGAAGGCTCACATCGCGCGGTGGCTGTTCGGCTGGGGAAAGGGATCACTGACGAAGTTCGTGCGTGTTGGCGGATGGAAGTCGAGCTACATGAGCATCAACAACTCGTCAATGACACTGCGTGACCTGATACGTGTCGGCCAGGGGAGGTGTGAGTCATCTGGAATGAAGCCCGTCGATACGGACGGCCTCGCGCCGGGAATGCACAATCTCGAAGCCCTCGTTCCACCACGAAGCACCATCGTCGAGACCGCCGCGTCCGACGTGGCGGCAATTCTCTTTACCAGTGGCAGCACCGGCGTGCCGAAGGGAGCGGTCTACTCGCACGGAAACTTTGTGGCTCAGGTGGAGTTGCTGAAGCAGGTGTTTGGCATCGAGCCGGGTGAGATCGATCTCTGCACGTTCCCGTTGTTCGCGTTGTTTGCGTCGGCGCTCGGCATGACGGCGATTGTGCCTCGAATGGACTTCACTCGGCCCGCGCGCGTCAACCCGCGCGAGGTGATCGAGCCGATTCAGCGATACAGCGCGACGAACATGTTTGGCTCACCCGCGCTGCTCAACGCAGTCGGTCGTTACGCCAGCCGTCGCATCGACGGGCACGTTGCCGAACCGATGCCGTCATTGAAACGAGTCCTCTCGGCAGGCGCGCCCGTCTCGGCCGAGATCATCGGCCGGTTCCAAGCGACGCTCGCACCGGGCCGACAGATTTTCACTCCCTACGGCGCGACTGAGTCTCTTCCCGTCGCCGTCATCGGCAGCCGCGAAGTCCTCAATGAGACGCGAGCCAAGACAGCACAAGGGGCCGGAACGTGCGTGGGGCGTCCGGTTCCGGGAGTCCAAGTCTCGATCATCCGGATCACTGACGAACCGATCCTCGCCTGGAACGATTCGCTGCTGATGCTGCGCGGCGAGATCGGCGAGATCGTGGTGCAAGGCCCTCAAGTCACGCGCGAGTATTTCAACCGGCCCGACCTGACGGCGCTGGCGAAGATTCGGATGCCTCCTGTAGGACGGGCACTCTTGCCCGTCGTCGTCGGTGATATGCGCCAGGGTCAGGCACCGCAGACTTCAGAATTGGCGGTGGAAACCGTTGCCGCTCAGCAAGCCGTCACTCCGCCAATTCTGAAGTCTGCGGTGCCTGACCCCTTGATCGCGTGTGAGCAAACGAAGCTCAAAGAGGACGGGCAAGAGTGCCCATCCTACGACGGAGTGGAGTACCGCGACGCGGAGCAACGTCTTGGCGACATCGCTCACCGCATGGGAGACCTCGGGTACTTCGATGAGCAAGGCCGGCTGTGGTTTTGCGGTCGCAAGTCGCATCGCGTCGTCACACCCGACCGAACGTATTTCACCGAGCCGGTGGAAGGGGTCTTCAACGCGCATCCGCAAGTCTTCAGGACGGCCCTCGTCGGCGTTGTCCGCAACGGCGTGATGCAGCCGTTGCTGTGCGTGGAACTTGAAGCGGACGCTCGTCGAACTTCAAAGGCCAAGCTGACGGAAGAGCTACTCGCGTTGGGAGCGAAATTCGACACCTCGCGTCCGGTCCAGACGATCCTCTTCCACAAAGCGTTTCCAGTCGATGTTCGTCACAACTCAAAAATCTTCCGCGAGAAGCTGGCTGTGTGGGCGGCGAAATGGCGGCGGTAAGGAATGAACCCAGCGCGGCTCCGCCGCAACCGAAAGGAACAAGAAGATGGGGGACAAGAAGATTGGAGAGAAAGCCTCTGGACCTGGCTTTCATCTTCTTGTCCACCATTTTCTTGTTGAGGTCTTCTGACGGCCGTTCGTGGATCACGCGGTGAAACGAGAAATGGTTTGAGCCTGTTGTGGTCTGGCAGACGTAAGCGAGCAACCGGTGGAGGGCGATGCCATGCGAAGCAGTTCGCGGGACGACGACAGCGACGAGTTCGACAACGACTGGGACGACGACGGTTACATTCCGTGTCCGCATTGTGGTGAGACGATGCTGGAAGATGCCGACTATTGCCCGGCGTGCGACCGTTGGATCACGGACGGGAGCGCGAACAAACCGCGTTCGCCGTTGTGGGTGGTGATTGTCGCCGCCGTGTTGCTGGGACTGATTCTGACTTCCGTGCTGTGAGGACATTGAAACGATGCGAGTTCTGGTGACGGGTGGCGGAGGATTTCTGGGACAGGCGATCGTGCGGCAGCTCGTCGCGCGCGGGGACTCGGTGCGCAGCCTGTCGCGCGGGGACTATCCCGCGTTGAAGGCGTTGGGTGTGAAGTGTGTCGCCGGAGACATCGCCGATCGCGCGGTGGTCATTGCGGCGGCAAGGGGCTGCGAGGCGGTGTTCCATGTTGCGGCGAAGGCGGGCGTGTGGGGGCGGTACGACGACTATCATCGCGCGAACGTGGTCGGGACCGAGAACGTGATCGCGGCGTGTCTGTCTGAGAGTGTTCCGAAGCTCATTCACACCAGTTCCCCGAGCGTCGTGTTCGATGGACGCGATGAGGCGGGAATCGACGAATCGGCTCCGTACCCATCGCGATATCTCGCGCATTACCCGCAGACCAAGGCGATGGCCGAACGAGCGGTTCTTGCGGCCAACGGTTCGATGACGGCGAGCGGTTATCCGTTGGCAACTGTTGCGCTGAGGCCGCATCTGATCTGGGGGCCGGGCGACAATCATCTCATTCCGCGACTGATCGAACGTTCGCGGCAGGGGAAACTGCGTCGAGTCGGTTCGGGCGCGAACCTCGTCGATACGGTCTATGTCGAGAACGCCGCCGACGCTCACATCCAAGCGGCCGATGCGCTGTTGCCGAACTCGACGGTGGCCGGGCGTGCCTTCTTCATCTCCAACGGTGAACCGTTACCGCTGTGGGACTTGATCGACCGGATGCTGGCTTGTGCCGGTGAGCCACCCGTGACGAAAAGCATCTCGGCCAACGCGGCCTATTGGATTGGTGGAGCGCTGGAACTGGCACACACGCTCCTCGGTCGAACAGACGAGCCACCGATGACGCGGTTCGTCGCACGGCAACTCGCCACGTCGCACTGGTTCAAGCTCGATGCGGCCCGCGCGGCGTTCGGTTACGTGCCGCGAGTTGGTGTGGAGGAAGGGTTGGTGCGTTTGCACGAGTGGTTGATGCCGTCGGGAGACCCCACGGCTTGATTCAGCAGATTTGAATGGTTGCGAGGTCGCCGTCCTGAGAACCACGGCGTTCGCTGGGATGTTTCGTAGAGGAAAATCCAACACGAGTTTCTTAGCCCGGAGGGCGGCAGATGATAGCCCACGGCGTGAGCCGTGGGGGAACGCTTCAGCAGCTTCAGCAGCCCGGAGGGCGACACTTTAAGGAAGGTCGAAGGTCGATCGAAGTGTCGCCCTCCGGGCTAACATCATCCCCGTAACACGCCACCCACGGCTCGCGCCGTGGGCTACCTTCTGCCGCCCTCCGGGCTATGAATGCCCGTCGCACATCGACACCGCAGGAGCCGCTTGCGGTGCGTCGCTTCGACCACTATGAGGTCGCGTCCCCAACCGAACCGAGAGACCACTGCTGATGACCGACGTGACCAACAAAGAAGTGACCGAGATCGAAGAGGCTCTCACACGGACCATGATGGTCGATCGACAGCGGTTGCGGCGGATGTGGGGCGGCGTGCAGGAGGCCCTGCGCAAGCAGCAGGTCTGTGACCGAAACCTCGCGCGGTTGCAGGAAGAGTTGGCGAAGTCGTGCCAGCGGCGCGAGCAGCGTGTGGCAGCACGGCCGATCCCGAAATACGACGAGCAATTGCCGGTCTGCCAGCGGCGCGATGAGATCGCGGCGGCGATTCGCGATCACCGCGTGGTCGTCGTTTGTGGTGAGACGGGATCGGGCAAGTCCACGCAATTGCCAAAGATTTGTCTCGATCTGGGACGCGGCATCGACGGGCTGATCGGGCACACGCAACCGCGCCGGATCGCGGCGCGATCGGTGGCGGCGCGCGTGGCGGAAGAACTCGGTGTGACCGTGGGGCGCGAGGTCGGCTTCAAAGTCCGCTTCACCGACGCGACCTCGCCGCAGACGTACATCAAGCTGATGACCGACGGCATCCTGCTGGCCGAGAACCAACACGACCGGTGGCTCGATCAGTACGACACGATCATCGTCGATGAAGCGCACGAGCGGTCGCTGAACATCGATTTTTTGTTAGGCAATCTCCATCGACTCGTGCTGAAGCGGCGTGAGTTGAAGGTCATCATCACGTCGGCCACGATCGACGCGGAGCGGTTCGCCAATCACTTTCGCTCGGTGGCAGGTGAGGTTCCTGTGCTGGAGGTCTCTGGCCGAACGTACCCGGTTGAAATTCGTTACCGGCCACCTCAGAACGACGACGAGGGGAACGAGCCGGATATTCAACGCGCGATGGCCGATGCCGTGGCGGAAGTCGCCGCGCATGGCCCCGGCGACGTGTTGGTCTTCATGCCGACCGAACGTGAGATTCACGAAGCCTCGAAGACGCTGCGCGGCCGGACGTTTGGAGGCTCGAAGATCGACCTGCTGCCGCTCTACGCAAGGCTCTCCGCCGCCGAGCAACAGCGCGTCTTTCAAACGTCGTCCACGCGACGGATCATCATCGCGACCAACGTCGCGGAGTCCTCACTGACGGTGCCGGGCATCCGCTACGTCGTCGATACCGGCACGGCGCGGATCAGTCGGTACTCGCCGAAGAACAAGTTGCAGCGGCTGCCGATTGAAGCGGTCTCGCGCGCGTCGGCTGATCAGCGGGCTGGTCGTTGCGGACGACTGGGACCGGGCGTGTGCATCCGACTCTATTCGGAAGAGGACTACGCCAGCCGCGAGCGATTCACGCCGCCCGAGATTCTCCGGTCGAACCTCGCCGACGTGATCCTGCAAACGAAGATGCACGGGTTGGGAGCGATCGAAGAGTTTCCGTTCCTCGAACCGCCGAAGTCGGATGCGATTCGCGACGGTTACAAGACGCTGTTTGAACTCGGCGCTGTGAACGACCGCCACGAACTGACGGACCTCGGGAGGAAGCTCGGGCGACTGCCGGTCGATCCACGCATCGCACGCATCGTCTGGGCCGCGCGGGACGAACATTGTCTGTCCGAAATCCTCATCATCGCGTCGGCTCTTGAGCTGGCCGACCCACGCGAACGACCGCTCGAAAAACAGCAGCAAGCAGATGAGGCTCACAAACAGTTCCAAGACGAGGAGTCCGATTTTCTGAGCTATCTCAAAGTGTGGGACTTCTTCCACGGCCTGAAGGCTCGGTTGTCACACAGCCAACTGCGGAAGGCGTGTCTGCAAAACTTTCTGTCGTGGACGCGCATGCGCGAGTGGGTCGAGGTCCATGCGGAGTTGGTCGAGATCGTGCGTGAGAGCTTGGATGCGGCGAGTCCCGCCTCTTCCCGAGCGGGGGACGTGAGTCCCCTGGCTGCGGTCGCGAAGTCCGTACCGCTGGTCGCGAACAAGGGGAGCGGAGCCAGGGGACTTACGTCCCCCGCTCAGAAGAAAGGGGAGCAGAGCGATTCGCCAGCCGTCGCCTCGAACGAGTGGACGCGACGCAACGACTTTGGCGCGATTCATCGCGCGCTGCTGACCGGATTCCTGTCGAGCATCGCGATGCGGACGGAGACGAGCGAGTACCAAGTGGCCGGTGGTCAGAAAGGCTTCCTCTGGCCGGGATCGGGGCAGGCGAGCAAGAAAACGAAGTGGATTGTCGCGGCAGAACTCTTGGAAACGACGCGACGTTTTTTGAGAACGGTCGCGCGGATCGACCCGAACTGGATCGAGCCGCTGGCCGGGCATCTGCTGACTCGCACTTACAGCGAGCCGGCCTGGGATCCGGATGGTCTCGCGGTGACGGCCAGTGAAAAGGTCTCGCTGTTCGGGTTGTTGATCGTTCCGCGCCGCCAGATTCGTTATGGGCGGATCGACGCGGTGAAGTCGCGCGAGCTGTTTTTGTGGCAGGGGCTGGTGCATGGTGAGTGGGGTGTGGGGGAAGACTCCAACGCGGCCGAGTCGGGACGTGATGAGTCCGGCCGTGTTCAGCCTGAGCGGGATGAAGACGGGCATCGAGTGGGTCGCAGTGACCGAAGTGCCGCCAAACTGGAACAAGACAACGCCAAACGGATTGCCAAAGGAAGAACCCCTCACCCTAGCCCTCTCCCCTCCAAGGCGAAGGGCGAGGGGACAAACCAAGGAAGACCCCTCACCCTAACCCTCTCGCCGCAGAGCCGGGGCGAGGGGATAGGAAGTGCGACTCCGACCGCTGGTGCGCGTTCTCAATCATCCTCGCGCGGAACGGCTCCGATGCCGGAGTTCCTGGTGAAGAACTTGGAGCTGATCGAGCGGCTGCAAGATTTGGAGTCGCGATCTCGCAAGGGGAACCTGCTGCGCGATCCCGATGCGCAGTTCGACTTCTATGCTGCGCGGCTGCCCGTCGATGTGTTGGATGGTGTCCATCTGGTGCAGTGGCTGCGGACGGCGACGGTCGAAGCGCGGCAGCGACTCATCATGACCGAAGCGGATGTGTTGGAAGCGGGAGCGATCCCCTCGACGAAAGAGGCTTATCCCGATCAAGTCCAGATGCGCGGGTTGTCGTTGCCTCTGGAGTATCGCCACGATCCCGGTGGCGGTGAGGATGGCGTGACGGTGATCGTGCCGCAGGAGGGATTGAATCAACTCGATGGCGAACGGCTCGGTTGGCTTGTGCCGGGGTTGATCGAAGAGAAGATCGCGGCGCTGTTGAAGGCGTTGCCGAAAGATCTGCGTCGGTCGCTCGTACCGATCCCCGAAACGGCCGCGCGTGTGGCTCAGGTTGTCAGGTTCGGTGAAGGCTCGGTGGCCGAGGCGATGGCCCGCGCGATCGAGCAGATCACGGGAGTCTCCGTGCCACGCGATGAATTGCGCGAAGACCGGTTGCCGTACTTCCTGCGGATGCAGATTCGCGTGATCGATGCGGACGGCAAGACGCTCGCCGCCGGACGCGATCTGGTCGAGATGCGGAAGACGTTTGGAGCGGCGGCGGCGAGCAGCTTCTCATCGGTCGATGACGTGCGCTGGAGTCGTGATCGCGTGACGACGTGGGATTTCGGGACGTTGCCGCCGGAAGTCACCGTGGTGCGTGGTGGCATCGCGATGAAGGGCTATCCGACGCTGATCGACAACGGCCTCGACACCGCGTCATTGCGTCTGGTCGATGCTCCGGCCCGAGCCAGTCACGAACTGCGGTTCGGTGTCCGGCGCTTGATCGTGCTGGCCGCAGCCAGAGAACTGAAGCAACACGTCGAGCATCTGCCGCAGCTCAACAACTGGACGCTGCTCTCGAAGACGTTTCCGCAACCGTTTCCGTTTCGGCAACAACTCACCGAGCTCTTGGCCGACCGCGCGTTCCTTCACGACGCCAAGCTGCCTCGTTCGGACGACGAGTTCCGCGCGTGTCTGCGAGTGGGATCACAACGTCTGGGTGCGGCGGTCGCGGAAGTGTCGCAGTTACTCGCGCCGCTGTTCGTGAACTTTTCCGAGATTCGTAAGACGTGGGAAAAGACGGCGGCTCCTCAATGGCAGCCAACGCGACAGGATGTGCATGCGCAACTCGGGCAACTCTTTCTGCCGGGCTTTCTCGTGCGCACACCGTGGCCGTGGCTGCTCCAGTTCCCGAGGTACTCGAAGGGAATCGTGCTGCGTCTCCAAAAGCTGACGAGTGGAGCGGGGCCGCGCGACCTGCAACAGTTGCCTTTGATCGCGTCGCACTGGTCGCGCGGCATTCAACGCCTGAAGCAACATCGCGAACGACAACTCTACGATCCCGAGCTGGAAGCCTATCGCTGGATGACCGAAGAGTTCCGTGTGTCACTCTTCGCACAGGAATTGAAGACGGCCGTGCCCGTGTCGGAGAAGCGGCTCGATCAGCAATGGTCTCGCGTCGCGGAGTAGCGTGAGAGGGTCTGCCCACGCGGTTAAACCTCGCGCGGCCGGTGATGAGACATCTGAGCGGGGCGGCGTCAGCCCCCCGGTTCTTCCAGCGAAGGGCTAACGCCCAAGAACCGGGGGGCTGACGCTGCCCCGCTCAGAAGTGTCTCGCTTTGTCCCGCGCGAGACATGCTTCAGCGTCGGCGTTTCAGCACGATGTAGTAGCCGTCGGTCTCAGCGGGGAGCAGTTCCCAGTCGGCGGGGTGGTCGCGGTATTCGGGGACTTCGGCAGGAGACTTGATTTCGCTGTAGCGGTGGTTCGTGTCGATGACGAGGAAGTCGGTGTCGTCGGGGACGCCGATGCGATCTCCGGCCACCTTGCGACGGTAGCCGCTGTAGTCGTAAGACCGTTCATGATGCGTGAACCGGGGATGTACGAAGTCGGTCGAAGCGACCCGGCTGTCTCGCGGGATCAAGGGAAGAATGCGAGCGAACAACTCACCGCGACGACTTGGTCCGTACAGCGTCTGCCAGTGCCAGTTCGATCCCGCGTCCCAGAAGGGACAGCCGAGCGGGCTAATCGTCAGGAACAGTCCGGTGCAGAGAGAGGCCGTCCAAATCAGATGCGTGCAGATCGTGCGCGACGTGGAGTTGTGTTCGTCGTTTGTTGCGGAGGCCGCAGTCCCGCAAGCGAGCAGTGAACGAACCAGCGCGATCGCGCGCGGCAATCCGCCCGCGAGTGCCCAGAAGATCACCGCGACCAGCGGGGCGTGAAACTGATGTCGCGGATCTTTGGCCAGTTCGTTCAAACAGAGAATGCCAAACAGCGGCAGGCCGACGGCGAGTCGCCCCAGTGAGAGCAGCGGAATGAAGGCGAGTGGCGCGAGGAGCAGCAGCGCGTAGAGGACCGTCGCCGTGGAACAGAGTTCGCCGAACAACAAGCCGGGGTTGGACAACATCGTCCCGACGATTTGCTCGGGCGATTCACCGAACTTGGCGAAGTACCGCATGTAGTGAACTTCCGCCCCCGATCGAAACCACGGCATCACGACGCGCGTCGCCAGCCAGAGATACGTGACGCTGAAGACGGACAGTGCCATCCCCGCCAAGAAGCGGTCGCGGTTCGCGGGAAGCAGTGACGCAATCAGAGCGGGCTTCACACCTGTCGCGCGATCCTCGTTGCCAGCCGGGCGACTCCATGCGATCCAGACTCCCAGCGGCCCGAAGAGGATCGCGTAGTCTTCCTTCACGGTCAGCGTGAATGCCAGACCGAGCAACGTTCCGATGAGCTGCCGTCGTTCGAGTTGGTCCAGCGTGAGCAGCAGCAGCGGGATGCCAAACGCCTCGGGCCGAAACGTCTTCAGGTCGATCTCAATGTCGAGGAACTGCATCGGCGCGTAGAGCAGGTACGCGACCGCAGCGGCCAGCGCGAGGGTGTCGGCTTGAAGTAGCCGGCGCGAGTCACGAGCGGCCGCTGCCACACCAACCCGCAGCTTGAGCGAGGACGATTCCACGCCCGACACACCGACGCCCTCGCTCACGCTGCGGGTTGGTGTTTTGAGTCCGGTTCCAACAATCGGATCGCCCGGCATGAAACCTTCCGCGGCACGGCCCAGACAACGCCGCGTCATCCAAAAGACGGGAAACGCACCGAGTGCCAACGCCGTGGACTCAGACAATTCGAGCAACAGATGCGACGGCCAGAGTACGTACAGCGGCAGCAGAAACAGATGCACGAACTGAATGTGTTCGCCGAAGAACAAGCCCTGATCGAGATAGCTGCGAAAGCCTTTGCCGTGGAGCACGTTCCACAAGTGTTCCTCGTACATCACCGAGTCACCATGTGGCATCAGCAGGTTGAAGTACAAGCGCCAGTTCATCGTCGTGAACACGACGACGTACACACCACAGGCCAGCCACAGCCAACGCTGTGTTCGAGCCGCTTGGCTTTCATCGCGCAGTGTGTCTTTCGCAACGGCATCGCGGGACGAGCGACCACGCGCCAGAGTCAACAGCGTTGTCAGCCATCCCGCCAGACAACCCGTCAGCCACAGTTGCGGCGACACGGCCAGCAGTTCGGAGAGACTCGACGCACCCAGCAGTCCCGCACCGATCCACGTCCATTCCCACACATCGATCAGGCACCACCAGCCCCAGCCAAACAAGCCCCAAGTCGCGAGCGACTCCCCGTAGCTCGAACCGCGTCGCCGCGCGATGCAGTACGCGCCAACCAACCATGTCAAAAGAGAGACTGCGCTCAGCACAAGTGCAATCGAGCCGAACGAAACGTCCCCTTGATCCACACTCGGAATCGCGCCCGCAGGCAACCGAACCAGTTGCCGCCACGCGGCGGGACTCACGAAATTCGTGGCGAGATTGCGTGACAACAGCCACGTTTGCAGGCAGCTTGAGGCCAGCATCGTCCCGAGCAACACGACCACGGCGGAACACAAGAGCCGCGTCGGCGAACTGTTCGAGAAGCGCGTGCGTTGAGGTGTGGCAGGCATGGTCGCATCGTAATGACCGCGCGCGTCGGACAACAGCCGTCACGGCGTTCGCGTCTGTTCCGGTAAGGAACTGGCACGCAATAACTTCCCGTGAGCGGCTGGGCGCTAGCCGCCGGTGAGTTGGAACGACCGGCGGCTAGCGCCTTGCCGCTCACAGAATCAC
>JAYTGQ010000227.1:0-2357 GCA_043733345.1 Schlesneria sp.
CTGGCTCCGCCGTACTCGCCAAGCCACCGGTACCAGAAACGACAAACGCCTCACGCAAATCACCGCCTAAACAAATTCACAAAGTGCGTCGTGCGCCCGTTGCAATGGCCCTGAAGATTCGTGTTCCAGGTCGGATAGTAGAAGTAGGGGCGGTGCATTTACTACGTCCGAGAGTTTTGGGGTGAAGACTCCACGCACCCTACGGACTGGTCGAACATATTAAATGCACAGCCTCTTACCGTCGATGCTGGTCCCCACCAGCGTCTGGGTCTCATCGGGCAGTCCCAGATCGGTGACAACCCACCGCTGAAGCACCCGGTCCAACTCCATCGGGTCCAGCTGGATGAGCAGGTCGCGGAAGGCATTCTGCTGCGGAGGACGCCGCTGGGTGAACCCCATCCCCTGCCAGATGTCAACCGGCACCCGGTCTTCCTCAACCGATGAAGACCGTGAAACCATTCGACCAACCCTTCGTAGCCGCGAGCCCCCCACCACAGACGGCAAACAACCGTTGGCAACAGGGCGGAAAGCGAATCGCCTCGTCACCCTGCTGAAAGCAGCACACGAAGACCGCCGCTCGCGTGGATCAGGCCCCTTTCACCTCAAAACCGTGCGACAAATTAGGTCAACAAGCCCCCGGCACGAGCCGGTTCCATCACAACACCGCCGTGAAGAAAAGCCCGGCCTCCTCAAACTCGCCGAATACGACGCACCCCCAGTCCAGTCGTACTTGACCATGCCCCTGAACTCCTCGCGAAGTTGGTTGACCATGTTCCAAACGGTGACTACGATCCGCCCCCACTTCGCTTGGTACTTTAGTCCATCCGTCCCAACGGTTCTGAATTTCGCGATTGGGAAAATTCAACTCGAAGCACAGATTGTGCCGATCAACAGTGCGTCGGCTCCGTAGCCAAGTGGCTAAGGCAACGGATTGCAAATCCGTCATCGTCGGTTCGACTCCGACCGGAGCCTCTTGAGAAAATCCCTTGGAAACCGCGTGTTTTCAAGGGATTTTCGACTTCTTTGGCGAGCCATGTTGCCGGTTGTATTTCATCAGCAGTCGTCACCGATTCGCAGGGAAAATCACTAAAGACAGCAACCCGGCGTGCAACCCAAACTGACGGGTTGTCTTGGTCGGCAACGGAATCAGCCGATGACAGCATGTCCATTGCCAAGTCCGGCATCAGGCGTTTCGGTAGGGCCAGCGATGGCAGGTTCTCGCCGGCCGTGTTGTGATCAACCAAACGCGCATGCGAGCACCGATCCATCGTCAGCGTGATTGTCGAATGTCGCGCCAACACTTGGGCTACTTTCGGGTGAACTCCCGAACTGGCCAGCAACGTGATGAACGTATGCCGCAGAGCGTGGAAGTCGGCAACCTCACCGTTCGCATTCTCGGGCTTGTGGAACTTGCTCGCAGATCGCGTTCGGCTGCGATCTCCTCGACTTCGGCCAGCCAGATCGACCGGGCTTCGCCCATGTCGCGACGAAGCATCTCAGCCGCTTTCTTGGACCATGTACCGGGCCACAGTGTTTCGACCAGAGGTTTGGTTATTGGCTCGGCGGATGACTGCGGCCGAGACTTCAACCACGTCACCACTTTGTCGGCAGCGAACGGATGAAGCGGAAGCGTTGCACCACGGCCGGACTTTTCGTTCTTGGCCTCCACTGTCACCGTGGGCGGGTTGGCTCGGAAGTCGAACGATGACGCCGTGAGGCTGGCGAGTTCCTTGGCTCGAAATCCCGTCATCACGGCGAGCGTGTAGAGTGCGGAGCGATCCGGCCCCGTCAGCCCTCGGAATTTTTTCTTGCTCTGTTCGCTCGCTTCGATCAGCCGCGGGAGTTCCTCGTATTCCAACGCCCGCCGCTCAACACGGACATCGACCTTGCCGTTGAGTTTGGACAGGTGAGCAAACGGGTTCCGTTCCAGCCGTCGGGCCTTCACCAGCCAGTTGCCGAAACCCTTCACCGCGACGAGATGATTATTTCTGCCCCTACCGGATTGCAGGGGAGAGTTTTCGATATCCCCTCAGGGATGTGGCGGTGTTGAGGTTTATGGAGCCAGTGGGGGTGATCCGAGCGGGCATTGAGGCGGTCGGCGGGGCAGTGGAAGTCGCGTTTCAAGCCGCTGCGGGGGGCGAACGGGCGGTCGTTCCGGAGTCACGTCCAGCCTGGCAGGCGACGTTCGGAACTGGCTTGATTGCCGTGCCGGCCTCGGCCCGCGTAGAGGACTCGGTGCCGTCGGTTCATCAAGCGGTCCACGAGGTTGCTTGTGCGATGACAGCCCGGCTGGTCGTAAGCCTTCGCGTAGTCGTCCGTCCGAGCCACCCGCTTCCCGACCATCTCCAGCACGATCG
>JAYTGQ010000228.1:0-6673 GCA_043733345.1 Schlesneria sp.
TGAAGCGCGAGCGAAGGATTTCTGAGCCTGATTCGTCTGCATTTGCGGCATCCTGCGCTCGCGCTTCAGGCTTCTATTCCCTTTTTCAACAGGCTGTTAGGGGGCCCTCGTATTGCTCATCGATTGTAGGGTTTCCGAATGACCAAGCCGGGAACAACTCGGTAATGCTTCTCATTGAACGTCAGCAAGGTCGCATTCCGCCCGAGTGCGCTCGCCGCAATCAAGGCGTCGATCAGCCCAAGGTTGTGCGACAAATGGTACGCGGTGAAGTCGAACATCGCTCGTTCGCAATCGACTTCCGTTGGCCAGACGAATTGAAATGGAGCTGTCAGCTTTTTGGCTTCCGCGACCTCCCGTGAATTCCTGGCATCCTGAATCAGTTCCATCGCCACAAAACCCGGTATTGCGGGAAGCGTGGTGAGACTCGCGAACCAATTCAATGCCGGGGGATGTCCGCGCTGGACATCAATCAGAACGTCCGTATCGACAAGGTCCATCATTCAGCCTCGCACGCGCCGTTGTGAAGAGTCTCTCAACAATCGAGCGTGTTCCGCACTGTCGGCGATCTCCTGCCGAGTGCCGACCAATCCCTCGCGTTTCCAATACTCGACCAACTCCGCTCCCGTTTGCGGCTTTGGTCTCGCACCGCGTCCGTCCGCCAGCAATTTCACGACGTACTCCGTGAGCGGCAGCCGACAATCCGCGGCTTCCGCTTCCAATTCGGATGCGAGGTCCGTGGGAAGATCGAGTGTCAGGCTCATGATCTCGTCTCCTCATCCAAATTGTTCGCGGCATCTTTCACGGGGTGAGACGGTACCGCAAGACACACCACCGGGACCGCTGCGCAATACATCGCCAGCAGCCAGCCGATACCCGGAGTCCCCTTTCCGGTCAACATTGCCGGAACGATGGGCACCATAGTCCAAACGAGTCCGATCACAGCGGCTCCCCGCGCGGCAAACATCGGGACGGCAAACATCCGCGAATGTTGCATCAATTGGAGGACGCCGGCACCGATCGCAACGCACACAACAAACCACAGTGGAGCCTTGATGAGCATCGTGACGTGACCGTTCAGTCCCGTAACATCGAAGGACATCGCGGGCAACTCATTCCCAAACATCTGATTGAGGCCGTTCATTCCCCCGAATTGAAACTGGGCGTTGTGGATCGTCATCCACGTCAGCGGCAATGACATCAAACCGGCCAGTATCGCCGTCACAAGGAGAGTGTTCTTTTGTCGGATGTCCATGATTTCGTTTCCGGCCCTTTTACCGCTGCGGTCACACAGCGTCAGATTCTATCCAAACAATCCGCCCACCGCCCGATCTCGTCCACTTCGGTCTCGGCCGGATACTTGGCTCCCAAGCCCTTCACGCTCGTGAACGAGACCGGGAACTTCAATTTCTTGAGGGCTTCCACCGTCTTCTTCACGGCGGGAAGTGCTTTGTCGCCATCGCCGCAGACGAAGTGGAGCTGCTGCTTGAACTCAGGCTCCTGATCGGCGACTTGGCCCGCAAATGGAGTACCTGCCAGCGCGAGACCCCGGAAGACTTCACGCTGCTTCGTCATGAGCAGGCTCGCCAACGGAGTGCCGCTACCGTGCGAGTGAAGGAAAATACGCTGCGAGTCGATCGTGTACTTCTCGCGCACATGAACAACCAGCCCCTCGACGAACTTCGCCTCGCCGGGCGTCCAGTTGGCGGGGCTGTCCGCCTTGGGAGCGATGAGAATGATGCCGCGCCGGTCGCAGATCGACTTCCACTGCTTGCTGATCGTCGCCTCCATCGTGTCGCCGCCGGGATGAATCCAGACCATCAGACCGTAGGCGTGCGAGGCGTTGTAGTTCTCGGGAACATACGCCCAAAAACTGTGATCGTGACCGGCCAGTTCCTCGGTGAACCGCCCCGTTTTCGGTTTCTTGGTTGGTGAGTCCCCTTCCGCAGCTTTCGCGTCCGCAGGCTGGTCTTCTTTCTGTGGCAAGGCGATCAGGGGCGTCAACGTAGGGTGGGACAAGCTCGCTTCGAGCGCCGGCCCACCATTCCGGAACATCGAGAAAACGCGGTGGGCCGGCGCGGCGATGCGCCGCTGGTCCCACCCTACAAGTCTCGCCGCCTTCAAAGGGAGATTTCCCTCTTTCTTGTCCGGTGCGGCCTCTTTCGGAAGCTCGATCACCTCGGCAGACAGTTCACCAACAACACTGTCGGGCAACGTGGCGAGCGTCACTTTCAGCGTCGCCTGTTTACCGTCTCGCACATATGCAACATTCGCCTTGTCCCCCGGTCGCGCTCGTCCGACGAGGTCACTCAGCACGCGAGCATCCGCCACGTCGGAACCGTTGAACTTCACCACGCGATCACCACGCAACAGTCCCGCTTTCTCCGCCGGACTGTTCGCGAAGACGTGTCGCGCCACGACGCCCGGCTCGGCGGAAGCGGTTCGCTTCGGCAGCAGACCGAGGAACGGAACCTCATACGGCACGAGTTCCCCCGCCAGCGTCGGTTCAACGGAAAGCGACTTGTCGCCACGCTGAAGCGTCAGCTTGATCGAGTCGCCTCCGTACAGACGCCCCAGCACATGCTTGAGCTGCGCGACGCGAGCGATCTTCTCGCCATTGGCCTCCACGATCCGATCGTTGGTCTTCAGTCCCGCCTGCTGCGCGGGCGAGTTGTATCTCACGCGATCCACGACCACCGGAACATTCGTCGATTGTCCACCGGCAAACGAAATCCCGAGCAGTCCCGGCAGCAGATCCTTCCCCTGCTTCAACCGGTCCAGCGATCCGTAAACGTCTTCGAGCGGAATGGCGAAGCCGATCCCGCCGTCGTACCACTCGACTCCCGCCGTCTCGCCATTGCCCTGTGGCGACAGGGGAGCAATCACGCCCAGCACCCTGCCCTCGATATCGACCAGCGCCCCGCCATAGTTGACCGGCGAAGTCTTGGCGTCGGTCTGAATCGCCTTCCCCCAGATGCGATTCGTCGCACTGACGATCCCGACCGAGATGCTCGGCGTGGTGAGGTCGAACGTCCGACCCAGCGCAATCGCCCACTGCCCGACCGTCACCGTTTCGCGCGACGCCGGCTTGGCCGGAGTCAGCCCCGTGGTCTCCACCTTGAGCAGCGTCAGCAACTTGAGCTTGTCGCTGGCAATCAGCTTCGCAGGGAATCTCCTTCCATCCGCCAACGTCACCAAGATCGAAGCGGGCTTCGACACAAAGTTGAATGAACTGGAGATGACGAACCCGTCCTCAGACACCACAACGCCCGAGGTCGGTCCCGTCCCCAACGTGACCTCGCCAACCTGTTCCAGCCCGCCAACAGTCTCGATTCGCACGAGCGACGGATCGACCAGCGCCGCCGCCTGCTTGAAAGCCGACTCTTCGAGCGCCTCCAACTTACCATCGGCTGCCAACGCAACTCCGCAAAGCAGGATGCTCAGCAAGATGAACTGAAGCAGCTTCACGCCAATTCCTTTTCCAACAGGAGGAACATGTTTCATAAGTCAATTCCCGCCTGCCGAGTTGCGGCAGTCAACGTCGCCTCCAGCTCGGTGAGTTCCCCGATGCTCATCGCTCCGAATTCCTCGTTCGATGTGGCTGGTCTCTTGAGGAGACGCTGCAACAGTCGAATCGTCGCGATAGCCTGACCTCTGGCTTCGCCGATCCTTCTCTCTGCACGCATGTCGGTCGTGTAATCGCGTTGCCCCTTGCGGCGCGACTCGTATTGTTCCCGTTCGATGTCTGTTTGCGCAAGCATGGTCAGTTCCTTTCCGGCCCGTTGCCACGGCGACGCTGCCAGTTCCAAGGGCCAATGATTGAGATCCAGTGTGGCGGCGTGACGCAGGAAGAACAACCACTTGTCCAGGTCATCAGCCAGCTCGGGCAATCGCTTGGCGAACTTCGGCAGTTCGAGGACGTGCAGCTCGATCTGATCCGAGAAGACCGTTCCGCGCGACTCCTCGCACAGCCGAAAGCGGTGGTGCGGACCCGCCAGTTCGGGAAACAGGATGTCGTCCAACACCAACACGGAAATGGTCGGTCTCAATTCCGCATAGTCGTCACCCTCACACCGTTGCTCGGTGTAAAGCTTTGCCCAGTAGAACAGCACCCGTTCCCGCAGTGCGTGGTGCAAACGAATCTGCATCTCGACGTTGAACGTCCGCCCCGACTCATCGCGAGCCTTGATGTCCAGCACGGACAGTTTGTCGTCGAAAGCCTCCAGCGGAAGAAACGGATTCAGAATGACGACCGACTCGACCCGTTCTCCCACCGGTCGCCGCAGAACCGCGTTCAGCAACGAACAAAGACTCTCCTCATTCTCCTGCCGCCCGAAGACCCGTTTGAAGGCGTAGTCGATGGTGGGATCGATTCCGATGGGCATGAATCACTCCTCGCCCTTTCTCGACGTCACCATCTCGACGCTGACCAGCACGTCGCCCCGACGGACGATGACCTTGAGTGGGTCGTTGGCTTCGAGCCGTCCGAGTTCGTCCTTCAGCATCCGGCACGATTGGACGAGGTCTTCTCCCACGAACAGGATCAGGTCGTTCGGCTTCAGGCCCGCCTTCTCGGCCTGCGATCCCGGCAGGATGCGGTCGATGTAGGCCGGGGTGCGCGAGACCACATCGGGGATGGTGACGATGCCAAAGTCGAGGGCCTCGTACCGGCGCGGCTTCACTTTGCCGGGGCTGTCGTCGTCGGGGTCGTCTTTCTTCGTGCGGCTGAAGCGGCCCGTGATGATCTCTTCGACGGTCGTCTTCAATTCCGTCATCGGCATCACGTAGTTGAGCCAGGTGTTCGTCTGTGTGTTCCGCAGTTCCTTGCCGAGCATCCCGAGCAGCCGTCCGTCCCACGTTGTCAGCACACCGCCCGCCGCACCCGAGTTGTTCGTGATCGCATCGACCACATAGATCGGGCCGTTGTAGGGCGACTCGAACGCCCCGCGTCGCGCGGCCAGCGAAGTCTTGGCCGAGATCACGCCGTGCATCACCGTCACCGGCTCGTCTCCCGTCGCGACCTTCCACGCATTGCTAAAGGCCAGCACGCGCGTTCCCGGTCCCGCCGCAGCGGCCTGCGCCAGATCGAAGTACGGCAATCCCTCGGCCTCAATCTTGAGCACCGCCATGTCGAGCGGCGGCTCGGCCCCGACGACCTTGCCCTCGAACCGGCGTCCGTCGTGCAGGACCACGTTCACGGTGTCACCATCCAGAATGTGACTCCACACGGTGACGATGTGCCCCTTGTCCGAGACCAGAAACCCGGTGCCGTAAGCGGCCAACTTCGCCCCGCCGCCAGCCCCAAAGATTTTCACAACCTTGGGCGAGACGGTCGCGATCGTCTCACCCGACGACTGCGCACATGCCACTCCTGCGCATGCCAACAAGACGGCTGCACGCGCGAGTCCACTCGTCAATCGTCTGAACATTTGATTCACCGCGTCAGCCATCCTCTCATCCTGCATTCCCCTTCGTTCCCTCCGTTGCCTTCTGTTCAAAAGTCTGTTGTAAGAACTGGAACAGAAGGCAACGGAGGGAACGAAGGGATGAAATCGAGTTTCAACCGTCAGTTGGCAGCTTCTCCAGCCGATGCCGTCACGTCCAGCGTCAACACATCAAACGTCGCGAAGTCGGCATCTCCGTGGCGAATCGTGAAACGGGACGGAAACTTCTTGCCGGCGAAGTCGCCAAATTGCAGGAAGCGAATCTCGCACGGATCGACATCCGTGCCGAGCGACGAGTCGAACCCGACGAACGTGCCGTCTCCCTTGCGGAAGTACCAGAGCGTTTCGACGCCCCCCTTCCTCGTCAGCAACACATCGACCGAGGCACCCCGGCCATCGAGCGGTTGGCTGCCGACATACGAGAACTCGGTGAACGTCTCCGGTCCCCTGGTCAACAGCAGCTTGAGCTGTTGCAGCGCGGCGAGCAGACCTCCCGAACCGGGCGGCTCGTCGAGGAAGTCGGCTCGATTTTCCAGCGGCTGCAAACCGGGACGGTTCGGCAGGAGCAACCCCAACTTTGCATCGGTCATCGTTAACAAAAAATCCTCGTTCGCCGCGGTCTTGCCGGTCAACTTCCAACGTCCCGTCGAGGCCCGCCAGCTTTGCAGCGACTCCAACCCGCGCAGCACGCGCTGTTGCTCCTGCTGGTTGAAATGGTAGTTCGCATAGCCCGTCTTCTTCACGAAGAGCTTTTTGTATTCGTCGGGCAACTTTTCCTCGGGCAGCTTCGCGGTGGATGGAGCTTCACCACCCGGACCGCCCGGTCCCTTCTTCCCCTTCGGCTGGGGACGCGGTGCCTTGGGAGTCGTCGGTTGCTTCAACTCGGAGGCGCGGTGCAAGGCTCTCAGTTCAACCACGATTTCCTGCTTCTTGCCCTCCCGCCGATAGACGAGCGGCAGCGACCAACCCTTGGGATAGATGCCGAGGATGTTCTTGTACTGGTTCACGCTGCCGATCGGCCGTCCCGCGAACGAGACCAGTTCATCGTTCTCGCGCAGTCCGCGACGGAAGGCATCGGATTGTTCGAGGATCGTGTCGATCAGGACGATGCGATCCGCGCCCGTACGCACCGTCGCTCCGAGCGTCGCGTGATCGACGATGTGCCCCCCCTTGAGATGATCGAGAAAGTGCTTGATCTGGTTGATCGAGATCGCGTAGCCCGCACCCACGTT
>JAYTGQ010000229.1:0-16853 GCA_043733345.1 Schlesneria sp.
TGACACCGTGCATCAACTCTGCTCCCCCTCCGCGCTCGCCTTTGGCTTGCGGTTAAACGAGTTATTCGTGTTGATGTCCAACTCCGTGCGCAATGCAGGCTAGTCCGATGGCGAGTGGACTAGCGCGGATGGCACAGCCGGAGCGCGGATGAAGCCGCCAGAAACACCCTGCTCGCTCGACTCATTCCAGAATCGAGTGCTCGAAGAGCGCAACTTCAAAACTCACGCTGCGGGGCAGTGTGTCCCTGAACACTGGCCAACTTGTCGCCGACCGGTACACTTCCGGGCAACTTCGAGCCGTCTCTTCCAATGGGGATCAGGCAGCTCGCCCCGCCTGTTTCTCACGCCAGGAGTCCCGCCATGAAAGTTCTCGCCACCTGTCTGTTTGCTGGAATTGTGTTCGCCCTGACCGCTGCGGAAGTCTCCGCCGTAGAGAAAGTGCCCGCCGTGCTGAATCAAAAAGTGAAGTCGATCAAAGGTGAAGAGGTCGATCTGGCCAAGTACCAAGGCAAGGTGCTGCTGGTCGTCAACGTGGCGACTCGATGCGGTGCGACTCCGCAGTACGAGCAGCTCGAAGGACTGAGCGACAAGTACAAGGACAAGGGCCTCGCCGTGCTTGGCTTCCCCTGCAATCAATTCGGCGGTCAGGAGCCGGGCACCGAAGACGAGATCGCCAAGTTCTGTAAGAGCAAGTACGACGTTTCGTTCGACATGTTCGCCAAGGTCGATGTCAACGGCGACAACGCCTCGCCGCTGTTCAAGACGCTTACGACCGGCGCGAAGCCGTCCGGCGACGTGAAGTGGAACTTCGAGAAGTTCCTGATCGGGCGCAACGGTGAGATCGTCGCCCGCTTCCCGACCAAGACGAAACCCGATGCGCCCGAAGTCGTCCAAGCGATCGAAGCCGAGTTGGCCAAGGTTGCAAAGTAAGTCATGGCACTCGGCGCAGTGAACCCGCTCGAAGTCCGGCTTTTCCGAAAGCCGGACTTCTGTTTTGAGAAGGACTGCTCGTGAGTTGGTTGTTCGCTGGTGTCGTGCTCGTCTGTTCGATCGGCTTCGCCAAGCTGTCGGTATCGACGCTGAATTGGTGGTTCGCCCGTCGCATGACGAAGCGAATTCTCGTGGCGTCCCACACTGCCAACTTGGGCCTCATTCTCAGTTACCCTTTGCTCCTCGCTTTCGGGCCGGGTTCGAGTCACTGCCGTCTGTGGATTGACGGCCACACCGGAACAATTCCCTTTCCGTGTTGGCTGTTGCTTGCGGTGGGAGCGGTCGGCTGCTGCCTGTTGATCGCGGCCACGTTCGAGTTCCAACTCTACGCTCCGCCCGCGTGCCAAGTCGGGTGCGAGGCGACTCGCGTCGATCTGAGACAACGTTGCGGAGTGTCGTGGCGAGACATGCTGGTCGGCCCCGGCCCGATGCGGCGGATCGCGCTCCTGCCCGGCAACGAACAGTTTTCGATCGAGGTCAGCACGAAGACCTATTCGCTGCCGAGGCTCCCCGCCGCATGGGACGGTCTGTCGCTGGTGCAACTGAGCGACCTGCATCTCCGGGGCGCGGCGTCACGCGCGTACTTTGAAGCCGTGTGTGAAGAGGCGGCTGCGCTGCAACCCGATCTGTTCGTCTTCACCGGCGACCTGCTCGACGACATGACGTTGCTCGACTGGCTACCGACAACGCTCGGCAAGTTGTCCGCGCCGCACGGTCAGTTTTTCATCCTTGGCAACCACGATTGGTATCTCGACGCGCCCACCATTCGTCGTGAGTTGGAACGGCTCGGTTGGACCGATCTGGCGGGACGCTGTGTCTCGCTCACTCAGCCTGCATCGCCACCCATCGTCCTGTGCGGCGATGAGACTCCGTGGATGGGAACGCATCCCGACGTGAGTCGAGTGGCACCAGCCGAGTCACCTGTAGGACGGGCACTCTTGCCCGTCCGTTCTTCAGTGCCAACGTGTGATTCAACATCGACGCCGGACGGGCAAGAGTGCCCGTCCTACGACAGCGGGGCTGAGGCGTTCCGAATCCTGCTCAGCCACACGCCTGACAACATCGCTTGGGCGCGACAGCAACGGTTCGATCTGATGCTCTCGGGGCACACGCATGGCGGACAGATTCGGCTACCGGTTCTTGGGCCGGTGTATTCGCCAAGTCGCTCGGGTTGCCGCTACTCTGCGGGCGTCTTCTGGCTCGACCCCACGCTGCTCTACGTCTCGCGCGGCATCAGCGGTCGCGAGCCGATTCGCTACAACTGTCCTCCCGAACTGACGAAGCTCGTCCTGCGTTGTCCCGTCGGTGGCTCCTCGGACAAATAGCCGTTTACGCTACGAAACTCTTGCCGTTCGCAAGCATCCGGGAACGTTTTCATGAGTACTCGACCGCTCCGCCTCGCACTCCTCGCGGGACTCTACGTCTGCTTTGCCCTGAGCCTGTTCGTCTCGGCGTCGATGCTTCCCGACCGGGTGGCCACGCACTTCAACGGCGCGGGACAGGCCGATGGCTGGATGACTCGCTCGACACATCTGCTGGGGATGGCCGCATTCGGACTGCTGTTCCCGGCGTTCATGATGGGCCTCTTTTGGTGTACGCGGTTCTTGCCGCCCAACATGGTCAACATCCCACATCGCGACTATTGGCTGGCGGACGAACGACGGGCCGAGACCGCCTCGTACCTGGCGTGGCATTCCGTTTGGTTCGGCTGCCTGATGCAGGCGTTCATCACCGGGCTGCACTGGTTGATCGTGTTGAGCAATCAACAACAACCGCCGCGATTGCCTTTTCTCTGGCTGATGACAATCCTCGTTCCGTTCCTGCTCGGCATCGCCGTGTGGGTGTACTTCCTTCAGAGACACTTCGGATCGCCCAAGGCGATATGAGCCCGTCGTGGAAAGTAGTTAGGCGAGCGGCAGAAGTTGTCATACCGGCCATGGAAGCCTGACGCGCAAGCGAAGCCTGGGATGTCGAGCATCCTTCGCTTGCGCGTCAGGCTTCAATGGGTACGCTTTTTCTTGCCGCTCGCCTTACGAGTCACTCCGCGACTCAGAGATTTCAGTCACGGAGTGACTGGTCTACTGTGAGGATGACGCGCGAAGTCTCGCTCGTGGCATCTTCGGAGCAGTCGGTCTGCTCGCGAGAATTCGCTCGCCGCCACGATTCCGTACGAGCTTCAACATCCGCGGCAGATTTTGCGGAAGAAGATCGCTCACGCAGCCGATGGACTGCCAGAGAGACCTGCAACCAACCGAGTGCCCCGTCAGCCCTAAATTTGGGGGTTGGGTGGCCGGGGCTGGACTGAGGCTTTGCGAAGGAAGCCCCGGGGTTTCGCGAAGACGCTCCAACCCCGGCCACCCATCATCACAACCCACAAATTTACACCTGACCGGACGCTAGTGGTCGAACAAGTTGAAATTGCAGGGTTCAGTAGTTTAACCGCAAGCCAAAGGCGAGCGCGTATGAGGGCGATTCACCGCGCTCTCGCGCTCGCCTTTGGCTTGCGGTTAAACGAGGCGAACCCCGCAATTTCAAGTTGTCGGACCACGAGTCGCCACACCAATTCCGGACGCTCCACACATGACCGCCGTCACACTGCCTCGCCCGTTGAAGGGGATCGTCCCGCCGATGGTCACGCCGCTGCACGGCCGTGATGAACTCGACCACTACGGGTTGAGCCGCCTCGTAGAGCATCTGCTCTCCGGCGGCGTGGCCGGTCTGTTCATTCTCGGCACGACGGGTGAAGGGCCGAGTCTCAGCTATCGCCTGCGGTACGAGTTGATCGAGAAAACGTGCGAACTCGTTGCCGGCCGCGTTCCCGTGCTGGTCGGCGTCACCGACACGTCGCTGGTCGAGGCGGTCGAATTGGCGAAGTTCTCGCAGGGCGCGGGTGCCTCCGCTGTCGTGGCCGCTCCGCCGTATTACTTCCCCGTCGAGCAGCCGCCCTTACTCACGTTTCTGTCGTGTCTGGCCGACGAATCGCCGTTGCCGCTGTTTCTCTACAACATGCCCTCGTGCGTGAAGGCGACGCTGGCGTTCGAGACAGTCGAGGCACTCGCCCGTCACGCGAACGTCGTCGGGTTGAAGGACAGTTCGGGCGACATGGCCTACTTCCGCCGTGCCCTCACGCTGCGCGACGCTCGACCTGACTGGACGATCCTGATGGGGCCGGAGCATCTGATGGCCGAGTCGGTGCTGCTCGGCAGTGACGGCGGTGTGACCGGCGGCGCGAATCTGCATCCGCGTCTGTTCGTCGAACTCCACGAAGCCGCCTCGCGCCGCGATCAGACGACAATCGACCGACTTCAGTCCGAGGTCGTCGCTCTCAGCCGCATCTACAACGTCGGTGGCAGCGGCATGGCACCCTATCTGTGCGGTTTGAAGTGCGCCCTCGAACTCGCCGACATCTGTTCGGGACAACTGGCCGAACCGTTCACGGCCTTCGATTCGATGCAGCGGAGTGCCGTCGAAGGGTTGCTCGATTCGATGGGCATTGTCTCAGTCGCAACTCCGGTGCAATCAACGCGCTGAGATGAGCCTTGAGAGATTGGCGAGCCGCATGCCGGTTCTGGTTCGCGTGGTGGAAACCCGTGGCCTGATGACGGCACACGGCTCGCCTCGAACATCTCACTCAGGGCCGTGCGAGGTCTATGCCCAAGGGGGCCGCGAGAACGACCTCTCCACGCGGAATGCGGCTCAATTGAGACTTGTCTTGCCGGGTTGATGCCTCGCTGATCCAATACCGCCCGATCAGGCGGGATGCCTGTGAAGCGACTCCGACTTTTTGTGAGAGGGTCCACGGATGGACATGCTGGTGATCCGAGGCGGGCGACCGCTGCGTGGTACGGTAACGGTGGGCGGAGCCAAGAACGCGGCGTTGCCGATCATGGCCGCGACGCTTGCGGCAACAGGGACGACCGTACTGCACGGCGTGCCGGAACTCGTCGATGTTTCCACGCTGTCGCAGGTGCTGCGATCGCTCGGCATGACGGTTGAACGTCGTGCGGGCGGGGCACTCGCACTGACCGTGGCCGACGATCAGCCTTGTTTCGCCGACTACGAATTGGTTCGCCGCATGCGAGCCAGCGTTTGTGTGCTGGGACCGATGCTTGGCCGCCGCCGCCGTGCCTGTGTCTCGCTTCCGGGTGGCTGCAACATCGGACATCGGCCGATCGACCTGCACCTCAAGGGGCTGAGAGCGCTCGGTGCCGAAATCCGGATTGAACGCGGATACGTCTTCGCGCGAGCCGACGTTCTGCGCGGGGCTGATATCTATCTCGGTGGCTCCTTCGGCAGCACGGTCACGGGGACGTGCAACGTCATGTCGGCGGCGGTCTTCGCCAAGGGAACAACGACCATTTCCGCTGCGGCCTGCGAACCTGAGGTCGTTGATCTCGGCAATTTCCTCAACGCGATGGGTGCGAGGATTGAAGGACTCGGCACGCCGCTGTTGCGGATCGAAGGCGTTCAGGAACTGAGGGCCGTCGAACACGAAATCATTCCGGATCGGATCGAAGCGGCCACGCTGCTCGTCGCGGGAGCCATCACGCGCGGCGAACTGGAAGTCGCCAACATTCGACCCGCGCATCTCTCGGCGGTCATTGACGGGCTGCGTGCGGCGGGAGCGACCGTCGATCTGAACGGGACGCAGGCCAAAGTCTCGATGGACTCCGCGCCGCGTCCCATCGATGTGACCGCGCTCCCGTACCCCGGCATCCCGACTGACGTGCAGGCACAACTCACCGCGCTGCTGGCGATGGCAAACGGGATCAGTGTCGTCACCGACAAGGTTTTTCCCGACCGGTTCATGCACCTACCGGAACTGATGCGCATGGGTGCCAACGTGCGTCGCGAGGGAGCCTGCGGAATCATCAGCGGCGTGCCTCGGCTGAGCGGCGCGTGCGTGATGGCCTCGGACCTGCGAGCCAGCGCCGCGTTGTTGCTGGCCGCGCTGGCTGCCGACGGCGAATCGGTCATCCGCCGGATCTATCATCTTGATCGTGGCTACGATCGCCTCGAACAAAAACTGAACCTTGTCGGAGCCGACATTCGTCGCGTGGTCGATGCCCCGGAAAACCTCCCCGCCAGCCTGCATCTTTCGACGGAAGAGGAAGCCGCGCCAGCGGTTGATACGAATGATGTCCCACCGGCACCCAAGTTCCTGACGCACTCCGCTGCCTCGCGGCAGCGAGGTGCGGTGCTTCGCGATTGAGAACCGTTCGATCAAGGGAAATTGAGAATCGACTTCTGCGTGAAGCGGCTGGAGATCGTCGTCAAGAGATCGGCTCCGAGTCCACCGTCCAACGAGAGTGTTGAAACCGTCGTGAGCCGGATCGTGATCTGATCGTCTCCCAGACCCAGCTTCACGTTCATCGTTGAGCAGTTCATCCCCGTGAACGTGACCACATCTGGGCCTGCCCCCAAATCGGCCATCACAATGATGGGGCCGGTACTCACGGCAAATGCTACCGCAGCTTGGCCGTTCACCTGCGTGCCCGGTCCTGCAACAACGGACACCACCCCCGCTGCGTAACTGACGGCGATATCATTAGCACTCGCGTCACCCGTCAAAGTCAGAGTCTTGGCGAGGTCGTCATATGTGGCGACAACTTGCGGTCCAACGGGAACCGGTCCCGGTCTGCCAAAGTTTCCGATCCAAGTGCCGAACGTGAAACTCAGAGCAGGCGTGGTTTGAGCAAACATGCTGCTGACCCAAACTCCCCCGTTAAGCGTTGGATCGACGGCGATACCGTTGTACTTACCCCACGCTCCACCAAATTGGATCGACTTGGAAGTTCCAGCTTTCAACTGCTTGCTGGTTTTAAAGGTCGTTTCGGTCGATTTCTTCAAAGCATAGCGGCATTCGACGAACGCACCTTTGGAACTGCGATTAAAAACGGCATAGACATTGTTCGCAGGGTCCGCCGTCACGGCCGGGAACGAGTATGACTCGCCGGTCGCTCCCAGAACTTCGTCCAACACCTTCGTTTTGGTGGCAACGTTAATGGACTTGATCCCCGCAGCGCACGTGAAGTTGTTGGCCCGAATACTATGGCCGGTATAGACAACTCCGTTGCGGTACACCGCGTTCAGCAGGCGACCGTCGCCTCCGTCGAGTAAGACCGCTGAGGCAGGCTGAGCCATCTTCGACGGAGCCGTCCATGCGTTGAACGGAACCTTGCCTTCAACCTTTAACAGCGGCGGTGTTTGTGTGGCGTTTGGCCAAGTTCCGGTCATCGAATAGAGCGTCAGATTGTCTCCTGCCGCAACGGGTGCGCTGACCAGGAACTCCTTACCTGGAACTCCAAACGTCACGCAGGGCCGAATTGAAGACGCCAGTAATGCGTTGGCATCCAACACGTTGACCTGATCATGAAACCGAACGGGATTGGCAGTCGGATTGTAAAACTGATGCTTTGCCACAACTCGAATTTTCGCGAAGCGGAATGCGCCCGAGGGCGACAATTGGTTGGTCGTGAAGTACAGGTTCGTGTTGTCGAACCCGATGGTCAGCGAATCGCTGAGAGCGTCAGTGTCAGTGACTCCGTCAACATCCGAGCGCAGGGTGAACAGCCGCCAACCTTGGGTCGGATTTGATGTCAAAGAGACCTGAATCAACAACGAGCTTTCGGAACCGGAATCGTTGACGGCTCCCCAGACGATGACGAACCGACTGGAGAAATCGTCATAGATTGCGGTGGGGCCCAAAGGAGCCGAACGATTTGGATAAATGGTGTAGCTGGGATTGGCCACGTAGAAGGCGTCGAACAGGACTCGCGGATCGACCGTCGTCACTGCCACGCCGGTCTTGTCCGAAATTCGAAACAATGAGTTGATGGCTTGAACGATGTGCGTCGGTCCCGCCGCGATCTGGGCACTTGCCGGCCCGAATCGTTGCGAGTCTTCGATCCCTGCAAACCCGGTATTCAACTCGGGTGACAGGGCTGCTGTCGAAGCAGGAGCCGAACCACCAGCTCCTTTAGCGACGGGCAGATTTTGGACCACGATGACTGGCGCGGAACTCGATCCGGCACCGCCACCAGCCGCCAAAGCCACTCCACAAATAGACCAACCGGCCAGAGCCAAGCTCAACGAGTAGATCATCATCGCACGTGGTTGACTGTCAATTCTTGCCACGATAGGCACTCCCATAAATGTCGTCGCTAATTCGTCCGCGAAGGAGACTCAGATATCTCTCGACTTCGCAAGTAACCACGCTGACCAACGATCAACGGAAGTTTCATTCGTCTTGAACACACAACGCTACCCACGAGCGACTCGGACTGTTCGCCTCTATTCTCGAGAACGGCAAACTTGGCCGGTCAGCACAACGAGGACGCACAGGTTGAGAAAACTCACCGCGATAAGCTATCGGTGAGAGTCTGCCGCAAGAATGAACTCACCAGCCCGGAAACAACTCGCGTCGCTGACGAATTGTGATTCGACCCCGACAACCATCGAGCCTGCTGAACCTTGCCCGACCCGCAACACCCTCACCACGCACCCGCATCCACACCAACCCGCATCCACACCAACCCGCATCCACACGCACCCGCATCCACACCAACCCGCAGCGTGAGCGAGGAGTTCTCGTCGCTGCTCATCCCGTGAGCAAGACGAGGGCGGGCGAACTCGGAACTCCAGCGCGAGCCTCTCGTTTGAGGCACTATTCTGTCAGTTCTTCCCAAACTTCTTCAACAAATACAGCAACACCAACGAGCCGACCGTCGCCGTCACGAGTTGCCCCACCAGCCCGTAAGCCTTCAGACCGATCAGGCTGAACAAGACGCCGCCGAGAATGGCCCCGATCACGCCGACGATCAGGTTGTTCACAATTCCGAAGCTGCCACCCTTCGTGATCTGACCGGCCAGCCAACCCGCACAAAGACCAATGAGTAGGAGATAAACAATGCTGTCCAAGATGCGACCCTTACCTTGTTGTTGCCGGGAGATACGAAGCCGCTGGCAACTGTGTCAGGTCACTCAGGCCGGGTCAATCGGCGAGGCGGGCGTCTTTCGCGCGGTGAATGAGAATGCATCCGATCAGCGTCATCGCGAGGCCGGTGGCGATCATCCCCCAACCGATCCAACGAGGCATAAAAGAATAGGCCGGACCACCGGGGGGAAAACGTAGAAACTCTCTCCCCCACCGCTGTGAATGTAAAAGTCGATGCCCCCGTTTGTGAGGAGCTGGAGGTATCCGAGCGTCTGAATCGCATAGCCTTCCGCCAACTCATAAGGGCAGACGACAACCCAAACTCCTACCACACACCAGCAGAAGCCCCAACAGACGACAACCCGCAGGAAAATGTCGAGGACCGTCCATCGTTGAGACTGCGAAAACATGATCAGTCAAACCCACTCGCGGATCAAATTCCCGTCGATCAGGCGCACGGGGCGACCGTCGGGGCTTTGGGCGTGGAGGTCGAGAGGCAGGCCGAGCTTGTGATAGATCGTGGCCATGATGTCTTCGCTGAAGTATTGGTTGCGGATCGGCTGGCCGCCCTCGTCGTCGGTCGCTCCGATCACGCTGCCGCCGGGGACGCCCGCTCCGGCCATGACCGCGAAGCCCGCCGAAGCCCAGTGATCGCGACCGCTGGCCGAGTTGATCTTCGGGGTCCGACCGAAGTCGGTCAGCCAGACGACCAGCGTCTTTTCCAACAGGCCGCGCTGTTCGAGGTCGATCAGCAACTGAGGCAGCGCGCGATCCATCTTCGGGATCAGGTTGTCTTTCAGAGCTTTGAAGTTGTTCGTGTGAGTGTCCCAGCCGCCGTCCGTGATCGTGACGAAGCGGACGCCCGCCTCGATCAGCCGCCGGGCCATTAGGCACTTCTGACCGAACGGGTTGCGTCCGTACTGCTCGCGCAGTCGCGGGTCTTCCTTGTCGACTTGGAAGGCGCGGCGAGTCTCCGGCGCGGTGATCATGTCGAGGGCCGTGCCATAGTTTTCGTCGAGCGAATCGAACTCGGCGGGCTGCACGCTGGTCGGCCGTTGCAACGAATCGACCAGACTCAGCACCTTGCGGCGGCGGTCGACTCGTTCGTTGGTCATGCCGCTCGGGGGAGTGATGTCTCGCACGACGAAGTTCTCGGCGTTCGGATCGGCCATGATTTCAAACGGGTTGTATTCCAGACCGAGAATCCCCGACGTGCCTCCTCCAAACCGGCTGTCGATCGCATTACCGAGTTGAATGAACGGCGGCATCACCGTCTTGAAGCCCATCTCGTGGCTGATGACCGAGCCAATGGTCGGATACGGCATCGCGGGGTTGAACTTGCGGCCCGACATGACGTGCTGATCGGCAATCGCGTGACTGCCGTTCATCGGATTCCAGCTTCTCAAGAGGCCGTAACGACCCAATTCCTGAGCCATCCTCGGCAGGATCTCAGTGAACTGAACGCCCGAGACAGCCGTGTCGATGACGCCGTACTCGCCCTTCACGCTGATCGGGGCGAGTGGCTTGGGATCGAACGTGTCGTGATGGCTCGTCCCGCCCTGAGTCCAAATCAAAATACAGTTCACATCGGAACCGCCCTTCGCGCCGTGGCCGTGTCCCTTTGATTTTGCCAACGCCTGCTGAGCCAGCACCTGCGGCAGGCTCACACCCAGTCCAGCCAACGCGCCGACCTGCAAGAAGCTGCGGCGCGAAGCACCTTCACATGTGCGGACGGTGCCGGGGAAGAGGTTCAACATGGCGGGTTCCTCAAGGTGGGCGGCTGTAGGATGGGCACTCCTGCCCGTCCGGCTTTGCTCATCACAAGCCAGAATCAATCGGGGTTGAGTTGTCATACTTCCAAGGCCGGACGGGCAGGAGTACCCATCCTACAAATCGGTCTCGGGCAAGTTCGTATCAGGCAGGCTGGGTTGGCCGTGAGGCCGGTGGGATCGCGGGCGGGATTCTAAGGGGGCCAACTGAGACCAATCAAGACAGTCTGTTGTGATAATTGCATCGGCCCGGTCGATGAGACATCATGACCGCCATCGACGAGGCTGATCCATTCACCCCGTCCTCCCGCCCCGCCATCGCCTCGCTCGCCCCACCTTCCACAGCCCGGAGACTTGCCATGTCGCTCCACTCCGAAACGAACACCTTGTGCATTCGTCAAATGGGTGCTTCGTCGTTACTTGCCGGCGTGCCCCAATTTTTCAGCCGCTTCAGAGTAGCCTTCATCGCTCCGCGTGAAGAAAGCCGTGCGCGTGTGCTGTGCGGACCTGGCAAACCCTGCCCCTCGCGCAATCGGCTTTCTTCACGCGGAGCGATGAAGGCTACTTTCTTTGCCGTGATTGTCTCCGCGAGTGCCGCCTTCGCCGACCCGTTCACCGTCGCGCCGGTCGAGGTCTCGTTGAAGGGCAATTTTGCACAGTTGCAGTTGCTCGTGACGGCCGCCGCGTCCGACAAACCGGCCGGTTACGCCGAAGATTTTTCGTCCCGCGCGACGTTTGCGTCATCGAACGAGGCCATCGTGTCAGTCTCAGCAACCGGCAGACTCGTCCCGCGAGCCGACGGCACGGCGGAGATCAGCGTCATGGTGGGAGCAGATTTGAAGAAAGTGGCCGTGACGGTCGCGGGAGTCGTCGCGGAACCGGTCATCGACTATCTCGATCAGGTTCGGCCCGTGTTGTGGAAGGCGGGTTGCAACATGGGAGCCTGTCATGCCGCTCAGTACGGGCAGGGTGGCTTCAAGCTGTCGGTCTTCGGTTTCGATCCCGCTGCGGATCGAATTGCGATGGCGCGAGACAGCCAATCGCGGCGCATCAATCTGCTCGACCCGACTCACAGCCTCATCTTGCAGAAGCCGACGATGCAGGTGCCTCACGGGGGAGGCCGGCGGTTGGAAGTCGGCTCGCGCGACTATGAACTTCTCGCCGCGTGGGTTCGCAACGGCGCACCCGCCCCCGCGACGGAGCGGGTCATCTCGAAGCTGATCGTCACGCCAGCCCAGCGGATCGGAGACATCGGTCTCAAGCAACAGCTTCGCGTCGAAGCGGTCTACGCCGACGGTGAGACGCGCGATGTGACCGCGTGGGCCAAGTTCGACTCGATGGATGAGGGCCTCGTCGCCGTGACGCGCGAGGGACTGTGTACCGTCGCCGGACGCGGGCAGGCTCCCGTCATGGTCCGCTTCGAGGGTCAGGCCGACATCTGCATGTTCGTTATTCCCTACGGCCCGCCCGCGCCGCTGGTCGGCTGGACGAACAACAACGTCATCGACGAACTGGCCGCGACGAAGTTCAAGGAACTCGGCATCGAACCTTCGCCGCTCTGCGATGACGCGACATTCCTGAGACGCATCTTTCTCGACGCGATCGGCACGCTGCCGACTCGCGAGGAGATCGACGAGTTTCTGCGAATGACCGACGCAGACGCTATGGCTGGATACAACAGCACACTGAGCGGCACGGCGCTAGCCGCCGGTTCTTCTGCTCCACCGGCGGCTAGCGCCGTGCCGCTCACAAAACGGACCGTCTGGATCGACCGACTGCTGGGCCTGACCGATTCGCCGAAGAAGGGCCTCTACAACGAACGGTACGCCGCGTACTGGACGCTCAAGTGGTCGGACCTGATCCGCAACAACAGCCGCGACCTCCAAGACACCGGCATGTGGGCGCTGCACAACTGGATCAAGGGAGCCTTTCGCGAGAACCTGTCGTTCGACAAGTTCGTCTCGCAGCTCGTGCAAGGGAAAGGGTCGAGCTTCTCGAACGGCCCGGCCAACTATTTCATCATCAACAACACCCCGAGTGAACTGGCTGAATCGACCTCGCAACTGTTCCTTGGCACGAGGCTCACCTGCGCGCAGTGCCATCACCACCCGTTCGAGAAGTACAGCCAGGACGACTACTACAGCTTCGCTGCGTTCTTCGCGCGAACCGGCCTGAAGACCAGCCAGGAGTTCGGCCTGTTCGGCGGCGAGCGAGTCGTCGTCATCAAGACCGGCGGCGACGTGAGGCAGCCGCGCACGGGCAAGGTCATGCCGCCGAAGCCGCTCGACAGTGAGCCGGTCGATCACCCCCTCGACCGCCGCATCGCGCTGGCTCAGTGGATGACATCTCCAACGAACGGAGCCTTCGCCCGCGCGACCGTGAACCGCTACGTGAGTTATTTACTCGGACGCGGCCTCGTCGATCCCGTCGATGACCTGCGCCCGACCAATCCACCCACCAACCCCGCGATGCTGCAAGCGCTCTCGGACGACTTCGTGAAGAGCGGCTTCAACCTCAAGCAGTTGGTCCGCACGATCATGGTCTCGCGGCTGTATCAGCTCGATTCGCAGCCGACTGCGCAAAACGTGGCCGACCGCCGGTTCTACAGCCACTTCGAGGTCAAGCGACTCACCGCCGAACCGCTGCTCGACGCGATCGACCACGCGGCCGGAACCCAAACCAAATTCAAGGATCTTCCGCTCGGCACGCGCGCCATCGAGATCCCCGACGCCGAATACCCCGACTACTTCCTGAACACTTTCGCCAAGCCGCGTCGCACCAGCGTCTGTGAGTGCGAACGCTCGCCGGACGCCAACCTCGCGCAAGCCCTGCACACACTGAACGGCGACATTCTCACGACAAAGATCGCCACGAAGACCGGCCGCGTCGAAAAGCTGCTCGCCGAAAAGAAGCCTCACGCCGAGATCGTCACCGACCTCTACTACGCCACCCTCTGCCGGGCACCGTCCCCTCAAGAACTGGCCGCGTCCGAGACGTTGCTCGCCGATTACCCAACGCCAAAAGAATGCTACGAAGACCTGCTGTGGGCACTCATCAACTCCAAGGCGTTTCTGTTCGTGCGGTGATTCGTTTCTTCGGTTCACTTATCCGCAAAAAATGAACGGCCGATTCGCCGTTTTTCCATTCTTAAAGGCTGCGATATGGCTCGTTTGGTGTCACCGTTTTCGGGTCGTTCGCTTGCGGAGTGGATCGAGGTTCTTCAACGGGCGGAGTCGGCCGACGAGCGTTATCGGGCGCTGTTGGCGGTGAAGTCGCTGGGTTCGTGGGAGGAGGCGGTTGCTGCGAGTCATCGTGTGTTGAGTGATGACGATTCGGTGGTGAGGGCACTGGCGGCGAAGGTACTCGGAGAATCGAAGCGGCTCGATGAGGCGGATGCCTCGCCGTGGAGCGCGATCGCCGAAGCGCTGGTGGCGCGGCTGAGTGACCTTGATGTCGATGTGCGGTTCGAGGCGGCTCGGGCGTTGGGACGAGTTCGTAGTGGCGATGCTGCGGCGCGAGACGTGTTGCTCTCACTGCTCGATGAAGAGGACGTTCAGCCACTCATGCTGGCGTCGATCGTGACGGCGGTGGCCGAGCGGTCGGATGTTGATCTCACGCTGCTGGCACCGCGCTATGGAGCGCTCTTAACTGACGAGCAAACCGAAGTGCGCGAGAGCGTATCGGCGGCGGTCGCTCAATGGGGAGTGAGTGCGGCGGCCCTGATCGAGCCGCTGTTGATCGCTCTCGACGATGAAGAGCCACTGGTCCGAGAGAACGCCGCGCTGGCACTCGGTCGTGCCGGTGTCGCCTCGGAGGAAGTCGCGGTGGCTTTAAAAGCAGCCGCGACGGATGAAGATGAAGTTGTCGCCTCGGTCGCTCGCGATGCACTCACACTTCTGCTTTCGGAGTGAGAGACGTGAACCGCGCTCGTCTCACCACTGGATCGGTCGGATGATGCCGTTGGCGAGCAGCGTGCCAAACGTGATCCCCGCCAAGAGAATGGCTCGTAACACCCACGGGGCGCGATCGGGACCGCACCACGCCACGAGGCGTTGTCCCTTGCCAGTCTGATTCAGAATCCGGCGTTCGCACGACCAGAGGATCAGGCACCAAACGATGATGCCCGTTCCCATTACCGCGTCTTGAGAGAAGGAAAACATGACGCAATGGCCTCGTAAATTTGAGGGGTGAGTGGGATGGTTGCTTCAACTCGCACGGGATGAAATGAGATTTCTGAGCGGGGGACGTGAGTCCCCCGGTTCTTGGGCGTCAGCCCGCTTTCAAAGAACCAGGGGACTCACGTCCCCCGCTCAGAGATGTCTCTCAGAGATGTCTCACTCACGGACGCGGGTTCATCAGGAGTTGTTTCAACTCAGCCACGGTCTGCGCGTGTGCAGAGTCTGTCGCGAGGTTCTTCATCTCACGCGGGTCGGCGTCGTGGTCGTAGAGTTCCGCTCCCTCAACTCCTTCATCCCACTCGGTGTAGCGCCAGCGTTCTGTCCGGACGCTGCGGCCCATTGAAGGCGATCGCGGTTTGGTCTGCTTCGCCTTCGCGCCAGCGCCCGTTGCGACGACCGCGCCGCGCGTGACCTGCGAATAAGCCGGTCGGCTCCACGCGGCTTGAGGATTCTGGACGAGTGGCTTCAGGCTGGCACCTTCGGTCTTGGAATCAGCCGCGATGCCGCAGAGGTCGGTCAGCGTACGATGCAGATCGACCAACTCGACTGTTCGTTTGCATGCTTGTCCGTTGGCAGAATTGCCCGGCACGGAGATGACCAGCGGGACACGGGCCGATTCCTCAAAGATGCTCATCTTCTGCCAGAGCCGCTTCTCACCGAGGTGATAGCCGTGATCGCTGTGGAACACGACGACCGTTTTGTCGGCCAACTTGAGCCGCTCGAGTGCATCGAGGACTCGCCCGACTTGAGCATCCATGAACGTCGTCGCGGCAAAGTACGCCTGCAATGCTTGTCGGCGTTGATCGTCGGTCATCGCCTCTTCTTCTGGCTTGATCGTCGCCAGCGCGAGCTTCGGGAAGAGGTCTCGCAAGTTGTCGGGCGATGTGGCGAGCGTGAGCGATGCCAACGGATACAGGTCGAAGTATTTCTTCGGTGAGACATACGGCGTGTGAGGCCGGAAGAAGCCGACCGCCAGATAGAACGGCTCGTTCCGATGAGCTTCCAACAGTTGAATGGCCTCCGTCGCGCCGATGCCGTCCGTCTGAGCCGTGTCTTCCCCCTCATCGGCCAGCCAACTGAGCGTGCCGCCAAACTGAGGGACTCCCTGCGCGTTCTTCTTCAGCGTGAAGATCCGGTCTTCGACATCCTTGTCGTGCCCTTTCGGATTGACGACCTGTTGCCACGACGGCGGGTCGTCCAAGCCGTCGGTCCCGATCTGTGTCGGCACGCCGTAGTGATAGAGTTTGCCGACGCGCGCCGCGAAGTAGCCCGCCTTGCGAAACGATTGCGGGATGCTCACCGCGTCGGGCAGCACGTTGCGGAAGTAGGTTGAGTTCTCCAGCACCTGTGTCGTGTCCGGCCGCAGCCCGGTCATGAACGACGCTCGCGACGGATTGCACAGCGGGAACTGGCAATACGCTCGGTCGAATCTCACGCCCCGCGCGGCCAGCTTGTCGATGTTCGGCGACTGCACCAGCTTGTCGCCATAACAACCCAGCCGCGCCGTAAGATCGTCCGACACGATGTGCAGCACGTTCATCCGAGCCGGCTCCGCAGCGAACAGACTCGCCCCGAAAGCCGCCGCGCAGACCAACATTCCCCAGCAGTTCAACAGGAGTTTCATGGTGAGTTCCCTCGGCAGAAAAATTCGAGATCGTGTCGCACCCCGCTGCGTCGTCGCGGGCAGATCGAGTCTTGGACCTCACCATAGTCGAGACTTGGTTTGATCGACAGCGGCACAGCACCATTTTCAGGGCCAGCGCCTTGTTGTGTCTGCGAAACCTGTCGGTCTGGAACGGACCCACACCTTTGCCATACTACTCACGTTTTGTTTCTTCTCCGGGCGCGAAGATTTCCAGACTGTCAACCAACGATGTCCATGATCGTCGAAGCTCGTCACCATTCATCAACGAAAGACGGTCAGAAGACTCGCACAAGAAAATGGTGGACAAGAAGATGGGAAAGCAAAAAACGGATCTG
>JAYTGQ010000230.1:0-6669 GCA_043733345.1 Schlesneria sp.
ACGCCAGGAAACCCTTGAGCGTCCGCACCGATTCCGCCACCATGACCAGCGCGAGTCCTTCCTGTGACCTGGTGATCATTCCCAGATCCCGTCATGGGACAGGACTCGCTTTTCTGCAAGACCAGTTTCCACCGCCCAAACCAAAGAGCGCAACTTCAAAACTCACGCTGCGGGTTGATAGCGCAAGGCATTCGCCTACTTCGACGCATACGCCGATCCCGCCAAGTGATTCGTGTTGGCATCGTTCAAACCGGCAGCAAGGCTGGCGCGAACGGCTTCGGCGGCGAACAAGAGGTCGGCGCGAGTCGCATCCAGATGCGAGCAGGCTCGTAGCCGTTGCCCTCCCGACGGATTGATTCTCACGCCTCGTTCCAACAACTTTCCGGAAAGCTGCGCCGCCGTTCCCAACTCCGGCGCGAGATGAAAGAAGACGAGGTTCGACTCGACCGCCGGTTCGATCCGCACGCCGTCGATCTTGGAAATCGCGTCCGCAAACGCGAGTGCGTTCGCGTGGTCCTCGGCCAAGCGTTCGACATGATGTTCGAGCGCGTAGATCGCCGCTGCCGCAATCATTCCCGCCTGACGCAGCGCTCCGCCGAACAGTTTTCTCGCGCGGCGGGCACGAATGATCGTCGCGCCGTCTCCCACCAAGATCGATCCCATCGGGCAGCCGAGTCCCTTCGAGAAACAGATCGAAATCGAATCGGCCTGCTGCACGAAGTCACGGGCGGAGTACCCCTGCGCGAGACACGCATTGAACAGACGGGCACCATCAACGTGAACCTTTAACCCGTGATCGTGTGCCCACGTGGAGACTCGGTTCATCTGTTCGAGCGGCCACGCGCGACCGCCGCCGTGGTTCGTCGTGTTCTCGATGCAGACGAGTCGCGTCACGGTGTAATGCTGATTGTCGGGCCGAACCTTGCCCTCCAGATCGCTCACATCGAACAAGCCGTCGCGCCCGCGAAGGGTCCGCGCCGACACACCGCTCATCGCCGCCGCACCGCCCGCTTCGTAATTGACGATGTGACCAGACTCGTCAATCAGCAGTTCGTCCCCCTGCTGACAGTGTGCCCGCACGGCCATCTGGTTCGACTGCGTTCCCGAACAGTTGTAGACCGCCGCCTCTTTGCCGAGCAGCTCGCACACGATCCGTTCGAGCCGATTGACCGTCGGGTCTTCGCCCGACATGTCGTCTCCGACCTCCGCCTCAAAAATCGCCTGCCTCATTCCCGCCGTCGGCTGGGTGACGGTGTCGCTCCGCAGGTCGATGATCTTGGTCAGTTTGTTGTCCATCAGCATGTTGTGTTGATCCTGTTGCTCTTCCATTTTGCAATTACCAATTATCAATTTGCAATGCCCGATGGCTCGCAGCCACCTTCAGTGGGAAACCCCTCACGCGGCGGTACACTCTAGCCGCCTCATCGAGCGCTGACGAGATTCGCACCACGCTCTGTTTTGAAACCCCACCCCGCTTGTCGGGGTGGTTTACGGGTCTCTGCACTACTCCCTCATTTCGGTGACGCCGAGTAGTGCAAAGACCTGATTCCACCGGGGCAAGCCCGGTGGGGTGAGTTTCAAAGCAAAGCCTAGAACCCCTCACCCTAACCCTCTCCCCGCAAAGCCGGGGCGAGGGGACAAGAGCTATCCAACGTGACACTGACGATCCCCACCATCGACTGTTCCAACCAAGACCCACTCGCCGCTCTGGCCGCTTTGCGACGAAAGCTCAGTCCGCAGGGAGACATCGTTTCCGAAGCGGGCCGGCAGCGAACGATCGACCTCTTCGGCGAGCCACTCGCGCCACGACAAGTCGTCCAACGCATCTGTGCCGACGTGCGTGCATGTGGCCTCACCGCCGTGCTGGAGTACACGGCGAAGCTCGACAAAAAGGAACTCACGCTCGCCACGATGCGTGTCACTCAGGAAGAACTCGACGCCGCACATGCCGCTGCCGATCCGAAGTTTCTCCGCACGTTGCGGACGATCATCGGAAACATCGCCGAGTTTCAAACCCGCATCCTGCACGAAGACGTGCGACTCATCCGCCAAGACGGAACGAGTCGGGTTGAGCTGCGTCAGCGTTACCTGCCGCTCAAGCGTGTCGGCATCTGTGTTCCTGGTGGAGCGGCCGCGTATCCTTCGACCGTGCTGATGACGGCGATCCCCGCTCGAACGGCCGGTGTGAAGGAGATCGCTGTCGTCGTGCCACCCACCGAGTTCGGCGGCTACAACGAGTCACTGCTCGCAACGTGCGTCGAGGCAGGTGTCACTGAGGTCTATCGCATCGGCGGCGCACAGGCTGTCGCCGCGATGGCCTACGGAATTGAAGGGCTGCCGCGCGTGGACAAGATCGTCGGTCCCGGCAACCTGTTCGTCGCTCTCGCCAAGCAGCATGTCTTCGGCGAGGTCGATATCGACAGCATTGCCGGTCCCAGCGAAGTCGTGTTGCTCGCCGATGACTCGGCCGACGCGCGCTATGTCGCCGCCGATTTGATCTCGCAAGCCGAGCACAGTCCCGGCTCGGGTGTCCTCATCACCTGGCACGCCCCGCTGATCGAAGCCGTGCGAGCAGAACTCGCTGCTCAACTGGCGCGACTCCCGCGCGGAGACCTCGCTCTCACCAGCCTCAACGAATACGGCGCGCTGATCCTCGCGAAGAACGCCGTGCAGGCTGCTGAGTTGACCGATCTGCTCGCGCCGGAACACCTGCACATCTCGACCCGCGATCCGGAAGAGCTGCTCGACCGCATTCAAAACGCGGGAGCCATCTTCATGGGCCACTTCACCCCGGTCGCAGTCGGCGATTACTTCGCAGGCCCGTCGCACGTCCTTCCGACAGGAGGAACGGCTCGGTTCGCGAACGGTCTCTGCGCGAACGACTTCCTCAAACGGAGCAGCGTCATCAGCTACAACCGCGACGCCTTGGAAGAAGCCGCCGAAGACATCCGCCGCCTCGCCGCCGTCGAAGGTCTGACCGCCCACAGCGCGAGTGTCGATGTACGGCTCCAAGACGGCGAGTGACGACGAGCCTAACGTAGGCCGGACCCCTTGGTCGGGCCTGAGCGGTCTTTTGATATCGGAGTCAAATGATTCAGATTTCGTCAACGGCGACTTCATGATAGATCAAAGGGGAGCTGGTGGGCCTTCACACATTCCATCAGTTGATCGAACAAGAACCAGCCATGCAGAGTCACTTCGTGAGGTTCACTGCCTTGTCGGAATTGAATTCGCAAGCCGGGCCATACACGAGAGACGTTGACTATGGACGCGAAAGGAACTGAAACGGGTGTTCCAACGAAACTTGCCGATAACGTCAACTGATCTTCGGTAACAACGAGTCGCCCCAGTGGCCAGTCCGCATAAAGCGTTGAAAGTTGTATCCAACCATCTCCATGACTGAACCGAAACCCCACCCGGCAATTGAGAAGCTCTTTACGTTCCGTCATGCGGTGTGCCCTTAGAATCTGGAGTCGAATCCGGAACCGATCACAGTCCCAACTCTTGCCGCACTTCGTCGAACACGCCGACCGCGAACTCCAGATCCTCGCGCGAGTGCGCGGCCGAGATTTGCGTTCTGATTCGCGCCCTGCCCTGCGGGACGACGGGCAAGCGAGACGCTTACCCTACGGCCGGCTGACTCGCTTCACATTGTTCCAACGCCTGTCGAGCCGTTCCGATTTGATCGGGCGTGAAGTCCGCATCGTCGGGCAGGTAACGCGCCTGCTCGTACAAGTCGGTCAGAGTTTGGATGGCCGGTTGCAACGCGGGCGTTACCTGCGCGACTTGCTGCTCGACCGCACGGTGTGTCCACCACTCCGCCGCCATCGTGGCGGGCCTGAGTGCGAACTGATGGAACGCACGCACGACATCGACGCGCGAAAGAATGTCGGCGGGATGAATCACGTCGCCCACCGCGTTGGCCTGACGTGGTGACGCACTCATCGCGGCAATCCACCTCGGTGCGAAGTACCACGCCAAGCCCATGACGGCGAGCAACATCAGCAAACCGAACATCGACCGCGAGTCGGCTCCTTGTGACACAGTCGTTCCGCCAGACGTGACTGAGCCTGATGATCGAGCCGACGTGGTTCGAGGTGCCGGAGCGGTCGCGATGTCTGACAGCAGGGTGTTCGCGGCCTTGGTCACGTTGCTGAGCGTGGAAGGACGTTCGATGGCGGATAAAACAGAAGGAGTCGTCCGCGCGATGTCCGTTTGTCCACGAGTCGCTACGGGATTGGATCGACTCTCCGTCGCAGTGTCGTTCAACCCTTTGCGGAAACCGTCCCTGATGCGGCTCAGGGAACCTTGCGGGCCCGCTGACGAACCGCCTTCTCCCGCTGTCCCCTCAAGCCCGGACCGAGACCCTTCGATAACGGGCCTCGAACGACCGGAGGCTCCCGGCGCGCCGTTCGGAGCGGCCAGACTTTCTTCGCGCGCTTGCTCGACGAGCTTCTGCAACGTCCTAGCAAAACCTTGCTGCTCCAACTCCGAGCGGACATCCATCGACGGCCGCGACGACCCCGAGCGTGATTCGAGCGGAGTCGGCTCCGGGTTGAGCGGCAACGTCGAGCTGCGCGGCGAACGCTCACGACTCGCAACCCGTTCGTCCGGCGGCGTAGCGTCACCGTTCGGGAAGCGGCGTCCCGCGGGATCACGGCTCATGGGTTTGCGATTCATGGAATCATCGGCTGCGGTGCCGAGTCGCCGAGTGCCGCTCGGTGTCGCATCTCTCTGTGTTGTGCCGCTCGTTGCATCGTTCGTTGACGACCGTGGATCGGGCGTTCGACTCGCGGAAGGACGGGACGAGTTCGAGTCGCGCGAACTCCCTTGTGGAGACAAGCCCGCTGGCGGAGTGGCTCCCGGCGGTTCAGTCGTTCCGCGCGACGAACCGGCAGGGGAGGCTTGATCGCTCTCAGGCATTCGCGGCTCATGACTGGGGCTGATCTGTGGCTCGGTCATCTTCGGTTCTCGCTCGCTCCGGCGTCGATCCTCGAGCGGGTTCGGCTCGGTGCTTCGAGTCTGTGAGCGCGCCTCGGGACGAGTCACTGTGTTCGAGCGATCAGTGTTCGAGCGACCGGGATCCGGGCGACCTGAGTTCGATGGCACCGTCGCGGATCGCTCCATCATCGACTGAGCCTCCCCCGACGATCGCTGCCCGTTCGCGGGAATTCGCCCGTTCGCCCGCGATCCGCCCGATGTCATCGGCGAGGTGTCGGGGCTGGCGGAGTTTCGATTGGGGGCGTTTGGGTTGGCAGCCTCGGGCGGATTGAAGGCAGCAGCGCCTCCCGTCGGTTCACGTTCGGACGGAACATCTTTCGAGGCACGATCCGTCTGCGGTGACAGTCGCTTCAGCAAGTCTTGCAACGCCTGCGGCATCGCGGACGAATCTTCAGCCGCTCCCGTTGAAGGACGACTAGACTCAGCTTGAGTCCTCGCGCCGATCCTGCCTTGCCCGGACTGACGCGACGGAAACGGAACGCCCTGAGCATCGGAAGCCGCTTCGTCCCGAGGCAACCGGCCCTCGCGCTGAAACTGTTCGAGAGCCTTCCGCACCTGCTCACGCAGCGCGGGGTCCGCCAGCGCCTTCGACATCTGCTCGGGAGAGACGCCGTCCCACAACGGAGGCTGCGTTTCAGCGGGACGACCGCCGCCAAACTGCTTCATCGCCTCCCGCAGTAGCTTCACTTGCTCGGCATCCATCGGAGGCAGCTTCGGCAACTCACCCCCCGCCCCCAACAAGCCCTGCAACTGCCGCAGCCACTCCACCTGCTGCCGCAAATCGGTCGATCCTCCGTCCGGCAACGGCAACAACCGCTGCGAGGGAGTCTCAACTTGAGCATTCACCGGAACCCGCCGCTGAGCCAACACAGCTTCTTCGCCCGCGATCCAACACCACGCGACGACACACAGCAACGACGACAACAGCGGTCTCACACACAACGCTCGCATTGCAAACACCCTTTCACCAACCGCCAGCCCCCATCCGGCTCGCCCGGATGGTGAACGAGATGGTGAGCTAGCCAACATCCCACGCGCCCATCCACGTCTCAACTCGGACCATCCTCATCCGGCCGATTCACAATCCTCACCGCCTGCGTCGTGTACTCGCCAAACGTCCCGACATAGAACCCATCGCTCCACAATCGCCCCAACCCGGCCATGTGAGCCAGATTGTTCTGATAGGCCAACACGACATCCGTCGGAGCCTCGTCGATCGTCGGTCGCAACGCCAGATGCAGATGGTCGGGCATGATCGATACCCGCGAGATCGCGTGTTGCTTCTTCGCCGCAATTTTGGAACAGCCATCTCGCAATAGGCCGAGTCGCTGCGGGTCGCTCACCCGATACCGACCATCCACCACCAACACGACATGCAGGTTGTACCAGTATCGCCCTCGAGCCGACTCGAACGGCTGTGCGAGATCAATGCGAGGGTTCGCGACAGTGAACTCGGCCATCGTCGCTGCGAAGCGCGGATCGACGAAACGCTCTTGGATCACTTGGCTGTCGAGGTAGCCTTCAACATCGTCGCGCGTGTTGTCTCCCACGGAGCGAACCGACACTTTACGGGCCAAGTGTCAGTAACCCGAGGTCAGTTGCGGCAGGGGCGATGTTGTGAGTGTCAGTAACCCGAGGTCGGGCGAGTGCCAGTAACCCGAGGTCAGT
>JAYTGQ010000231.1:0-6664 GCA_043733345.1 Schlesneria sp.
CACCATCGGGAAGCGTCGAGAAATCATGGTGGGCCGGCGCGGCGAAGCGCCGCTGGTCCCACCCGACAGCCTCTCAACTTCAAAAAGGCATTGGCCCTGACGCAATAGCGGGATCGGTTGGCAGTCACACGGAGTCGAATCGCATGTCTTCCGTCATCACACTCTTGATCGCCATTGCGGCCTTGAGCCAGGTCGAGCAGGTGACCAAGCCCGTAAAGCCAGTGGTCGAGTTCCAGACCGGACAACGGTTCCAGACCGAGCTGGATCGGACGTTGTCGGCCTCGTGGGCGAACGTCGAGCTGCGCGATCTCTTGAGAAAAATTGGTGACGAACGGCGCGTGGCGATCTTGCTCGACCGGCGCGTTGACCCGACGGTCCAGTTGCCGCTCAATCTGACGAACAGTTCGTTGCGCGAGGGCGTGCGCGATTTGTCTCGGCTGATCGGGGCCGACATCAGCGTCGCGGAACCGGTGGTCTTCGTCGGTCCGCACTCGGCCACACAACGGTTGCGGACGCTGATCGAGTTGCGGTCGAGCGAACTGGCATCGCGTGAAGTCTCGATTCCGGAGAAGCGGCGGTTAGAGCTGTCCGCGCGACACACCATCACCTGGCAGGACTTGGACTCACCGGTCGAGATCGTGCAGCACATCGCCGATCGTTACCGGTTGACGATCGGCCATCTCGACCTGTTGCCGCACGACCTGTGGGCGGCGAACACACTGCCGAGTGTGACGGCCGCCGAAGCCTTGTCGCTCGTCCTGATTCAGTTCGATCTGACATTTGCCTGGACGGGTCGGGTCGAAGACGGGGCAGGGCAGGGGATCGAGTTGGTCACGGCCCCGGAACGGCCGGTCCTCGAGAAGCGTCACCGCGTGAAGGGCCGGACTGCGGCGGAGGCTCTCAAGCTGGTGCAAAAGTACGGCCCGGAACTTTCGGAGAAGACCGCGAAAAGCGTGACGCTCGACGGTTCCGAACTCGTGGTGAACGGACTGCGAGAAGACCACGAAGCGGTCGCGGCGTTGCTGGGTGGCTCAGCAACAAAGCGGCCCGACGCGGCCACCGGCATCAAGCCGATCCAGCAGCGTCTGTTCACGCTCAAGATCGACCGAGTCCCCACCCGCGTCCTCATGAAAAAACTCGAAGAGTCCGAGATCACCTTCGAGTACGACGCCGAGCAACTCACCGCCGCCGGCATCGACCTCGACCAGCCGATCAAACTCGAAGTCGAAAAAGCCTCCGCCGCCAACTTCTTCAAAGCGGTGTTCGATCCCCTGCGCCTGACCGTCGAAATCGACAACCTGACGGTCAAGCTGAAACCGAAGGGATAGATTTGTGGAACAGAGGGCGTCGTGTGGCCTTACTTCTTATCGACACGCTGGCCTTTCACGTTGCTTCGGCCTGATGGCTTTCCTAGCCAATCTTGGGCAACCGACTTTCGATCGGGACTGAAGACCAAGATGTCGTAGTCGTTGCTCGCAGGGAAATGCATGATCACTCGGTTTTCGTCGAAAGCGACCCATGTTGGCTTCGCGTCGGCGGAACTCAAAGTCGCCGTCCCGTCGGCCTTGAGTGTGAGAGTGTTCGGACTTCCTTCCGGATAGCTCCACTTCGTATTGGCGATCGCGCGGGTCAGGCTTTCGCGCCCGGCAATCAATTTGGACGCCGGGGCATTCGTTGAAACGAGGGCCAGACTCAGCGAGTTCTCCTTGAACGCCTCTAACTCAGTCAGCACAGATTTGGCGGCCGCGAAATCCTTCTTGCTGCGGTAATTTTCGGCGGCCTTTGAAAACGCCTCCTCGCACTTCTTCTTGGCCACCGCGGTCTTCGCCAGATACTCGTTCAAGGCCGACTTCATGACCGACGACGCGGGTAGCCGAGTCGTGTCGGCTTCAAACGCTTTCAGTTCTTCTGATAACTGCTCAATGAGCTTGATCTGCTGATCGACCTTGAGCTTCGTGTTCTGCTCCAGCTTCTTCTGTTCGACGGAGAACGCGGTCAATAGCTTCTCGTTCGCCTTTTCAGCACCGGACTGGAACTCTTCCTTGGCACGCTTCAGTTCCGCCGTAATCAGATCGTTGGCGTCTGGCTTCGGCGCGTCTTGGCCCTCGACCGCAGCCAGACAGAGTACGCACACGATGAATAGGGGCAGTTTCAGTTGAACCATTTCACTTCTCCTCCGGCGACTGCTGTGACGCCAACCAGACGATTACGCCGCCTCACAGCGGCATTCTTTTGCGGCAGTCTTGCGGTGGAGTTCGGAATCCGCAAGCGGCTCCTTCGAGACTCTTCGTCGAAGCGGCGCGCTATCCCGCAAAACATCGGGAGTGAATGACCGCAATCAGGCCGAAGACAATGGGCCTCATTTTGCTGTCGGTGGATCGGGGGGCGAAGGGCGTTGAGTCAGCTCTTGAAGTCGCCGCTTGGCATACCTGAGCCAGCGCTTGGCCCACACGAATTCGGTGGCCAGAATCGCGAGGCCGGCGGGAATGACGATGAAGGCCGGACCGGGGGCGACCATCATAATGATCCCGATCAGCAGCACTGTGGTGCCGACCACGGCTACGACCACTTTGCGGGCCTGTCTCCACCACCACTCCCTAGACCATTTGATGGCTCGCGGGAACCTTCGCCTCCGATACTTGGCTGGCGGAGGCGGAGGCGGACTCGATTCGGGGAGGGGGGGAGCGTCCATGCGGAGATTCTACTTGAGTGTCAAGATGCGGCTGAAGTTGAGCAGGCTTCCGTTTCCGTGAGCCTCAACAGGCTGTTAATGATTCATGATGAACTCGTTCGAGTTCAGCAGTGCCCAGAAGACATCTTGCAGGCCGAGAATGGGATCTCGGTTGGCTGAGTTTTGGAAGGTCTTGTCGAGGGCACTCAACTCGGCGGGGGACGGCTTGCGGGCGAGGGCCGTCAGGTAGAGGACTTCGATCTTTTGCGGAATCGTCTTCGGCGGCTTGATCCCGGTTGGCTTCGTCTTCGAGGTGGTGGCCGTGGTGCGAGGCGACTTGTTCTTGTCGGCCGACTCATCGGGTTTTGAAACCGATCCTTCGAGGACTCGTCTCAGAAAACTGCCGTTCGCGCCGCTGAGGGCGTTGCGGACCAGTTCGCCGTTCATCATGACGAGGGCTTGCGGGACGGTGCCGTTGAAGGACGAGGCTTCGTCGTTCTCATCGGTGCCGAACGTGCGGACGAACTGGCCAAGCCATTCGGTGCGCTGCTTCTCGGACTGCTCGAAGTTGCGGCCCGCCTTGTGAGCTTCGGTCGCGACGAGGAGAGAATCGTAAAGCTGTTCGGCGGTGAACGGCTTCACGTAGACGCGGCTGAAGAGGGGCGTTTGTCCCGATGCCGGATCGTCGGTGGCGTTGCCGGTGGTCTCTTCGTTGGTGGCCGCTGGTGCAGCAGATCCCCTCACCCCCGGCCCCTCTCCCCGCAAGGCCGGGGCGAGGGGAGAAAGATCGTGGCGAGAGTGAAAGCGGCTGGTCAGGTTGTAGGCGTCGCTCGCGGCGATCCAGCGAATGAGCCGCTTCTGGTCGTAGCCCGCCGATTGGAACTCGTGCGCGAGGTACTCGACCAGCTCGGGATGCGACGGCGGGTTGTGCGGCCCCATGTCGTCGATCGGCCTCGTGAAGCCGCTGCCCAAGAAGTGACTCCACATCCGGTTGACGGCGGCTCGACCGAGATACGGCTTCGACGGATCGATCACCAGTTTGGCGAGTTGTTTGCGGGGCGAATCGTTCGACTCACCGACGACCAGCGTGCCGTCCACGAACTGCCGTGTGATGGCCTCCATGACTCCCGACCGCTTCTCGAAGAAGACGATGCTCTCGGCGTCGTTGTCGGTCAGATCGAAGTCGTTACGTTGAGCGTTGCCCATTCCCTGACGGCGGGTTCCTCGGAAGAAGGCGTTCATGCCCCAGAACTGCGACTGCTTCCAATCGTTGAACGGATGGTTGTGACACTGCGTGCATTGCACCTGCAACCCGAGGAACAACCGCGCGGTGATGGCCGTTGCGGGGACGGCGTTCTCGTTCAGATGAGCCGCCAGAAATCCGACCGCTCCGTTCTGTTCGCTGTTCCCTTCGGCGGAGATCAGGTCGTAGACGAACTGGTCGTAACGGGCGTTCTTCTCGAACTGCCGCTTGATCCAGCGTTCGAGTACGCCGCGATTCGTCCGCCGGTTGTTGGCTCGACCAATTAAGAGGTTGCCCCAGATCGTGGAGAACTGCTCGGCATAGTCGGGGTCGTCCAGCAACTCATCGACCAGCCGCGTCCGCTTGTCCGGCGACGAGTCATTCAAGAACTGCACGAGCCGCTGGTACGACGGGATGCGCCCGACGGTGTCGAGTGTCACGCGGCGAGCGTATTCGCCGTCGTCGGCTCGCTCAGAGGGAGTGACTCCGTTGTCGGACCAGCCTTGTTTCACGAAGGCGTTGATCTTCGCAATGATTTCCTCATCGGAGGATGCGGCATGAAGAGGCTGATCGCCAAACCAGGCGAGTACGAGCAAGGCGATTGCGGTATTCCACAAGCAACTTCGATGCAGAAGGCCGACTCGAATCAACATGTCCCATTCCCTTCGTCGCGGAGACCGGAAGAAATTACTGCTGGTGTACCTCGTGGCTCTCAGAAACCTGCGTCGGGCTTTTGAACTGCCCGACAGCGGTCGATATCATACCGCCCCACCGCGACCGGCAGCAAAGCGGGTGCGTGTGGTGAGTGCCTCTCGTACAACGAGGTTGAGGGCCTAGTGGTAGCAATACCGTGCAGGTTCGATTCCTGTCTTGGGCAGTAACGGGTTATGGCCATAGTGGACAGTGCCTAGGCTTCTGGATGGTTGTTTTCGAGGGGTTCGCCAATTGTCGAACGACGACGGAGAACGTGCCAAAGAGAAGTTGCCGGTGGAGAAATCTCTTTCGGTGGTGTGTTTGGTGCAGGCGGTGATCGCCGTGCCGGCTGTGGTTGTGTTCTTTGGAAGTGGTTTGGCCAGTTTTGTTGGCGGGTTTCCTGGATCGGAAAATCTGTGCCTGTGGAGCTTCGTGTTGCTGGTGCAGAGCTTTTCCGTCGGGGTGATTGCCGAGGCAATTGCGGAACTGATTCGGTTGGCGCGTAGTGACAAAGGAGGGGTGTAGAGATATGTCTCGAATGAAGTGGGAGATCGAGACTCTTGCCTTGATGATGTTTTTGCATTGGTTGGCGGCTGCAATCAGCGTGGGGATCGCCGTTGTCCTCGGGTTTCAAAATGGGCCACCAGATTGCTGGATTCTCTTTTCTGCTTGGGTGGTGGCGTGGCTGTTGTTCTGTGCCGGACTCGCATTTGGTGTTGCCGGGTCTGTGATTCAGCGATGGGTTGAAATCACGGACAAGTCGAACAACAACAAGCCTATTGAATAACAAGCCCATTGAATTCTGCGAATCATCCCCACACGGGGACGAAGTTTCTCGAACGAAGTCTACTCGAACGATCCTTGAAGGAATCTCATGCTGAACATCCCGTCAACCGGCACCTTGGACTTTCTCTCGCTCGGTGCCCTCGTGCATCGACTCGACCCCGGCATCATCCCGTTCCGCAAGGCAACCGAGTGCAAGATTCACGTCAGCGGGGGTGAGTTCAACGTGTCGGCGAATCTGTCCGACTGCTTCCGCATGAACACCGGCGTGGCCAGCGCGATGGTGAACTATCCCATCGGCGACCTGATCGCCGAACGAGTCCGCGCGATGGGCGTGAAGCCGTTCTACAAGCACTTCGAACACGACGGTGTGACCGGTCCCAACATGGCGACGGTCTTCAGCGATCAGGGCAAGGGCGTGCGTGCGCCCGTCGTGTTCTACAACCGCTGCAACGAAGCCGCCGCACAGCTCAAGCCGGGCGACTTCGATTGGAAGTCGATCTTCGCGGGCGGCATCCGTTGGTTCCACAGCGGCGGCATCTTCTCCGCTCTGTCGAAGACAACGCCCGAACTCGTGATTGAAGGGATGAAGGCCGCGAAGGCGGCTGGGGCCGTAACCTCGCTCGACCTGAACTTCCGTGCGAAGCTGTGGCAGATCTCCGGCGGATTGGAGACGGCTCAAGCGACGCTTCGCCGCATCTGCGAACACGTCGATGTCCTCGTCGGCAACGAAGAGGACCTGCAGAAGGGACTCGGCTTGAAGGGGCCGGATGTCGAGTCGAAGTCGAAGATCGACCCGACCGCCTTCTTCGGCATGATGGGTGATGTCGCCAAGCAGCTTCCCAACGTGAAGGTCGTGGCGACGACCCTGCGTGAGGTTCACACAACGAACAGCCACGACTGGAGTGCCGTCTGCTGGGTTGAAGGCCAGACGTATCAGGCTCCGACCTGTCATCTCGATGTCGTCGATCGGGTCGGCGGCGGTGACGGCTTCGCGGCCGGCTTCATCTACGGCCTACTCAAAGGCAAATCCCCTGACGAGAGCCTCCGCCTCGGCTGGGCACACGGCGCAATGCTCACCACCTTCCCCGGCGACACCACGATGTCCACCGTCGAACAAGTGGAAGCTTTCGCCAAGGGTGGCTCGGCCCGTATTCAGCGTTGACGCAATTTGGAATATGGCCCGTCCCATAAAAAATGTCCCATTGGCATTGCCTGACTTCCGCTCAAGATGATATTTGTCGGGCATGAGCGATGGAGCGCATTTTACAGCA
>JAYTGQ010000232.1:0-6660 GCA_043733345.1 Schlesneria sp.
TTGCACCGTGCTGGCATCCCTTCAGGATGCAAAGCATTTTGACCGAACGCTTCCGGGGGTGTCGCGGACGCTCAACCCCCGGCTAATGGCTGTGATCCCCGCGGGATGAAAACCGACGATGGCTCACATCGGTCCTGAACCCGCAATCCCCCCAAAACCTCGGATGAACCAGAAGACTTGGGACATCTGGCACAAACTCCCGTCTGGCGGATGACAGCCAATCCGCAAGTGTCGCTGTGGGGTGAATTTGACTGGTCTCCGCCAAGATGTTTTTGGGTTCTCCGCCATTTGTGTTGGATGCTTGAGTGATAGCCGCCGGTCTAGGCGAAAACGACCGGCGGCTAGCGCCATGCCGCTCACGGGACACCATTTTCAACAAGAATGGCGGAGAGCCTGTTTTTGAAAGTCCTTGGGAAGATTTGGGAGTGGCAGACCACGCCGTGCGCCCGAAGTGTTCGCCACTCCGCCAATTCATCATTGGCTCAAAGCACGATTGGTCGGCGACGCCGTTTCAGGAACTGTGGCTGATGGCATTCCACTATTTGCTCGTCGATATGAACTCGTACTTTGCGTCGGTCGAGCAGCAGAACCGACCCGAACTGCGAGGCCGTCCCGTCGGCGTGGTGTCGCTCATGGCCGAGACCACCTGCTGCATCGCTGCCAGCTACGAAGCCAAAGCCTGCGGAGTCAAAACCGGCACGCTGGTCCGCGACGCACGCAGGCTTTGCCCCGACATTGAACTCGTCGAAGCCCGGACCACGCTCTACGTGGCGACTCACCACAAGATCGTCGAGGCGGTCGAGTCGTGTCTCCCCGTGACCGCGGTACTGTCGATCGACGAGATGGTCTGCGAGTTGCGAGGCCCGGATCGCGAACCCGCCGCCGCCCTGACGATTTGCCGAGACATCAAGGCGGCGATCCGCCAGCGCGCGGGTGCCTGGATGAAGTGCTCGATTGGACTTGGGCCGAACCGCCTGCTCGCCAAATTGGCTGCTGATTTACAGAAGCCCGACGGCTTGACCACGATCCGGCGTGAGGAACTTCCCGAGCGATTGTTCTCGCTCAAGCTGACCGACTTCTCAGGGATCGGCCGCCGCATGGAGGCTCGATTGCGGACGAGCGGCATTACGACCGTGGAGCAGTTCTGCCGGTTGTCCAAGTCGGAAATGTCCCGCCTATGGAACAGCGAACTGGTCGGCCAAAGCTGGTGGCAGCGACTGCGCGGTGAAGACGTTCCCGAACCGCGCTCTCATCACCGGTCGGTCGGTCACTCGCATGTGCTACCTCCCAACTTGAGGAACGCCCCCGCCGCGCGCGCCGTGGTGATCCGACTGCTCCACAAGGCGGCCGCGCGGTTGAGACGCATCGGTTACTGGACCAACTCAATCACGCTGTCGGTCTCGTACCTCGGGCGCGAGGGCTGGCACGAACGAGTGAAGCTGACGCCCTGTCAGGACACGCTCACACTGATCCGCAAACTCGGCCCGCTGTGGGATCGCCGTCCACCGGGGAAGTTGCTCAAGGTGGGCGTGGTCTTGGGCGATCTGATGCCGCAATACAACGTCGCCCAGTCGCTGTTCGAGGACGACCGCAAGCTGACCGAACTCGCCCACATCATGGACCAACTCAACGGCAAGTTCGGCGACAACGCGGTTTTCTTCGGCGGCATGCACGGTGCCGAAGGTGCCGCCCCCACCCGCATCGCCTTCAACCACATTCCCGAAATCCCCATGCAGGACTCGGACGACGCCGACGAGGAATGACATGCAGAGTGAGCTGATCGCCCACGACGCCCGATCCATCGCTTGTTCATTCAACCTGTGAGCCAATCCTCGACTTGCAGCCCCGGAACCTGTTCAAAGTCTCGCAGATTGCTCGACAACAATGTGGCATTCTGTGTGAGAACAATGGCGGCAATCTTGAGGTCCATCGTCCCGATGCGGACTCGACTGGCGCGCAGCGACTGAAACTCGTCAGCCGCCGCCTGATCAAACGGGAGAATCCGCCAACCGGCGAAGAAGCGAAACAGTCCCACCAGACGGTCGTAGTACATGACCTGCCGGTGGACCTCGCGCTGGGCGTGTATCGCACTCAACCAACCGCGCATCTGTTCTTCGGCCGTGATGGCGGTGGTCACGATGTCCCGATCCGAGGATTCCGCGAGCCGCTCGCGCAGGGCAATCGCGCGTTCATCGTCGGGGTACTGAAACAGCGAGACGTAGTTGGTGTCGAGGACAATCATGGCGTCACCTGCCGCCGGTCCTCCTCGCGAACGCGCTGACCGGCGTCAATGATCTCCTTCATGACCGGATCACCCGCGAACATGCCGAACGTCTGTTGCCAGTCGTCCCGCCCGGGCTGTTCCGACTTCAGTGGCTTCGTTTTAAGCAACTGATCCAACAACTGCTCGACCCGCGACATCCGTTCTTCCAGCGTAGCCTGTGACATGGTGTTCCTTTGCCGACGGGAGAATTGCTATGCGCCATCGTAGGGAAGCCCCGCAGGACAGGCAACGATTCACGGGAGTGCCAACCAGCCGTGCCACTGCTTCGGAGTCCTCGGAGAAGCAGTGTTCTTCGCGAAGTCATCCCCCATCGGCACTGCTTCTCCGAGGACTCCGAAGCAGTGGCACGCCCAACGCAAAATCGGTCGCAAAAGAAGCCGGGCCACCCCGCCCTACACCTTGCGGTCTGCGTACCTACAGATCGTTTGACGCCTTCTTACTCGCTTCAACGGGCCGATAAATTACGGTGAGATCACTAAAGCCTCCGGAATGAGAGTGCCGAAGTTCGACAGTCGTTTTCGCTAGCTTCCATGAAGCTCTAGAGTTATTGCTCTCATTGGATTCGCCTTTTCCGTTTGTTGCGAATGTGGGTGGCCCGTACTTTTCAGTGAGAAGTTTTTCCAATGACACAAATCTTCGACCATTCAACAACTGATTATTTTCATCGAGACATTTCAAATTCACTTGCGCCAGCTTGTGGTCCGTGTCATCAAAGAGGAACAACACTTCATACGAGTCGTACTCGATCTCAACCATTTTGATCCCGAGAGTGGCCGTCCATTTATGAAAAACAATAGGCTCGTCCAGCCTTTCAACTCGCTGAGCTTCAGCCATCAAGACCTCCTTTTCAGTCATGCCCCAACGCGTTTGTCCGTAGCCTTCAATGTTCTTTGGGTCATCTGCCAAAGGGACAGTCTTCTCCGGCGGTATTTGCGGCGGTGCCTTTTCGTCGGCCTTCAGGTGAGGTGTGATTGCCTTCTCTGCCACGAATGGCGGCGATGGAGGTACCGCTGGGGTTGGTGGCGTTGTCTTTCCACACCCTGCAACTACGCATACAGACAATCCGAACAAACCGAAACGAGTATTCATTTTCATGGTTTCAATTCCAATGCACTTCAGTTGTGTAGGTGTGAGATGCAGTTCACGTCTCGATTCGCAGCCATAAGCACGCGGCGGATAACTTGACTAACTAGAGACGACCACATCGCATCGGCAAGATTCATTTCTTCAAGACAAACTCGCTAATTGCAAGGCTTTCCATAAGCTTGTCTTCCGAACCGAAAAGAGAATATGCCGTGATGTTATGGCATTGCAGATACTTCAACACTTCCTGTTGCAGACTTCCCGGAAGTATCAACTTCAAAAGCGGGCTACGATTCGTATATCCGACATGAAAGGCAGTGTCGTGACGTTCATATTTCCGCTCGGCACCAAGCCCCTTGAAGCAGACAGTGTACTGACTCTGTTGGAGAAAGTGACGAGGATGACTTTTCACATGTCGTGACAGCCTGCAAATCATCGTTGCTTCGTTGCCAAACTGAGGTGGCATGGGCCCTGCGGATACCCGATCAACATAGATTGCCACATTTTCCGTTTGACGAGGGTTACTGAACGCGAAATAGGCAGCGATGTACGGTGAAACAGTCCAGTCCAGAAATGGCGAAGGGAAACCATGATGTCTCAGGTAGACGAGGTATTCGCACAAGTCTTTGGGAAGCGGATAATCACCAGTATTCCTTAAATCATTATTTACATACTCCTCAATTGTAGGTATTTGCCATGTCCGCCCCGTGCGAGTTTCGATTTCGGGCTTCACGCGAGATATGATCTGGTAATATTTATCGAGGCTGACCTCCTCTCCTGCCCATCGCTCAAGTGTTGTTTTGAGCTTGCGTTTTGCGCACGACTGCCCACGGAACAGCGGTTCCGAGACATGCCCCGCACGAGTGTCAGCCGCCCGAGTTGGATCACTCAATTCTTGAAGCTGTTGTTGGAACTCTGCCCAAGTCTTCAGTTTGATTTCCTGCATCAATTCACGCACGCTTGTCCCTTCACGTTCAACTTGAGCTGGTTGGCTGGGGTCGAGTCTTCGAGCCCCCAGCCACACGTTCTTTTCACAACCCCAGGATCGGCTCGGCCGATGCGGCGGCGAGGACTTCTCGGGGGATGCTGGGGTTGAGGCGGAGTTCGGTCGGATCGACGAGGCGTTGCAGCATCGTGGCGACGAGGTGTTTCATGGGAACGCTTCCTCTGCTGTTCGACGACACACCCGACCGGAAACATCAGGCTTCGGAGGCAAACAGGCGTTGGATCGCGATCTCCAAGACCTCGGCGGTCGATCCCAGATTGTGTCGGGTCCGGTAATCGTCGATCTCCGCTGAGTGCCGCGCGGCAAAGTCTTTCAATTCTTGTACGAAATCTTGCCACTCCTGCTCGATGGCCGGTCGGTCGGCATCCGTCGCCCGAGCGAGTTCCGCGTGCTTGCTTCGTAGCGCCGCTAGGCGCTCGGCAGAGAAGTTTGGTTTTGTTTTCATCTCAAGGGGTTCCCACTTCAAATGCGGTTGTGACAAAGATGACCTCGTTGCCGTCGTCGTCCTCTTCCGTGTCGTAGGCCACGAAAATCGTTCGTCCGTCCTGAGCATACCCGAACAGTGCAGGTCGCTTGGTTGACCGGCTCGTTGTGAACCTGATGACGTACTCAAACGCGTGTTCCACATCGTCCACAGTCAAGCCATGCTCCGCGATGTGTTCGACGTTACCGCCTTCCTCATCATCCCAGCAAAACAACGGCATCACAATCTCCGATGGTGTGTGGAACCCTATCGCGCATGCTTGGCAACTTTCGTCTCACAGTTCCGTAGGGTGGGCTGTGCCCACCACCAATGTTGAACCGGACAATTTGTGGGCACAGCCCACCCTACATTGATTCACAACCCCATGATCGGCTCGGCCGATGCGGCGGCGAGGACTTCTTTCGGGATGCTGGGGTTGAGGCGGAGTTCGCCCGGATCGACGAGGCGTTGCAGCATCGTGGCGACGAGGTGTTTGATGCGGATCGGGTCCGAAGAGGGTTCCGCCGCGTCGCGGGTCGATTGGCCGATGACCTGGCCTGTATTTTTGAAGCCTCCGCCCGAGAGGAGCAGCGGGGCGAGGTTGCCCCAGTGGTCGCGGCCTCCGTTTTTGTTCACGCGCGGCGTGCGACCCATCTCGCCCGTGGCGACCAGCATGATTTTATCGCTCAGCCCGCGCGAGGCGACATCGTCGAGGAACGCCGAGATCGCGTGGTCGAGCGGCGGACCCATGTACCGCATCCCCTCCTCAACCGTCGCGTTGTTCACGTCGGCGTGCATGTCCCACACGAAACTGGTCGTCACGGTCACGAAGCCACAGCCCGCCTCGCACAGTCGCCTCGCCAACAGCAGCAGCTTGCCGAGGGCCTTCGCGTTGTCGACGTAGTGGTTGTAGTTGTTCCACTTCTTGTCGATCTGATCGGGCCGGACCAGCGGAGCCGTGTCGTACCGGGCAATCGTCGCCGGGTCTTCCTTCGACAAATCGAAGGCCCCCGCGACTCCCCCGAGCAACGTGCTGAAGGCTTGCTCGTGCAGAGGATCAACACTTTCCAAACGGCCTCGGTCGTCGAGCTTGAATCGTTGGCGATCAAGTTCCGACAACAATGTTCGTCGATCACCAAGCCGATCCACGGGGACTCGCAGTTCGAGGTTCTGTTGCAGGTCACCTCCCGCACCGGGCACGAACGGCGAGTAGCCATTCCCCAGCAACCCTGTCGATTCAAACTTGCCGAACGACGTGATGGCCGGTCCTGTGGTTGAATCGACCGACTGTGGAAAGAGCATCGCGTTGGTGGGCATTCCCGAGACGGGCCGGTTCGCACCCGCCACTCGCGCATACAGCGAACCGACATTCGCGCCAGACGTGTCTTTGCCGACCACCGGCTTGATGTCGTGATTGCCATCGCCCGTCGTGAAGGATCGGACGATGCTCAGCCGATTCGCCCGCTGAGCCAGTTGGGGAAACGACGAACCAAACGTCACGCCGGGGATCGCGGTTTGAATCTCACCCGTGACGCTCTGGATTCCAACCGGCGCGGTCATCTTCGGATCAAAGGTCTCGATCTGACTCGGCCCGCCGTGCAGGAAGAGGAGGATGACCGACTTGTCTGTGATCGGCAGTCCCCGCGATGCGGCGAAGGCTTTGTTGGTGAAGCCGTTGACCACGCCAAACGCCCCGGCACCGAAGGCACCGACGCGCAGCATCTCACGGCGGTTGTAACGGCGGTTGGCGTCGAGCAGCGTCAGCATCAGAGCGTCCTCGTGAGAAAAACGTTGTCACCCGCAGGATGCTATCGGTCGATCCGG
>JAYTGQ010000233.1:0-2350 GCA_043733345.1 Schlesneria sp.
AGGAATTGGTGGTCACGGGCCGTCGCGAATCACTGATGATACCGAAAAATTGAACTCCCGCCTCAGTCTCGTTACGGGGGTTCGGCGTATGCTCTTTCATTCCGCTGCTCGAACATCCAACTGAGCACCCCGTACGGGTCGCGGTAGGTTTGCGTCCAACTGTCGTGTTCGACTCCATTGAGTTGGGTATAAATCGGCTGGCCACCGGCCTCGCGGATCGCTGCGATCATCGTTCGCGATTGCTTCACGGGCACCGTTTCATCGGCGTCTCCGTGGACGGCCCAGATCGGTACGTCGATCAGACGTTTTGCCCATGTCGGATTGCCGCCTCCACAAATTGGCACCACCGCAGCGAACAAATTTGGTTCCTTCGCCGCCAACGACCAACAGCCAAAGCCCCCCATCGACAATCCCGTGAGGTAGACCCGTTCGGGGTCAATCGGATGTTGTATCATGAGATCTTCGACCACGGTTTGGCTCCGATGAACCCAAGCAAAGACTTTTACCCCATTTCAGGCCTCAATCAAGCCGGCATTTGGTAAACCTTTGTCGAACCCGTTGCGCCGACAAAATTGATCTCGCAGTGAAATTCGATCGTGATTACAAGCTTGCCCGTTATGAACGGAGAGCTTTTCGATAGTCATGTGGTCGAGGATTCGACGGAGTTGCTGGAGGCATTCCAGGATCTGCGTCGGGAAGTCGTATCGCTCCGTCAGGAAGTGTCGGATCTTCGTCGCGAGAATGCGGAGTTGCGTTGTGAGAATGCGACTCTTCGGCGGCAGAATCTGGAGTTGCGACAGAATGCCGGTTTTTGGAAGTCGCAGCATGCCCGTGCCGTGGAGCGGATCGGCAAGCTCGAAGCGGAAGTCGAGCAGTTGCGGGGCGAGAACCGTCAACTCCAAGCCCGCTTGTTTGGCCAGAAGAGTGAGCACTCGACTTCGCCAGATCGCACCAATCACCTTCCGGGTGAAACCGATGAAAACGGTTCCCCACCGCAACCGCGTGGCCAACGGAAAGGTCGCCCTGGTCCCCAACGACGATGCTACGATCATCTGCCGGTGGTGGACGAGCTGATCGAGTTACCGGCTGACCGCCGCGTTTGCCCCCAGTGTGGCAAGTCCTGTACGCCGAGTGACACGGAAGATTCGGAACAACTCGAAATCGAGGTCCGGGCGTATCGACGACGGTTTCGACGGCGGCGTTATCAGCGGACGTGCGAGTGTTCCGGTTCGCGAACTCTCGTCGCGCCGCCACCGCCGAAACTGATTCCGAAAGGACTGCTCGGTGTCTCAGTCTGGGTCGAGATTTTGCTCGGCAAATTCTTTAGCCATCAACCGGTCGAACGGCAACTGGGAGACTGGCGGCTTCTCGGGCTGGACCTCGCGCCGGGCACGGTGAACAGCGGAATGCAGCGGCTCCAACCGCTCTTCCAGCCGGTCTACGACGCCCTGTTGGCACACGGTGCGCAGGCCGGTTTCGCGCAGGCCGACGAAACTCGTTGGTTGGTCTTCATTGAACAAGAAGGGAAGGTCGGCCATCGCTGGTGGCTGTGGGTCTTCCTCACCGAGGACACGGTGGTATTCCGCCTCGACCCGACGCGCAGCCACGACGTCCCCGAAGGCCACTTCGCCGCCGACGCCAGCGTCGTGCTCATGGTCGATCGATACTCGGCCTATCAGGCCATGGCGCAGGTGAAACTCGGTCATGTGATCCTCGTCTTCTGCTGGGCGCACGTCCGCCGCGACTTCGTCGATGTCGGCAAGGGTTGGGACGAATTGAAGCCTTGGGCGCTGGCTTGGCTCCTACGCATCCGCGAACTCTATCGGCAACAACGTCAGCGGCTTGCTCACAACCCAGGCAGCGCCGAACATCAAGCGGCCGATGCCGCCGTTCGTCAGAGCATCGCCGCGATGAAGTGGCAAGCCGAATCGGAACTGGCCCAGCCGCAACTCCGCGAACCTTGCCGAAAGACGCTGACGAGCCTGCAAGAACATTGGTCCGGTCTGACTCGCTTCCTGGACGACCTCCGCATCCCGCTGGACAACAATGCTTCGGAACGCGCGAATCGGGGTCCCGCCGTCGGCCGCAAAAACTATTACGGGTCGGGTTCCCTGTGGTGTGGCCAATTGGCGGCGATGCTCTTCTCGCTGTTCGCCACGCTCACTCGTGGCGGACTGAATCCACGCTTGTGGCTAACGTGGTATCTCGAATCCTGTGCCAACAACGACGGTCAGGCTCCCACCGACATCACACCCTTCCTTCCGTGGAACCTCACCCCCGAAAGACGCCAATTCCTCGGTCAGAATCAACAGGCCAAACAACAAAACAACACTTCCTGACCGAGTCCGAT
>JAYTGQ010000234.1:0-6639 GCA_043733345.1 Schlesneria sp.
CTGAACCAGATCGAGCCTGTGTTCGGGCCAGATCGAGCCTGTGTTCGGGATTGTGAACCGCAAGGTGCTGCGCGGTGGCAATTTTAAGTCGGTGGCGGACTGACATCGCCGTGGAAGTGAGAACCCTTCAACCGACAGTTCCGTCCCCAGTCGGCCTCATCGCGGTCTTGGTGATCGGCCTGTACGTCCTCAATGCCGGATACGGTTTCGCGGGTTGCCTGCGGCCGCTCGGTGACTTTCACTTCATCAGCCGGGCGCTCGACCGCAGCGATTCTTCAGTGCGAGAGATCTCGCAGATGACAGGTGATCTCGATCACGGCGTGAAGTCACTCGACGCATCGACTGACAGGCAGAACCGGGCGATCAGTTCTGCCGCTTGATCGAGATCGTTCAGCGAGACCACTTCGACCGGGCTGTGCATGTACCGGTTCGGGATGCAGACGAGTCCCGTTGCCACGCCACCTCGTGTCAGTTGCAATTGAGCCGCATCGTTGCTGGCCGCCGAGGCCAGACCGTTGATTTGAACGGGGATTTCGGCCGAGGCCGCTCGTTCCACGAGTCGCTCGAACACGACCGGGTTCACGTTGGGACCGCGATACAGCACCGGGCCTTTGCCGACCTTGATCCGTCCATACTGAGTTTCATCAATCGTCGGGCAGTCCGTCGCGTGTGTGACATCGACGACGATCCCGAGTTGCGGGTCGATCTGGAACGCGCTGGTCTGCACGCCACGCAGACCGATCTCTTCTTGAACGGTCGAGACCGCGAACACGGCCGCTTTCGGGTTACTGCGTGCGACTCGTTCGGCCGCCGTCATCACGGTCCATACGCCGACCTTGTTATCCATTCCCGGCGCCGATGCAAAGCCGTTCCGCAACTCACGAAACCCGAGCGTGACCGTGATCGGATCGCCGATGGCCACCAACTCGCGCGCTTCGTTGCCGTCCTGCGCGGCGATATCGACCCACAGGTTTTTGATCTCGGGGACCACTTTGCGGTCTTCCGGCGATTGCAGGTGAATGGGCTTCCGCGCGATGACTCCCGCCACGGGACCGGACTTCGTCCAGACCTGCACGTTCTGACCAATCAGAACCTGCGGATCCCAGCCTCCAATCGCATGAACCCACAAGTAACCCTTGTCGTCAATGTGCTTGACCAGCAAGCCAATCTGATCGCAATGTCCGGCCAGCATGATGCGTGGGAAGCCAGTCGGGTTGACCGCCGCCACCACGTTGCCATGCCAGTCGGTCTTCACCTCGTCCGTGAAGCCCTTCGCAAATCGACGCACCACATCTTGCACGGGCCGTTCGTAACCGGAAGGACTCGGAGCGTGCAGCAAGTCTTTGAGAAACTGAAGTGAGTCTTCTTGCATGAAGGAGATCCTCGTTGAGCAGGTTTGATTGACGCCGTCTTACCCAGACCGCCTCGTCAGCCGGACTGTTTTGTGATCGGCCAATCTCTAACAAACTTCCCCGTTCACGAAAATTTGTTTTGACGGTCTGGACCGGAGATCGGTACTTTGTCGCCGCATTGAGGGGTCGTGACTGCCTTACGATGGCAACTCCACAGTCCTCACAATCCATCACAGTGAGTGTAACAGGGACGTTCAGAGCAGTGCAGGGATGCCGCTTTGCAAGGGACGGTTCATCTCAAGAGGTCTTTCTTCAAGCCGTCTGTCACTTGCTCTGCTTGCTATTCACTCTGTTCGCTTTCAGTTACCGTTCCAGCCTGCGTTTCCAGTTCGAGCTTCGATCTCGAACCGTTTCCAGCCTCGCTGTACCACGAGAAGGCTTAGCCATCTCATGCGGGGTCTCTACATTTCAAGGAGGATGTTCATGAGTGCTACGTTGCTCGCCCCCGGTTCCGATTTCTTGGTAGAGCAGGTTGAACAGTCGATCCTGTCTCGCACTGGCAGTCGCGTTCGAGGACTGCGGATTCACTACGTGGATGGCTGCGTCATCATCTCGGGACGCACCTCGACCTACTACAACAAGCAACTCGTCACGCACGCGGCGATGGAAGTTGCCGATGATGCACTCGTGATGAACGAGGTCGAAGTCTGCTGACGGCGCGACGGTCAGCTTGCGTTTGGTGGCGATGCTTCCCGCTTGGAACTGAAGCGTGACTCTTCGCCCTTGAGCAACCGGCGCAGGTTGGCTCGATGTTGAAACACGATCAGCAGCGGGACCGCGATCGCGAACAGCCCTAGGCTCCACGAGTCGGCTGCGAACGGTGACGGCTTCAGTGTCGCCATTTGATAGGCACTGAAGGCCACTGCGGCGAGCATCGAACTGAGCGACACGATGCGCCACGCCGCGAAACTTCCCAAGAACGTCATCGCCGCCACCAGCATTCCCAGCGGGCTAAGCATCGAGACCACGCCGAGCGATGTCGCCACTCCCTTGCCACCTCGAAAGCCCAGCCAGCACGAAAACATGTGGCCGACGATGGTTGAGACTCCTGCCAGCACTGCCCAATGTGACAGAGAGGGATCGGCCGCATCAAACAACATTTTCGGCAGCAGCCACACCGGCAGCAGCCCTTTCAGTGCATCTAGGCCGAGGCAGATCAAGCCCCACTTCTTGCCGAGAACTCGCCCGGCATTGGTCGCTCCAATGTTGCCGCTGCCGTGCTGACGCAGATCGACTCTTTTGACGGCCAAACCGATCAGCAGCCCGAACGGGATCGAACCGGCAAGATAGCTGGCCAGCACCAATAGAAAAGGCATCATCGGCATCGCTTGTTGTTTCCAGACATTCTTGAGGCACTGAGAAAAAGTCTGACTCTCGATGAAGACCAATTTGAGACTCACCAAACGGTGAGGCAGCCTCGTCGTCCGACCCTCTGGCCCGTCAAAACAATCGTGCCTCGGGATAGTGTTGGCGCAAGACGGTTCTGCGGAGCCAAAACAAAGCCGCGAGGTTGGCTCCCTTCCACCAGAGCAACCACGAGGTGAGCCGCCACGCCTCGATCAAGTCTGAGACACCGAACAGGACAAACGCGAGGGCGTAAACCAGTTCAAGCCTCGACCGATGAAGATGCCACCAGCGGCGAGCAACCAGTCCCGCGAAGACGAACCACGCTGCGGCCTCAACAAAATTGAAGCCACGACACGCGAGGTCGGTCCATAGGTACGGCTCACTGTCGGATCGCGCCCACGACCACCATGTCTCGAACCACAGAATGCGAACGATCTCGTTCATCAACCGGTACGCTCCAAAACATCGAAGTCATCACGATCCATTTCGAGGTGTTGACACCTCTCGCAGCCAACCGTGAGACATTTCCGAGCGGGGTGGCATCGACCCAATGGCACTTACTTTACCAACCCGCAGCGTGAGCGAGGGCGATCACAAGAGGCGTTTCCCTTGTTTCCTTCGCTCACGCTGCGGGTTATTTGATCAAAGTAAGTGCCATTGGGCGACGGCCCGTTTTTCAAAGAGAGGTCTCATTAACCGCCGCGTGCGGTATATCACAGATCCGTCGGTGTGAGCCATCGTGAGGGCCGAACCGGGCGCAGTCGCTAATTGGTGGTCACTCAAAAACACAGTGCGGGATACCCGCAACCCAACGCAGCGCGAACTGGAACGGCAAAATGATGAAGCACAGAATGAGGGAAGAGGCCCGCAAGCAGACCGACCGCCCGGCTTGATGATTCTGTGCTTCATCATTTTGCCTAATCTGGTCTGTCGAAATTCTGCGCGCCCGGCAAAGAAACAAAACGTGAGTAGTACAGTGCGTTGAAGACTCAGCCCCAGCCACACTATACGTCCGTCACATTGCACCACGTTCGGATCAAAAATGGCTCGTGGGTGAGGGCGGTTTCAGAGCGATGACTTTGCCGAGCGGGGACTCACCCGTTAACCTCTTGCCCGGCGCTCAGTTTTTCATCGCGACCGGCAGTTCTTCCAGCGTGGAGGGCCTGTGGCGCGAGACCTCGATATGCAGACAGAATTCTGTCGGGAGATTTGACGATGCCTTTGGTTCCACTTCGCACCGTGCTCGATCACGCCGCCGAAAACAACTACGGCGTGGCCGCATTCAACGTCAACAACATGGAACAAATTCAGTCGATCATGGAGGCGGCCAAGGAGACGAACTCGCCTTGCATCGTGCAGGCGTCGCGCGGCGCGCGGTCGTACTCGCAGGACAACTACCTCCGTCACCTGATGCTCGCAGCGGTTGAACTCTATCCGCAGATTCCGATCGTCATGCACCAGGACCACGGCAACAGCCCGTCCACCTGCATCAGCGCGATGGATAACGGCTTCACCTCGGTGATGATGGACGGATCGCTGATGGAGGACGGCAAGTCGCCCGCCGACTATGACTACAACGTCGCCGTGACGCTGGAAGTGGTCAAATTGGCTCACGCGCGGAACGTCTCCGTGGAAGGCGAACTCGGTTGCCTCGGTCGGCTCGACACGGGCGAAGGCGAAGCGGAAGACGGTCACGGAGCGTCCGGCAAGCTCTCGCACGATCAACTGCTGACCGACCCCGAAGAGGCCGAGCGATTCGTCGCGGCCACCAAGGTCGATGCCCTCGCCGTCGCGATCGGGACCAGCCACGGAGCCTACAAGTTCGACGCGAAGCCAACCGGCGAAGTCCTTGCCATGAAGCGGATCGAAGAGATTCACCGCCGTCTGCCGAACACGCACCTCGTGATGCACGGCAGCTCGTCGGTGCCGCAAGACCTGCAAGACATCATCAACCAGTTCGGCGGCAAGATGAAGCAGACGTTCGGCGTCCCCGTCGAAGAGATTCAACGTGGGATCAAGTTTGGTGTGCGGAAGATCAACGTCGATACCGACTGCCGCATGGCGATCACCGGCGCGATCCGCAAGGTCTTGCAATTGGAGCCAGAGAAGTTCGATCCCCGCGACTATCTCAAGCCCGCCCGCGAAGCGATGAAGCAGGTCTGCATGGCCCGCATGATCTCGTTCGGCCAAGCCGGCAACGCCAGCAAGCTGATGGCCAGCGGCCGCTTGAAGTAAACGATTGACACTTGAAACGAGAAGCCCCGGTTGTCACCACAGCCGGGGCTTTTTTCGTTTGGTGTGTAATTCTCAGCGAGCGGAAGCGTGAGGTCTTCATGCCTCACGCGGCACAAGGAGCGAGGTTTCCGAGCAGGGCGGCGTCAGCCCCCCGATTCTTCCAAAGCGGGCTTACGCCCAAGAACCGGGGGGCTGACGCCGCCCCGCTCAGATGTCTGATCGCGGACCGCGCGAGGGCTTTGGCGTTCTGGTTCACGCGGCGGAAACTTGGTTTTGACACATTTTTCCCTTCCCACTAGAGTCCCGGCCCTCAACGACCCGCCGAAGGATTGGCGGGTCTATTTGAAGGCGATCTGCCACGCAGGTCGCCTCCCACCTGTTAGGCAAGGACGGCCGAGTGAACTTATCGCCGCGCGTACTCGTGATCGATGAATCCTCCGACACCGAGACGGTTCTCAGAGCGGTCCTCGAACCGCAAGGCACCTCGGTCGGACGCCGCCGCAACCAGCTTCATGCGTCTCAAACGACCTCGTCGTCGCGGCCCGAAGTTGTCGTGATCGACCTCGACGGCCAGCCGGATGCGCAACTGGCAACCGCCGCTTGGCAGTCCTCGCCACGAGTCTTGATCGGCACGCATCGCCCCGTCGTCACCAACCAGCGCGAGCGGTTTCTGGAGAAGCCGTTCCAGTACCCGGAACTCGTGCGCGTCATTCAAGAGTTGCTCGACGGCCAAGACGCCGCGTGATGTTTTTTGCGGGATGCTTCCGGCTTTCATCCGTGCCCCGGCTTTGCCATCCGTGCTACTTGGATGTTCATGAAATAGCCCAGCGCGGCGGAGCCGCAACCAAAAGGAACAAGAAGATGGCGGACAAGAAGATAAGAGGAAACATCTGGACCTCGCTTTCATCTTCTTGTCCACCATTTTCTTGTTGAGGTCTTCTGACGGCCGTTCGTGGATGAAGTGGGCTAATGACAAGCTTCTCCGGCAGCGAGGATCACTGGGTGATAGTGCGGAAATCTTCGCGCCCGGCGAAAAAACAAAACGTTAATAGCACGGATGGCAAAGCCGGGGCACGGATGCAGAACAAAACCGAAGACGCCGTTCTTCAACTCCTCTTGTGAAACCGCGTAGTGTGGGAATGCACGAGGTCACGGAGGAAGTGACACCGGCGGCACGCCGTGTCGAGCGTGCGGACAAATCGCACTTTTGTTTTCTCGAACCACGAAGCACGGGCTACGGGTTGTTCGAGTAATTGTCCGACGCGCGAGGTGCTGAGTAGGCCGAACGGGGGCCGCTGGAATTCAAACGAAGGCAGCCGGATCGGACGACTCTGGATGAACGCTGTTGGCGATCTCACGCAGGTTGTCTTCGATCGTCGCGCAGATTTTTTCCAGCGGCAGGTCGTTTACATCCGAGCCGAACGGGTCTTCGATCTCGACGCCAATTTCTTCGATGCCGAACAGGACGTAGGCGATCATCAGCGTCACTGGCACCGTTTCCCAGCCGTACTTTTGGACGAGCGCCAGCGGCAGCGAGAAGCAATAGGCGATCAGTGCCCGGCGCAGATGGACGGCATAAGCGAACGGGAGCGGCGTAGTGCGAATCCGCTCGCACGCGCCGCAGTAGTCGATCAGCAGTTGCACG
>JAYTGQ010000235.1:0-6637 GCA_043733345.1 Schlesneria sp.
CGTGACACTGGACCGATTATGCCATCGCCGTCAAAAAACGCTGGTTTTCAGGCGTTTTTCGACAGTTTGGTTTCAATCAAAGACCTTGAAAGGTGTGGGTGGGCTGTGCCCACCGCATTGCAACAAGGCGTGGAGGGCACAGCCCACCCTACGGAATTACCCACTCTCCTCACCGCTTCACATCGGGGGCGTTCATGAAGTCTTCGTGAGCCTTCAATTCCTGAACTTTCCGTTTGAGGCTCTTGCGCAGCGCGGACCATTGGTACATCGACGTGCGGAACGTTTCGGCGGCGACGGGAAGCGTGTAAGCCGCACCGGCACCTTGCGCCGTGGCACGCTCGACCTCCATCACGGCGGGTTCCATTTTTTGCTTGAGGTATTCCAAGCAACCCTTGGCGAGGCGTTCGATCTCTTCCGCGAGGCTCCTCACGCGGGCGCGCTCTTCCTGCCGTTCTTCATCACTGAGTTTGCGACCACCCGTTGAGGGAACCTTCGCCGTCGCGGACTTGGCGTTCACATCGACCAAGCGACCGAAGGGATTGTTGCTCGCCTTGGATTGGACCAACAGCGCTTCGGCGCTCTGCAGTCCGTGACGCGCCTTCTCGAAGTTCGGCTTGATCTCCAACGCCTTCTTAAAGTTGGCGATCGCCATCTGCAAATTGCCCATATCGACGTACGTGTTGCCGAGGTTTTGATACGCCTCGGCCAGACTCGGATTGATCCGAATCGCCTCTTTGTACGCCGAGACCGCCATCGCGTTTTGCTTGAGCTTGCGCTGAGCGATCCCCAAGTTGTAGTACGACTCGGCACACTTCTTGTCTCGTTGGATGGCCTTGCGCAGGGCGTCGCACGCCTTCTGGTGTTCACCGAGCCGGTTGTAAATGGCCCCAATGTTCGTGTGGAACCGGCCTTCCATCGGCTTGAGCATCGTGAGCTTGGTGTAGTGCTTGATCGCTTCGGGCAAGTCGCCATCGAGATAGGCCACCGTCGCCAAGCCTTCATAGGCGTCGATGCAGTCCGAGTCCAAAGCCATCGCACTCTCGAACGCATCGTTGGCGGAGGCATGATCGCGGGCCTTCAGCGCCGCTCGACCCGCCTCACAAAAGGCTTCGACTTCAGGGATGTTCATCAGCGATGGCCTTTGGATGGGATCGAGTGAGGATGAGTTGCGATGAAGTTCAGCGACTGCGACTTCAGTTCGCAAATGGCAGCGCATGGGCAGTTGAATGGCGGAGCGGATTATAGGGGCAGATGAAAGCGAAGGTCAAAACCAGTTCTGTGTCGCCGCTGGAGAGCCGACTGCGCTGGCGATCCCGCTGAGTTGAAGTCCGGCTTAGCTTTGTCAGCCGGACTTCTCTTCGGGAGGACTCGTTCCCAAAGAAAAACCAAGAGAAGTCCGGCTTTCGGAAAAGCCGGACTTCGAGAGGAGGCTCGGCGTCGAGTGCCTACTCTACTGGTCGATGTTGCTGGAGGCGTTTCTACACCGGCGATACCATCTCGCCTGTCAGTCTGCAGGCGCACAATGCCGTGAGCCGCTCGGCTGATGAATGGAGTTTGCGATGGTGGCGACACCGATGTTGGGCGTGAGTTTGATCGAACTGCTGATCGTCCTGCTGGGGGGAAGCGGCTTGCTGGGGATGCCGCCTGGCGCGCGTGATGCCGCGCTACTCAAGGCCGCTCCGCAGCAGACGCTGTGCTATTTGGAATGGGCCGGTCGTGGAGCGGGGCAGCCGGGAGGAGCGGGCATCGACGGACTGGCCGCCGATCCGGAAGTGGTCGCGTTCTTTGAGGCTCTCGATCAAGCGCTCTCCAAGGCCGACGTTCCGGATGCGGACGAAGACCAATTGCGTGTGCAACAGCACCTGCCCCGCTTGATCAAGTTGCTGACGGCTCATCCCGGCAGTCTGTCACTCGGCTTTGAAACGCTGCCGCCGAATCAGGCGCTGCTCAATGTCCTCCAGCGGCAATCGTTGACCGGACAGTTTCGGATTGGACTGGTCTCGTCAGCCGGAAGCGATGCGGAGGGGCTGCTCGAAGCGTTCGGTCAGTTGGCTGAAGTCGAACTCGGGAAGCAACCGCAGTTGAAGGAAGTCTCATTCAAGACGACAGGCGACGCGATCCAGCTCACCGTTCATCGCGAGGCCGATCGTGTGCTGATCGGGTTCGGTGCAGGAACCGTCTCGAAAATTCTGGCCTGCTTGAAGGGCGATGCGCCGGGCCTCGATTCGAGTCCCCAGTTTCAAGCCGCCTGGAAACGAGTCGCGCCGACGCGCGTGGCGACGGTGGGCTGGTTCGATCTGAAGGGAGCGATTGAAACCGCCACGCGCGCGGCTGGACCGGCGGGCGTGCTGTTCCAGCCGATGTTGCGTGGTTTGGGAGCCGATGCGCTAGAGTCGCTCGTCATCGGAACGGGCGTTGAAAACGGAAACATTGTTCAGCGATCGTTCCTCACGACGAGTGGCCGCACCGACGGTCTGTTGCTGTTGGCGGGCGGGCCAGCGATCCGTCCTGAGCAGCTCAAACATATTCCCGCTGACTGCGATCTGGTCGCGGCCGGAAGCCTGAATCTCGCGCAGACCATTCGCGGCGCGCGCGAGTTGGTCGGCCGAACGACTCCCCCATCGGCCGCGGTGTTCGACGAAGCGATCAAGCAATTGGAGTCGGAGTTGGGGCTAAACTTGGAGCGGGACATCTACCCGGTGATCGGCGATCTCTGGACCGCATTCGATTCTCCCTCCGAAGGCGGTCTCATCGGGACGAGCTTGATCGTGGCGGTCGAAGTCCGCGATGCGAAGCTCGCCGAGGTGCTGTTCGAGCGGTTGATGAAGCTGGTCGCAGAGTCGCTCGCCACCGAAGTCGATCCGAACGTCGAGAGCAAAACGGTCGAACTCAAGCGGCAATCGTTTCTCGGCCATCCGCTCTGCTACGTGAACACGGTCGGTTGGGAACTTGGCTCCGAAGCCGCGACGACACCGTCTTTCAGCCTGACGGGCGAACACCTTCTCTTCGCATTGCACCCGCAAGCGTTGAAGGCCCATTTTCGACAACTGTCGGCAAAGCGCCCCAGTTTCGACAGCGCTTTGCCCACGAAGCTCACGCAACCCGCTGGCGAGTTGCTCGCGTTCGGAACACTCGACGGCCAGCGAGCGATACAAACTCTCTGCGCGATCGCGCCGTTCTACGGCCAGTCGGTCCTGAGCCACCTGCAAAGCAACGGCTTCCCACTCGATGCCTTCGCGATTCCGTCTGCCGCCGCGTTGCTGCCGTATGCCCGCGACTCGTCATTCGTCGTCGTGAGACAGCCGGACGGATTGATGCTGGAAACAAAGAACCCGCACACGGCAATTCTGACGGCAGCGGTCCTCGGTTCGGCCAAGGCTTGGTTCCTGCCGAATTACAACGAGTACTTGGAAGCCCGCCGCCAGCGAAACCGCTCACAACTCAACGCGGGACTCGGAGCAGCCGATGGCAAGGTCGTTCCCGCCGCCGCCGTCGTCGAGCCTGCCCTCAAGAAGCCGGAACCAGCGGCAACCGCAGTCGCGCGGAAGCTGGCCCCGTTGTTCATCAAGGCCATGATCCCTGACGGCATTCAGCAGGCCATCCCGGACGAGTTGTTCAAGAAGCTCGAACAACCCCCGTCTCCCGAAGCCGTCCGCCAGCGTGAAGAACGTCGCAAACAAATTGACGAGCGACGCCGGCAGCGTCTCGAACGCCGCCAACCTCCAGCCGCGAAGTAGCGTTACCTCGTGCCTTGTCCCCTCGCCCCGGCCTTGCGGAGAGAAGGTTAGGGTGAGGGGCCTTTTTCTTCTCCGCAGATCGAAGCCTGACGCGCAAGCGAAGAACGCTCGACGACCAATCCTTCGCTTGCGCGTCAGGCTTCACAGCCCCTCAGCCCACCTCAGTGCTTGTAGACCTTGTGCTGCGGACGGCCGGAAAGAATCTGCTCCTTGCCCCACGTCGTCACGGCGCGGAAGGCATCGCTGCGGATGAAGGTTTGGAAGGCCGCTTCGTCCGACCATTCGCTCGTGATGAGATAGGACGCGCCGTCGCTGACATCTTTCCACAGCGTCGAACTGGTGTGCCCGTCGGCGGCTCGCAGAGCGTCGATCACTCCGGCAAACTTATCTTCAAAGTCCTGCTGCTTGCCTTCAATCACATGGTAATTCATGCCGACCGTAATCATTCAGACCGTCCTATCGCGTGTGTGAAGTCGTTGTGTCGCGGATGCGATGTCGCATCGTGTTCGCACGCCGAACAAAGTGCCCGGTCGCGAGCCGATCATAGAAGGGCCGCGAACGTTCTGCGAATCATCGGCGCGAGAGCGGTGGCATCGACACGTTCGAGCTGTCTCATCATCATCTCGCCCGCGCCGTGAGGAACCCTGCGGCTCTCCCGGTGCCCGACTTCGCCAACCTTCCACGAGCTTCACAAGTGAGCTTCCCCATGACCGCTTCACCCCGTGAAGAGATCGAATCACTGCGTGCCACGATTCGTCACCACGACGCCCTGTACTACGTCCACGCCGCGCCGGTGATTACTGACTACGAGTACGACGCACTGATGCAGCGGCTGATCGCCCTCGAAGAGTCTCATCCCGATCTGGCCTCCGATGACAGCCCCTCGCGCAAAGTCGGGGGAGAGCCGATCGAAGGCTTCGTCACCGTCGAACACCGCGTCCCGATGCTGTCGATCGAGAACGTCTACACGGAGGAAGGTGACAAAGGGAGCGTTCGCAAATTTGACGCCGACGTGCGCAAAGACCTCGGTGTCCAACCGGCTTACTCGATTGAATTCAAGATCGACGGCGTCTCACTGGCGCTGATCTATGAGCATGGCCGTTTGACTCGGGCACTGACGCGCGGCGACGGACGGCGCGGTGATGATGTCACGAACAACGCGCGCACGATGGGCGGCGTCCCGCTCAGACTGCTGGGTGACGACGTGCCTTCCGTGATCGAAATCCGGGGTGAGGCGTACATCGCCAACTCCGACTTCGCTCAACTGCGCGCCGCACAAATCGCGGCGGGAGTAGTTCCGTTTGCGAACCCGCGCAACGCCTGCGCGGGTGCGCTCAAGCTGCTCGATCCGAAACAATGTGCCGCTCGCAAGCTGCGGTTCTTCGCACACAGCGTCGGCTACAGCGAAGGGACCACCTATCGAACGCACCGCGCGTTTTTGCAGTCGGTCGAGCGTTGGGGCATCCCCACCCCACCGCGCTGCGCCACGCTTTCCAACATGGACGAGACGCTCGCCACCGCGCATCAACTCATGGACGAACTCCACACGCTGGACTTCGAGGTCGATGGTCTCGTCATCAAGCTGGACGATCTGGCTCAGCGCAATGAACTCGGTTCGACCAGCAAGTCGCCACGTTGGGTGATCGCCTACAAATGGGAGAAGTACGAGGCCGAAACACGCATCGCCGACATCCTGATTCAAGTCGGCAAGACCGGGGCGCTGACTCCCGTCGCGTGCCTCGAACCGGTCGAGATCGCCGGGACCACGGTCTCGCGCGCGAGCCTTCACAACCGCAATGAGATCGCGCGGCTCGACATTCAGATCGGCGATCGCGTCGTCGTCGAGAAGGCCGGGAAAATCATCCCGCATATCGTGCGAGTCGAAACCCATCATCGCGACGGCTCACAGCGGCCCTTTGAATTTCCAACCGTCTGTCCCGAGTGCAGCACCGCCGTCGAACAGGATGAGGGAGGCGTTTACATCCGCTGTCCCAATCCCAACTGTCCGGCTCAACTGCGCGAGGGCCTCCGCTACTTCGCCTCCCGCGCCGCGATGAACATTGATGGGCTGGGAGAGAAGCTGATCGAACAACTGACCGAAACGAAACTGCTCACCAGCTTCGCTGACATCTACCGACTGGCCAATCGCCGCGATGAGTTGCTCACGTTGAAGGGATTCAAAGAGAAGTCGGTCAAAAACCTCATTGAGGGAATCGAAGCCTCGAAACAGCAGCCCCTCTGGCGGCTACTCACCGCGCTCAATCTTCGACACGTCGGTGTGCGGACCTCGCAGCAATTGGCCGAACGATTCGGAGCGATGTCCGCGATCGCCAGTGCCAGTGAAGAAGAACTCGCCCATGTCGATGAAGTCGGTGATGTCATCGCGAAATCGGTGCGCGCTTTTTTTGTGAGCGACTACGGTCAGCAAATCGTCTCCGATCTGACGAGTCTCGGCCTGAACATGGGCAACGCGGTTGAAGCTGCAGCGACGGCAGCAGCCAAAGCGGCGGGAGTCCTCTTCGGCAAGACCGTGGTCGTCACCGGAACGCTCTCCCGCTTCACACGCGATCAGATTCAGGAGCTGATCCAAAAACACGGCGGCCGCGCGGCGAGCAGCGTCTCGAAGAAGACCGACTTCGTGGTTGCGGGGACCGACGCCGGGAGCAAACTCACCAAAGCACGCGACCTCGGCGTGACAGTCCTCGACGAAGACGCCTTTGAATCACTGCTCGCTCAGCCCGTCGCTGCCATTCCAGCACCGACTCCCACATCACCGCCGTCGCTGTTCGAGTGATTCGTTTAACCGCGAGCGGGTGAGGATGGCACAATTCACACTAACCCGAAGCGTAAGCGAGGACGTGAGTTGCATCCTCGCTTACGCTTCGGGTTAGTGTCAGCTT
>JAYTGQ010000236.1:0-2341 GCA_043733345.1 Schlesneria sp.
TGGGCAACGCCCCGCGCGTCGAAGGCGAAACAGCTTCCATACCGCTCGACGCGCGGGGCGTTGCCCACGCGGTTAAACGACGCAACGGCCTGCACGACACAAACACAATCGCCCCGGCTGCACTGTTGCAGTCGGGGCGATTTGCTTTTGACGATCTCGACGGTTCCTCAACCGATCACTGAGGCAATCGATCTGCGCGAACCTTGGGGAAGTCGCCGGTGAGGGCCTGCATGTAGGCGACGAGATCGCCCTTCTCTTGAGCGGTCAGGTTGAGCTTTTTGATCTTGTCGCTGAGGTGCGGGTTGGGATGGCCACCCTTGTCGTACCACTCGACGACTTCAGCCAACGTCTTGAGGCTACCGTCGTGCATGTACGGGCCGGATTGAGCGACGTTGCGGACGGTCGGTGTCTTGAACGCTCCCCGATCCTTGTCGTCCTGTGTCTGATCGAAACGGCCGAGGTCCGGCTTTTCGGCGGCCATGCCGATGCCGAGATTGTGGAACTTCTCGTCGGCGAAGTTGGCTCCGACGTGACAGGCCGTGCAGTTGGCTTTCGTGAAAAAGAGTTCTCGGCCCCGCTTGGCTGACTCACTGATCGGCTTCGCGGCGCTGGCATTCTTCAGCGCGATGTACTGTTCGTAGGACTCGGCGTCTTCCTTCTTGAAGGCGGCGAGGTCTTTGAGGTCGTCCTTGAACGCCTTCTCAAACGCGAGCAGCGGTTCGTAACGATCGGCGGGAGACGTTCCGGTGACGAGCGTTCGCTCGAACGACGCGATCGCCTGACCGACTCCATCAATCGTGACGCCTTTATCCGGGAAAATTTTCTCGAACTGAACGCGGTAGCCCTCGATCTCCTTCAACGTTTTGGAACAGCCTTCGTGCGTGTTCCCCATCTCGATCGGATTGGCGATCGGTCCGACTGCTTGGGCTTCGAGCGATCCGGCGCGGCCGTCCCAGAACTGAACTGAACTGAGGATGCGGTTGTACGCGACGGGCGAGTTGCGGCCACCGGTCTGCTTGCCGATGCCGACACCGAACTGAGTGTTCTTGGCGAAGCCGAAGGCGGGGTCGTGACAGCTCGCACAACTGACGGTGTTGTCGCTGCACAGCCGCGTGTCGAAGTAGAGCTGTCGCCCGAGTTCGATCTTCGCCCGGGTCAGCGGGTTGTCTTTCGGAATTTGAATCGCGTTCGCGCCGAGAGCCAGTCCGGCGGGCAGTTCGACATCCAGCGGTTCGTGGTTCGCCGGATTGGCCAGCCACTTTTGAATCTGCTCCTTCGTCAGCGGCCCGGTCCCCGGAATGCCGCTCACCAATTCAGGGCCGCCGAGCAGCACCTTTTTCTTTGCCTGATCGGCACCCTGACAGACCTCGACCGCCATCATCAACGCCAACACCCACACCAAACGCTTCATTACCTTTGACTCCTGCATAAGAAGAAACTTCCCGCTGTGACCGCGATCGCGCCCAGACGAACCCATTCTCGGGACGTGATCGCGGCGGGATTGTAGCCACCGCGCCGAGACAGGCCAGCCAGCGGCGCGTTATCTCCTGCTGTGGGTTTGCGGTTTCGGAGGGAAGCGCCCAGCATTCCTTGTGAGGCGACACCAGACCTCATTCAATGCAGGTTATTTATTCTGCCGAGCCGATCATGCCCGACTGGTCCTACCGCACCGTGTTTCAGCCGCTGTTGTTTCGGTTGCCGTTTGATTGCGCGCGAGACTTGGCTCTCGGCGCGATGGGGCGGCTGAGCCGGATGCCGCTTGGGACGGCGGTCATCAGCTTCATGGGGCACATGCGCCCGGCGGATGATCTCGCGCGAGAGGTCTTGGGGATCACTTTTCCGTCTCCGGTTGGAATCGGATGTACGGTCGATGCGCATGGAGTCGCCACGCGCGCGTTGGCACGATTCGGTGCGGGCTTTGTCGAAGTCGGGCCGATTGCCGTTGAGCCGATTGCCACGACGACGCGCGTCGAGTGGCGGAACGGCTTGCGATCGCTTCAGTTCCCCGTGACATCGGCTTCCGACGGGTTGGCCGTCTGGTGCGAGCGGCTTGCCACTCACTTGCCACGCGATGTGCGCTGCTTCGCCCGATTGATCGTGCCGTGCGGGACAACGCCTGATCGAGCGACGGAGCAGTGCCGCGCGATGATCGAACGACTGCGCGGCAGTGTCGATGGTTTCGTGGTCGCAACGAGCGACGAAGCCTTGCACGCAAGCTGGACCGTCGAGCAATGGCGGTCGCACGTCGAGAGCTTGGTCGCATGTCTCGCTGCGGAATCCGGTCGGCAATCGGAGCGACGACCCGCGTCGCTGTGGCTGGCAATTCGTGCGGATCTGGATC
>JAYTGQ010000237.1:0-6629 GCA_043733345.1 Schlesneria sp.
GGCGGCTTCGAGTGTTTCTGGCTTCCCGAGGATGCGGCCATCCACATCGACGACCTGATCGCAACCGATGATCGTGGCCAGCGGAAACGGCGTGACCAATTTCAACGCCTTCTCCGTCGCGAGCGTTCGCGCCAAGCTGATTGGTCCGATCCCCTCTAACTTGAACGCGTCCTCATTCAGCCCCGAGGGATGACACTCAAACGGGAGCCCCAGGCGCATCAGCAATTCCCGGCGGTAAAGGGATGTGCTGGCAAGAATCAAACTCACGATTGTCGCTCCTTAGGAACACGCCGACGGAAATTCACGGCCCAGCCAGTAGTGCGTTGTCAGCCCTCAGTTTCGGGGTAGCTGCAGTCGTGAGACTTCAGAAAACGTGGAACTCTCACGAGTTCGGCTCCCCCAAATTTTAGACCTGACCGGGAACTAGCTCGTGCCGATTCGCTCCGATTACGGCCCAAACAATCCCTGACGTTTTTGTCACCGATACCGGGATTGGAAAATCCCGGCCTCACGACGTGATCCAGATCGTATTCACGGTTGCGTCGGAATCCAAACCAGTCTGGCTTCCAGTGACTGCTGGGTCAGAAGATTGGCGTGCCAGTGATCGCTTCAGGTTCTGAAACAGAGAGGCGTCGGGCGATTCGCACCGGGTAAAGTCGGTTGTTACAATCGGCCCGCGTTTGATTCCGGCTCCGTTTCACCTGGGTTTCGTCATGACTGACCGTCGCAATTTGTTCAACAAGGTTTGGGATGCGCACGCTGTTCGCTCGTTGGCTTCCGGCCAGACGCAGCTTTTCATCGGACTGCATCTGATTCACGAAGTGACCAGCCCGCAAGCATTTTCGATGCTGCGTAATCGCGGGTTGAAGACGCTCTTTCCCGAGCGGACTCTGGCCACGGTCGATCACATCGTGCCGACCGAGAGTCAGGCGCGGCCATTTCTCGACGTGCTGGCCGAAGAGATGATGTCGGCCATTGAAATGAACTGTCGCGAGTTCGGCATCCGCCTCTTTAACTTGGACGACAGTCGGCAAGGGGTCGTTCATATTGTCGGCCCTGAACAAGGACTGACGCAGCCTGGCATGACGATCGCCTGCGGCGACAGCCACACGAGTACTCACGGTGCGTTTGGCTCGATCGCCTTCGGAATCGGCACGAGTCAAGTGGCGGACGTACTCGCCACGCAGACGCTGGCTCTCGGCAAGCCGAAGGTGCGGAAGGTCGAAGTCACCGGCACGTTGCGACGCGGCGTTTACGCCAAGGACGTGATCCTGCACATCATTCGGAAACTCGGCGTGCAGGGTGGCGTGGGTTACGCGTATGAGTACTCCGGCGAAGTCTTCGACCGGATGACGATGGAAGAGCGAATGACCGTCTGCAACATGAGCATCGAGGGCGGTGCTCGCTGCGGCTACATCAACCCCGACCAGACGACGGTCGATTACATCAAGGGCCGCCCGTTCGCTCCGCAAGAAGCAGACTTCGATCGCGCGGCCGCGTGGTGGTTGAGTCTCGCGTCACCTCCAGACGCCGAGTTTGATGATGTCGTCACGTTCAACGGCAGCGAGATCGAACCGACCGTCACTTGGGGGATCAATCCCGCGCAGTCGGTTGGGGTCAGCGAAAAACTCCCCGCACTGGCTGGTTTCTCGCCCGACGATCAAAAGGGCATTCAAGACGCCTTCGATTACATGGACCTCAAGGAACAACAGCCGATTCGCGGCGTGAAGATCGACGTGGCGTTTATCGGTTCGTGTACGAACGGCCGCATCTCTGACCTGCGCGAAGCAGCGTCGATTGCGAAGGGCCATCATGTGGCTCCCGGTGTGAAGGCGCTGGTCGTACCGGGGTCGCAACTCGTCCGGCAGCAGGCAATGGAAGAGGGCTTGGACAAAGTGTTTGAAGCGGCGGGCTTCGAGTGGCGCGGCGCAGGTTGCTCGATGTGCCTGGCCATGAATCCCGACAAACTGAAGGGCCGCGAGGTCTGTGCCTCGTCCAGCAACCGCAACTTCAAAGGCCGCCAAGGTAGCCCGACCGGCCGCACACTGCTGATGTCGCCGGCCATGGTCGTCGCCGCCGCGATCAACGGCTGCGTCAGCGATGTCCGCGAGATGCTGTAAGGTGAGCTTGTCCGATGGTGTGAATGCCATGTATTTGATGGAGTGTCAGACGCAAAATGCGAGTCTACTTGGATGCTTGCTGCGTCTGTCGCCCATTTGACGACTCGGGGATCGAGTGAAATCGAATTGAAGCGGAAGCGGTGTTGTCGGTCTTGTCCTTGGTGCAGCAAGGACGGCTGTGCTGGGTGGCGGGGCCAGTTTTGGCCGCAGAGATCCACAACATCACGGAAGACGATAAACGCTAAAGAGCAGAAACACTGATCAAGCTGGCGGATGAATGGGGGACCAAACCCGTTCGGCTTGAGGTTGAGAACCTCATCACAAAGGGATTCAAGCCGCTTGACGCCATGCATCTCGCGGCGGCGATTTAATCCGATTGTGACGCATTCCTTTCGACCGATGATCGACTGCTCCGAGCTGCGAAGCGTTTGACTCCAGCACTGGAAATCCAAGTAACCAACCCGATGAACTTTTTGGCGGAGCAATTCAATGTCGATGACCCTAAATGAAGTCCGACGACGTGGCTCCGCAGCTCTCCTCAACGAACTGGGGCCAATTGGATTTATTCGCTATTTGCAGCAGTTCACTTCCGGGCAGGGGGACTACACGCGGCAACATCAGCAACTGGCGACAGAACTAACTCTCGATCAGGCTTGGAGCCTGGTCGAAGGCCAAGGTGAAAAAATGCCACCTACGCCTGCCGAATCGAAGTAAATCTACTGACTCCCGAATTCCGTGACCTTTTATTTGTAGGAACTCATGTCATGCAACAGATCACCCAAGTCACCGGCACCGGCGTGCCGCTGCTGCTCGACGACATCGATACGGACCGGATCATCCCTGCTCGCTTTCTGCGGTGCGTGACGTTTGATGGTCTGGGCGAACATGCGTTTGAGGACGACCGCAAGCAGGACTCGAAGCACCCGTTCGACGATGCCCGCTTCCAAGGGGGAAGCGTGCTGGTCGGGGGCCGCAATTTTGGTTGCGGCTCATCGCGCGAACATGCTCCTCAGGCGCTAATCCGCTGGGGGATCAAAGCGGTCGTCGCCGAGTCCTTCGCCGAGATTTTCTTCGGCAACTGCACGGGCCTCGGCGTACCGTGCGTCAATGCGACTCGCGGTGATCTCGATAAGTTGGCGGCGGCGATCAAGGCGGACTCCACGTTGCCGGTGACGGTCGATCTCGAAGCGAAGCAGGTGCGCGCCGGAAGCCTCCTGTTCCCGATCACGATGCTGGAAAGTGCTCGCGGCTCGCTGACGACCGGCAACTGGGACTTCCTCGGCCAACTCCTCGAAGGAGCCGAAGCCGTGAAGCAAGCCGCCGCGAAGCTGCCGTATGTAAACGGCTTCAAAGCGTGACCCCAATGTCGCCCGCACTCTCCGTGTGCGGAACGGTCCTACGTCTTGTGGCAAGCTGAGTCCATCACGTTCTTTCCAACACTGACAGCTTTGCACTCAGAGAGTGCGGGCGACATTGAAGAGGCACCTCATGATTCGATCTTCATTTGTGTTTGCTCGGATCACGTTCGTCGCCGCCATCGTTGGTCTGATCGCTGAATGCGGTTTTGTTCGCGCGGCCGATGTGCCGACGATCACGCATTCGTTCCTCGCGACCGGTGGTGAGACCTACATCGTCGATGGCGATGGCAAGGTGACGTGGTCGTATCCGAAGTCGACTCGCGACGGCTGGGTTCTGCCCAACGGAAATATTTTGCTGGCGTTGTCGAAGGCGAACGATGGCGGCTCGGTGGTCGAGGTGACTCGCGAAGGCAAGACGGTCTTCGAGTTCAAGGGGACGCAGTCCGAGGTCAACACGGCGCAGGCTCTGGAGAACGGCAACATCTTGGTGACGGAGGCGGGAGACAAACCGAGGCTGCTCGAAGTGACACGCGACGGCAAGATCGCGGTCGAGGTGGCGCTGCAGGCTCAGACGAAGGATCATCACCTGCAAACGCGGATGGCTCGCAAACTGAAGAACGGGAACTACCTCGTGCCTCAGCTGCTCGACAAGGTGGTCCGCGAGTACCAGCCCGACGGCAAAGTTGTCTGGGAAGTCGCGACGCCTCACTGGCCCTTCACCGCGATCCGCCTGGACGATGGCAACACGCTGATCAACTGCACAATCGGCAACTTGAGTATTGAAGTCGATGCGGCGGGTAAGACGGTCTGGCAGGTCTCGAACGACGACTTCCCCTCGAAACCGTTTGACGATGCCTGCGGTGCGCAGCGACTTCCCAACGGGAACACGGTCATCACGGCCTATCACACGGGGCCGGGCAAAGTCCGTCTGTTTGAGGTCACGCGCGACAAGCAGATCGTCTGGACCCACGTCAGCGACCGCAAATCGGGCATCCACCACTTCCAAATCCTCGACACCAACGGCAAGCCAACCGAGGGCCGTCCGCTACGGTGATTGATTCCGTTTTCAGGAGGTCGAACGATGAGTCCGTTGCTTGATCGAGCCGTCTCAAAAATCGAAACGCTTCCTGTCGAGGAGCAAGACGCATTTGCCGACCTGATCCTCGCCGAACTTGAGGATGAGGCGTTGTGGGCCGAGCAGTTCGCGAACAGTCAGCCGCAACTGACCAAGCTTGCGGACAAAGTTCGAGCTGACATCCGCAGCGGCCGGGTTCGCCAAGCGGGTATTGACGAACTATGAAGTCGCAGTTGACCGACGAGTTCGTCGCACTCTTTCGCAGCCTTCCCGCATCGGTGCAATCGCAGGCTCGTGGAGCCACCGACGCTGGAAAATCAATCCGGCGCATCCCGGCCTTAAGTTCAAGAAACTGCCCGGAACCGATTCGTTCTATTCCATCCGCGTCGGCTTGGACTGGCGCGTGGTGGGGCTGTTTGAAGGCGACACGATCACTTGGTTCTGGATCGGATCGCATGCCGAATACGACCGTCTGATCGAGTCGTTATGACCAGTGAATCGAAGCGGCGGAAAGACATTGCCCAATCCGCTCTGAAGGCGACCCAGCCAAGGCAAGACTGCGGCATGACATCACATAGAAGTGAAACTGCTCCGAGCTGATCACTCGGCTCCTCTGCGTCGAGGTCTCCATCTCATGTCCAGCGTCAACACATCGCAAAGTCATTGCCGGGCGGGAGTCGCTCGTGGTGACATCACGCCGCCGGTCGGGATCTATCACCGGATGTGGGGGGCCGCGACGCATGAGCGATCGACGGGAGTTCATCGGCCTCTCACCGCGACGGTCCTGCTGCTGAGAAGTGTTCAAAACGATGATGCCTCGCAGCGTGTGATCGTGGCCGTCGATCATTGCCTGCTCTGGACGGTCGAGATGAACCGGCTGCTGGATGTGGTGAGTTCCTCGACAGGAATTGAGCGAGCCGCGCTGACGGTCTTCTTCTCGCACACGCACGGAGCGGGGCTGATGGGCCTCGAACGGCGCGAGCTGCCCGGTGGCGAGTTGATCCCGCCATATCTCGATGAACTGGCGAGGACCATCGCGCGACTGATTGATGAGGCGCGGAGTGGTCTCGTCCCGGCGACGATTGTCTACGGCGTCGGTCGCTGCGATCTGGCTCAACACCGCGATGCGTTCGATGCAGAGCGTGGTCACGCGGTCTGCGGCTTCCATCCGGAAGGCCCGTCGGACGACACGGTTCTCGTGGCGCGCGTCACTGCGGATGCAGGACAACCGCTCGCAACGGTCGTCAACTACGCGTGCCATCCGACGACGCTCGCGTGGGAGAACACGCTCATCAGCCCGGATTATGTTGGGGCGATGCGCGAAGTGATCGAAGCGAACACCTCTGCGCCGTGCCTGTTCATTCAAGGCGCGTCCGGCGACCTCGGCCCGCGCGAGGGGTACGTCGGGGACGTGCGCGTCGCGGACCGCAACGGCCGCGAACTCGGCTTCGCGGCGCTCTCCGCGCTGGAAGCGCTCCCGCCGCCGTGTACGGCGTTCGAGTTCGCCGGGCCGGTGGTTTCCGGCGCGATCCTCGGTTCGTGGACGCACAACCCGGTGAGCGACGCGGAGCGGAAGCAGTTCGCCGCGTGGGGAACGCGCCGGTTCGTCGTCGCATTGCCGTACCGGCTCGACCTGCCGACGGCGGAGAACACGAAGGCCGAGCTGGCGAAGTGGGAGGCGGAGGAAGCCGCCGCCCGCGCCGCGAAGAACACGGCTCGTGTCTCGGAGTGCCGCGCCCGCGCCGAGCAGATGACGCGGCAACTTGTGCGGCTCGCGGCGATGCCGCCGGGCACGGCGTACCCGTACCGCGTGTCGGTGTCGCGGCTCGGCGATTCGATCTGGGTGTTTTGTCCCGGCGAACTGTACCAAGTGTTCCAGACCACGCTCCGCTCGCGCTTCCCATCTGCGGCGGTGATGATCGCGACCGTGACGAACGACTGGCAACCGGGCTACCTGCCGGCCGCGAGCAGCTATGGCTACGGCATCTATCAGGAGATCATCGCGGCGGTCGCCCCCGGTTCACTGGAAACGGTAATCGAAGCCGTGAGCCGCGAGGTGAAGGCGCTGTTGGGCTG
>JAYTGQ010000238.1:0-6624 GCA_043733345.1 Schlesneria sp.
GCGGTCGGCTCCGACGGGCAGGAAGCGTTTGTCTTCCACCGCGCGCAGCAACATGGCTTGTTCATCGAGTCCCAGTTCACCGATCTCATCGAGAAACAGCAGCCCCTGATCGGCCGCTTTGAGCAAACCCGGCCGCGCGATCGTCGCGCCGGTGAAAGCACCCTTGATGTGACCGAACAACGCGGACATCGCTTGGTCGCCACGCAGCGTCGCGCGGCGGGAATTCCGGACGACGTGAAGTTCCAGACGCGACCCGCACCGGCGCTGGAAATGCGCGACGCATGTGGCGGGTTGCTGCCGCACGGCGGGGTCACAGGTGACGCTGAAATGGGCCGTTGCGGGCCGTGGCGAACTCGCGACGAACGCGATCAGTTGGCCATTCCGTCGAACACCTTGTTCCGCGAGGCCGAGATCGCGCCGTCGGAATACTCGGGCCGTGGCCGCCCGCCGAAGACGCCGTGGCAGCGCGTCGATCCGTGGTGCGGGTCGCTGCCCGAGACCGCGTGGACCACGCTCGACGAGCGCGATGGCGAGCAGGGACCGCTCGAGTTTGAAGTCCCCCGCCGTCGCGTCCAAGCCCGCACACGGTTTGGCATCACGCGGGCCGACGGCCAATGGCATTCACTCTACTAACCCGCAGCGTCAGCGAGGGCGACGGAAAGAGGCGTTTTCCGTTGTTTCCCGCGCTGACACTTCGGGTTGTTGGATCAAAGTCCGGTTTTCAAATTCATCGAGAACCGGACGATAGCGCGTTCCGGCTGATTGGTCTGACATCTCTAAAGTAAGTGCCATTGGACGCTAGCCGCCGGTAAAACAGAGACCGGCGGCTAGTGCCGTGCCGCTCACTTCACCCAAAGTCTTAGCGTTGATAAAGCACTAGTGACCTTGGGTGGAATGCCTCAGTCAGAGTCGTTCGACTCCGTAGTATAGGGCTAGCTTCATCGTGCCAGTTTCACCAATTAATTCAATGATTGATTGGAATCGCTTATGGGCCAGTAGAACATACTCGACATCTACTTCCGCTGCTGAGCACTTCGCGCCGCTTCCACGCGAGAGATCTATTCAGATGCTGAGACACCCATCGCGTCACAAACTCGAGATAGAACGTCGAGAGAGGGTGAATGCTTGTCATTTTCCAAGAGACTGATGTAGGTGCGGTCCAGCCCTGCCTCAAAGGAGAGCTTCTCCTGAGTCAAACCGGCAGCTTCACAAGCTTTCCGCAACTCACACCCGAACATAGTTGCGAAAGCTAGGATCGCGACCGTTGACTGTCTGTCGAGTACGCCAAGAGTCGGTGGCGGTTCCGCCTCCACCGGGAGGATATCTGCAAACGAAAGTGACTTATGAGGAATCTGTCAAAATCTGCCTTCCATCGACTGTCAGGCCATTGAACGCGACACTTGTTCAAATCGAACACTTTGACTTTCTCAAGCCGCCGACTTCGCCGCTGGAGGTCGAGCTACCCGAGGGGATTGCCAAGAAAACAAAACTTTCGATTGAAGGCTCGTTACAAGTCGCCGTGTCCGTCAACGCAGCAGGCTTTATCACGATCGATTGTTTCACACTTCGGAAAATCACTTCGCATGATCCAACGACTCAACAACCAGTGACGCGGGAATCAAAGGCGAGCGCTGGACGAGGTGTTGGGATCGCTTCCGGTGGTTCAGATGGGAAGTTGACCTATCGGATTCTGTTGGATGCTCCGTTGCACCGTGGTAACTATCACGTTGAGGTTATACCGCACGCGATTGAAGCTGACACGAACCCTGAAGCGTAAGCGAGGAGGCAACACCAGTCCTCGCTCACGCTTCGGGTGAGTGTGAAATGTGCCATCCTCACCCGCCTGCGGTATAGGTGCTTGCATCAACCCACAAGTCTGATTCCGCGACTGATTGCTGAAGGAAATGGGAGTGTTGCGAAATGAGTCTTGTCAGGCCGTTTTCTACTTGTTCTGCGTCTTGGCGGGCTTTGGTTCTTCCTTCGTCGGTTCAGAAGGAGTGATCGCGGCCTCGGCTTCGGCTTTGGTGAGTGGTCTTACTTGGATGTCTTTCAGGCCCGAGACGGTTGAGTAGCAGGAGACGCCGAGGGGGCGGGAGAGTTCGACCTCCGGGCGGATGGAGATTTTGCGGCCCTTCGTTTCGACACCGATCACCTGCGTGTTGTCGATCCAGCCCATGATCCCTTTGTCGGTGACGCGCAGTCGGATCTTGTACCAGCGACCTGGCTTGAAGGACTCGTAGCGAGCGGTCTCGTTGTTCGCGGCGTCGAGACCATCCAGACTCGAAATCCCCACGACTCCGCCGCCCCAGCCGCCGACGATGAAGCTGCAGGGCAAGTCATTGATTGGGAATGTCAGCCCACAGAAGAAGTCACTGCCGTCGATCCGTTGCGCCTGCAACGACAGTTCATAATTGATCTTCGGCAGGTCGCCTCCCGTCCACGCGATGCCGGTCATCTCGGATCCCTGTTGCATCACGATCATCCCGTCTTTGACCGCGACTTCTCCTTCCCCGCCGAACTCGGAACTCTTCCAATTCTTCAATGTCTTGCCGTCGAAGAGTGACTTCCATTCGGGAGCCTTCGCTGTGGGAGTGGCTTCATCGGCAGCCGACGAGATCCGCGCGATGTATGACGCCGGGAATGAGTAGGTCGCAGCGATCAACGAACACGCGACAACGCGCGCGGTGAGGGACACGAACAACGGGCGTGTCAGGACGGTGCCAACGCGTTGGGCCAACGACACGATTTTGGACATGATTCGGACTCCCGGAGCAAGGTGGCAAAAAGAGAACGTTGCCGGACAGCAACGTTCGCAGGATTGCGTTTCACCACGTTGCGATCAAGTCGGAGCGACGTGAATTGTCAGGAAGACCGCTCCGTTCGACGCCGCTCGCCAAGAAGTGGTGCGACTTGCGATTCGGTTGGTGAGACGGGGCCGTCACGTCGCTTATACCGCAGGCGACTCACACCAATGCTTGGTGCGAAAGTCAGCTTGTGCCGTGGCCTCCATCGCGAGGCGTTTCGTCAGGCTTCGTCAGCATGCGTTCCATCGACGAGAAGTCCGTTGAAGCTGGTTCATCGACTGCGGCGCGTGCGCTGGCAGCGATCAACGGGATTGCGCGCCTGCTCGGTCGATTGCAGCGACGCGATGTGGCCACTCCACCGCGAACCGACACGCAACGCATGCGAGATGCGGAACGGGAACGGATCGGTCTCGAAGCCGAAGTGCGGCGACTCAGCCGTGAGCGCGAAGTCGCTCGTGTCGAGAACCAACTCCTCCACGAGATGTCCGAGCGCCGCGATCCCACCGCGGCTGCCGAAGCGTTGTTGAGGCGTCTCGTGCCAGAGCGGACCGACGAGTTCGCGGTCGTACTCGACGTGACGCAGTCGCCGCCGCGAGTCATTGCCGCACGCGGGCTGACGAGTCTGTCGAAACAGAGCCTGCGACTTTCGGCGGACCTCGTGGAGCAACTTCAGCAGCAGTCGTGGCTCACCTTGCGGGCGAATTGTCAGGCCAGTGGAACGCTCGTTCAGTCGCTCGCGGTTGAAGCCGATGCGTGTCACGCGAACGTCGCTCCGTCGAGCCAATGGGAAGGTGGCCCTCAATCACTCACGGTGCCCGACCTTGATGCTGGTCAGGCTCACGTCGGCACTCGCAACGTGTGGTGTATCGGTCTGCGAACTGGTGCAAATGTGGAAGCGGTGTTGATGACGAGTTGCCTGTTTCTCACCGCCGCCTCGCACGACGAACAGCTTGGTTTGTTGATTCGCATCGGTCAGTCGCTCGCCTCGCAGATTGCATTGGATCGCGAACTCCGGCAACGTGACGACGAGTTGATCATTTTCCGCGAGATGCTGGACCTACGTGCAATTGCCGACGGTGCGACGGAACAGCCGCTGAAGACACTCGGACGATTCGCGGCAAAGCTTCGCGAGTCGATCGGCGTGGAGGGAGTCGCCATTTTCCTGATGTCGCGTCGCACGGATGATGCGAGTACTCCGGTCGTCTACAGCCGTAAGGCAATTCCTGAGTCCGTGGTCGCAATTTGGCAGAGTCAGGAATCGAAACTCGCTCGCTACGCGATGACTTGTCAACGCGAACACGACTTCGATTCCACTCGCCTGCGGACCATCGGCATCGACACTCTGATCGGCTCGGCGTGCGTTTGGCCGCTGCTGCACGACGGCCGTTTACTGGGAACGGTCGTCCTGACACAACGGTCTCACGATGCGATCGAAGGCCGACGGGCGAGGTTGCTCAAGTGGAGTATGGGGCTGCTGACAGTGACGCTGCGTCGCGTATTCAATGCCGCCGCCATGCGACGACTGGCTCGAAACGACGGATTGACCGATCTCACAAACAGACGGACATTCGATACGCTGCTCGCCGGCGAAGTTGAGCGAGTGCGACTCGGCCTCTCTGGCGAATGTTCACTGCTGATGCTGGACTTGGACCGGTTCAAGTCGATCAACGACACGCACGGTCATCCCGCAGGCGACGAAGTGTTGCGCGCGGTCGCCCAACTGTTGCGAGAACATGTCGGCCGCATGCGCGTCGGTGAGCAATGCGTCCTCGCACGCTATGGCGGTGAAGAACTGGCCATTCTGCTGCCGGGTGTCGGCCTCGCCGGGACGCTCCGTCTGGCAGAAGAACTCCGCGCCGCAATCGCAGCCCGGGTGATCCCGTTCCAAGGAAAGCCGCTCGGTGTGACGATCAGTATCGGCGCGGCAAGCTGTCCGGACCACGGTCAGTCTGCCGCCGATCTGGTCTCCGCCGCCGATCACGCGCTCTACCGAGCCAAATCTGCCGGCCGAAATTGCGTCTGTCAGCCGATCAACTCAGGGCGTCTCGACTCCAGCGAATTGAGTCGTTCCGCCGCTCACCCCGCAGGGACTTCTACCGAGCAGCCTGCGGGGCTAACGCACTTTTCTCAGTAGCACCGGCATGCCGAAGGTCTCTTCAAACAGTGAGCCGGACTGCTTCAGGGCGAGTTGTTCCAAGCTGAGGTCTTCGACCTGCGGGATCGCGATCACGAGACGGCCGCCTTCGCGCGAGAACTTCAGTTCGTGCAATCGCTGGCCGCGCGAGGCTTCCAGCGCGTCGGCAATGCGGAGCATCGCGGCCATCTTCACGACGGCGATCCGCTGGTCTCGGTTGAGCGTGGTGAAGACCGTGTGGATCGGCTTCGGAGACGAGCGTCTGTGATAGCGGGCCGTCAGCGCGACGAGTTGCACATCGGCCCGGCTCAGTCCAAACAGCTCGCTGTTTTGGATCAGGTACATCGTGTGTTTGTGGTAGCTGCCGGTGCTGACGAACTGTCCGATCTCGTGCAGCAACGCCGCCACGCAGAGCAGCAGTTCAAAACGCGGGGCCAGTTGATGTTCGTCGCGCAGTCCCTGGAACAGAATTTTGCACAGCTTGGAAACGTGTCGCGCGTGAGGCTCATCGAAGTCGAACTTGCGGCCGAGGTCGATGGCCGAACGGATGACTTGGTTGCTGAAGTCTTCGTTCCAGCCGCCGCGCGTGGCCATCTCCTTGAGCAGCCCGTCGCGCAGGTTGATGCTGGCGACGATGACCTGTTTCAACTCGAACGCTCGCGCCAGCATGACATACGCGAGGAGTGCTGGCCCCAACGTTCCGGCATCGGGGAACGTGATGTGATACTTGTGGACGAGCTTGTCTTCGTTGAGCGACAGCACGGAGTCGGTCAGTTTTTCGAGGTCACACAGCGGGATGCGGGTGAGCGTGTCGGGGTCCCAGTCGGCAACGATCTGTCCGGCGGCGAACCGCATGTCGCCACCGAGCGTCACCATTTCCTGAGCCTGTTCGGCGGGAACTTGCTGCAAGATTTGATCGATCACACGCTGGATTTGCGTCTCCATCAATCGTCGCGTGGAGGCTTGTGAGGCGTGGTAGGCTTCGAGCGTCTCGCGGAGGCGCAGCGAGCCGAGCCGATACGTGTGAGCGAACAGCACGTCGGCGTTCTGCACTTGAAGCAGTTCCGTGCTGCCGCCGCCAACTTCAGTAATGACCGTGCGCGCATCGGTCAACTGCGGGTCGAGTCGCAGCAGCGGCTGAATGCCGAGGTATGTGATCCGGTTCACCTCCGCTTCGTCGATCGGCACGACTTGAATGCCCGTCGCCGTGTAGATGCGGTCGAGAAAACCGAGCCTGTTGAGAGCCTCGCGCACGGCACTCGTCGCCACCACGCGGACTTGTTCGGGCCGCTCGATCCCGTACTCGGCGAGCACACGCTTGTAGCTCTTGAGCACGCGCACGGACTCTTCAATCGTGCTCTTCTCGATCGATCCGCGCGTGAACGTGTCCTTGCCGAGCGTCACCGCCTGCGACAGCGTCGAGAGCAGCCGCACGTTGGCGAGATCGTCGATCTCGGCGATCGCCATGCGGATCGAAGTGGTTCCAATGTCGATCACCGCCGCAGGGCGAGAGTTCGGGTTACGGGGTGGTGTGGTGGTGTCGGCTGGCATCGTTTCACTTTCGATAACGTAACCGACAGAAGTCCAAATTTGGTGTAAGCCCAATGGCACTCACTTTGGGAAAATATCCTGAGCGGCACGGCGCTAGCCGCCGGTTTCTTAGTTGGAAAAGAACCGGCGGCTAGC
>JAYTGQ010000239.1:0-6611 GCA_043733345.1 Schlesneria sp.
ACATTGGCCAAGTAACCCGCAGCGTCAGCGAGAGAAACAACGAGAAACGCCTCTTGCCATCGCTCACGCTGCGGGTTAGTAAAATGAGTCCCCTTGGGCGTCAGCCGGACGGACGAGGCGTCCATCCTACGTCCGTTTTGAAACACCCTTCACAAGACGTTCAACCTCATGCCACGTCCGCTGCGAGTCTTGTTTGTAATCGGCACTCTCGGCGGAGGGGGAGCCGAGCGACAGGTGATTGAGATTCTCAAACAACTCGACCGATCCCGGTTCGAGCCGGTGCTGTCTCTCGGCAGTCACAGCGGTGAGTTGCTGAGTGAAGTCCCAACCGATGTCCCGATCCATTCGTTCTGGGAGGACTTTCTCCAGTCGTGGTCTTCCACGGTGCATCGTCTGTTTCGAACGGTGCCGATCGCGCGCTGGAGGCATCTCGCGCGGCTGATGGAGTCGGAACGGATCGACATCGTTTACGACCGCACGTTCCTCGCAACGCTCGATGCGGCGGCCGCCTGTTGGTTTCGACCGACACCGCGCATCGCCTGCTGCGTCGCCGATCCCGCTTGGGAATTGAATGCCTACGCGCGACGCATGCCACTGTTTGCGAGACGCTTCGCGCGTTGGGCCTATTCGTCCGCGTCGGTCGTGCTGACCAACTCGGACGGGCTGAGAGAACGCTTGGTTCAGTTCTTTCAGCTTCCCGACGCACACGTTCGCACGCTGCGCAACCTCGTCGATTTTGATCGCATCGAACGACTGGCTGCCGAATCCACGCCGAGCATCCCGCGCGATCCGTTCTTGATCGTCTCGGGCGGACGGCTGCATGTGCAGAAGGGCCAGCAATTCCTGCTCGAAGCGATCCGCATCCTCGTGCGCGAGCGAGGCCGCGCGCTCCACTTCGTCTCGCTGGGACAGGGTGAGCAAGAACGCGAGCTGCGCGACTTCATCGCGACTCACCAGTTGGAGGCTCACGTCACGCTGCCCGGTTTCGTGGCGAACCCGCTGCCGTGGTATCAACACGCAAGGCTGTTCGTGCTGCCGTCGTTGAACGAAGGTTTCCCGAACGCACTCCTCGAAGCGGTCGTCTGCGGCACGCCGGTCCTCGCCACCGATTGCCCCTGCGGTCCCAGCGAAATCCTCGACGCAGGCCGCTGTGGCCACCTCGTCCCGCCCGCCGATGCGACCGCCCTCGCAAATGCCATCGCGGACTGCATGGATCACGAAGCCGACTGGAAGTCGCTGACAAACGCCGCCCGCGATCGCGTCCGCCAACTCTGCGACCCGCGCGCGGGCCTGAACCAATTGGAAGCACTCCTCGAACAGACGGCCGTCCGCGATTAGCAGCCTGTTGAAAAACGGATTCAACGAATGTTTTGGGGATTCATTGGAGAGCGATGGCCGACGGCGACCGGTCTTCATCCCTTCGGGATCAAAACGACGGACTTCATCCCGTACATTGGAATCCCCCCAAAACATCGGATGAACCATATAAAGCGACAGCTTGTCCAACTTCAAACCTGCATTGGCCCTGAGACACCTGCAGGTCCCATTGCGTCATGGAATCCAACGTGAAGCCCAAAAACGTGATGTTCATGGTGGGATCGATGGGAGGGGGAGGTGCCGAGCGCCAAATCCTGGAGATCATCAAACGACTTGATCGAGCACGATTTCGTCCGGTGCTTTATCTTTCTCACCGCCAGGGAGAACTGCTGGATGAAGTTCCTGCCGACGTTCCGATCCACTCGTTCTGGGATGAATTTGCCGGAACGCTTCGTTCCAAGATTCATTATCTGCTCGGCACAACGGATCGTGCCCGCTGGCAGAACTTGGCGAGAACGCTGCGGCGCGAGCAAGTCGATCTGCTCTACGACCGGAGTTATCTGGCGACGCTGGAAGCGGCCCCGGCGTCAAAGGCCGCTGGCGTTCCGCGCGTTTCGGTCTGTGTCTATGACCCGCTGGCGGATGTCACTCACTCCGCAGGTTCCTCGCTGGAACGTGCCTTGAAAAATGCCGCGAACTGCTATTCGACCGCTGATCGTGTCATCTCCATTTCCAAAGGGGTTCGACAGCAATTGATTGACGACCTCGGCGTTCTCGGCGATCTGATCGAGGTCCACTACAACTTGCTGGACTTTGATCACGCGCAGCGGCGCTCCGTCGAGTACGACCCCGGTCTTGAGCCAGGACGATTCCATTTGCTCACCGTTGCTCGGTTGGCAGAGGAGAAGGGACACAAGTATTTGATGGCTGCACTCGACCACCTCGTCCACCAGCAGGGACATCGCGAGTTACTCTGGCACCTCATCGGTATCGGCCCGCTGGAGAGTGAGTTAAGAGCCGACGCGGAGCGGCGCGGTTTGACCAATCACATTCACTTCGCGGGATTTCATCGCAATCCTTACCCGTTCTATCGCCACGCCGATTTGTTTTGCTTGCCGTCACTCCATGAAGGCTTCGCCAGTGTTCTCATGGAGGCCCTCGCGGTGAATCTCCCCGTGCTATCGACCGACTGTCCCAGCGGTCCGAGTGAGGTTCTCGACGGCGGACGGTGCGGACGACTCGTGCCTCCTGCCGATTCTGCGGCACTGGCTGACGCGATCGAAGACTGCCTTATTCACCGTGAAGCGTGGCGTGAACGAACGGCCGCTGGACGCCAATGGGTGAACGAAACCTTCTCGATCAATGCCGGAATCGCCCGGCTGCAAGACTTGTTCGACGACGTGATCGAGCAACGGGCAGCGCGGTGAGGTGTCCGAGAACGGGCACTTCCTTGCGATTTGGGATTGTGAGCGGTTTGACGCTCGCCGTGAGTTTTTCATCGCCGGTGGCTGGTGTCAGGCCGCTCACACAACCCCCCCAAGCAAGGCTTGATGGCGCAGTAGGCACGGTTCATACGAGGGCGATGCGTCGTCGAAAGACGTACTCATTGCAACCGTGTCCGGGTGTCGTGTTCATGTCCGTGAGCTCAAAACCGCGATCGCGCAGAAAGCGAAAGACCTCACACGGTCTGGCCACTTCAAACGGCCACCCCCCAACCCAATCGACCAGATCAAACCACGAATGCATGCCTCGCGCGCGACGCTCGCCAAGCCAGTTTGAGAGTGGCGTCAAAGGATTGCGCAACGTGATCACTCGCGCCAGCATCGCCACAAACGTCACCGCGACCCGACGCAGAAACCCCCACCCTCCGATTGTGATCACGTAGCACGGACGCAGAAATCGCGGCAGCTTGTGATACGTTTGCTTGACGAGGCTCCACACGCGCGAGGCAAACCCCTGATCGTTGTAAATCGCGATGAGCAACCGGCCATCCACCGCCACTCGACCGGCGAGATTGTCCAATCCCTCCCACATGTGTCCCGTATGGTGCAGCACTCCCCAAGAGTAGACCACATCGAACTCCCCCAGCTTGGCGAGAAAGTCTCGATCCAAAATGGAACCTTGGAGAACCTGCCAACTTGCCCCCGTTTCCTTCGCGGCCACTTTCAAACGCTCCGTGCAGGCGACCGAGTCGGCATCCAAATCAAACGACGTGACCTCGGCACCCAGCCGATGTGCCGCCAAGCTGAACAACCCACTGCCGCTCCCGGCATCCAAAAGACGAGTTTGAGTCAGACTTTCGCAGCACAACGCTGTCCGAACAGACGCCTCCGCCTGACGGATGCGATCCTCGTCCACTCTCACAAGGTAGTTCGACCAGTTGCGCCCAAACTCGAATCGCGAGTCCTCAGTCATTTCAGACCGGATCCTTTCTGCCAAAGCTTTCTGAATTTGCCAACTCAAACCGTCAGTTTAAGTTCAATGAGAACAATGTTCAGGACGTTGTGCATCATTCATCCTGCGGCCGTCGAGCACAGGCCCTGACAGCCGGAGCGGTAGCCCGGAAGGGGCCGCACTATGATCCTCGCCTGTTAGCCCCGCAACACTCAACGCCTACCTACCGCGTTGGCAAGGGGAGTGTTTCGCAAGACCGATCCTTTGATCGGACGCTTCTGCGAACGTGCGTCCTCGCTTACGCTGCGGATTGGTGTTTGTATGACATCGCCTGTCGTTCGCTGACGACTCTCCCAACACGTTGACCTCACTCCCATCGTAAAGACCTCGCATGTGCGGCTTGACCGGTTTGTTGAACTGTTCTCGCGACCAGACCGCCGCCGCGATGCGAGCTGCCGTCACGCGCATGGCCGCGACACTGCATCATCGCGGGCCGGATGACAGCGGGGTGTGGTGTGATGCGTCCTCGGGAATCGCGCTCGGGTTTCAGCGGTTGTCGATTGTGGACCTCACGCCCGCCGGGCATCAGCCGATGGTGTCGTCGTGCGGGCGATTCGTGATCGTGTTCAATGGCGAGATCTACAACGCGGGCGAACTGCGAAGTGAACTCGCCGTGCTGGGCCGTCCGTTTCGAGGCCACTCGGACACAGAAGTCCTCGTTGAGGGCTTTGCCGTGTGGGGGATTGAGGCGACGGTGAAGAAGTGTCTCGGCATGTTCGCCATCGCCGCGTGGGACAACTGGCGGCATGAGCTGACTTTGGTCCGCGACCGCCTCGGCAAGAAGCCACTGTATTACGCGCGCTTCGGTTCGATGCTGGTGTTTGGATCGGAGACGAAGGCCCTGCGAGCGCATCCCGCTTTTGACGCGCGCATCAACCGGCCAATGCTCGGTCAGTTTTTGAAGTACTCGTACATTCCCTCCGGTTCGATTTACAAAGGGGTCGCGCAGTTGCGGCCCGGCTGTCTGATGACGATCTCGCCGGACGACGATCTCTATTGGACCGGCCAGCGCTCCGACCCGCAGCGCGAGTATTGGACGATCCACCGCGCTGTCGAACTCGGACTGCGTTCGCCGTGTACCGAATCCTTCGACGCAGCCACATCAAGTCTCGACGCGCTGCTGACCGACGCGATCGGGCGGCGCATGGTGGCCGATGTGCCGCTCGGCGCGTTCCTGTCGGGCGGCATCGACTCGTCGCTCGTCGTCGCCCTGATGCAGAAGCAATCGTCGCGGCCTGTGAAGACGTTCACGATCGGTTTCGAGGAAGAGGCGTTCAACGAAGCCCCGTTCGCCAAACGAGTCGCATCGCACCTCCAGACCGATCACACCGAGCTGTACGTCACGGCGCAACAAGCCCGCGACGTGATCCCACTCCTGCCGACGATCTTCGACGAACCGTTCGCCGACTCGTCACAGATCCCGACGTTCCTCGTCAGTCAGCTCGCCCGACAGCACGTCACGGTGGCGTTGTCGGGTGACGGCGGCGATGAACTCTTCTGTGGATACCGCCGTTATTTTGAAGCCCTCGAAGGTTCGCTCCCACGCAGCGCGATCACGCGCGACCGAACCCATTCCGCCACTGCGGTCGCGCCCGCAAGACGACTCGCCGCGCTCCTTCGTTCACTACCATCGTTCTTGCGACGACCGCTCGGCCAGTCGTGTCGGTTGGCCAGTTGTGTGGCGCGTGGCCGCGTGGCGAACGTCTTCCGACGCGCGGCCGATGTGCTGATCGAAGCCGGTCCCGACGAACGTTATCTCCGCAACATGACGCATTGGCGCGCCTACGATCACGTCGTCATCGGCGGCGACTTCGTGGATGAAACAACGATTCCCAGTTGCCCATGGCCCGCGTCGTCGTCCCGTTCCGCCGCTGACTTCCAAGCCTGCTGGCAATGGCTCGACACCTGGCGTTATCTGCCCGACGACATCCTGACAAAGGTCGATCGCGCCAGTATGGCCGTGTCGCTCGAAGCCCGCACGCCGCTACTCGATCACCGCGTGGTGGAGTTCGCGTGGACACTGCCTCACGAATTCAAAGTTCTCGACGGGAAAGGTAAACGGATCCTGAGATCGCTGCTCGGAAGATACGTTCCGACGGAATTGTTCGAACGACCCAAGCTCGGCTTCGGCGTCCCGATCGACTCATGGTTGCGCGGCCCGCTGCGCGACTGGGCCGAGAACCTGCTCGACGAACACCGCTTGCAGCGCGAAGGCTTTCTCAACCCGAAACCGATCCGCCAGAAATGGGCCGAGCATCTCAGCGGCCGCGCCGACTGGCATTACTTGCTATGGGATGTCCTGATGTTCCAAGCGTGGCTCGCCGCGCAGTCCAGCCGCGCGCTGTGAACAACCCGCCGAACGAAAGCCTGACGCACCAGTTTTGAAGTGGCACATTTCGTGAGTCCCGATGCGACGGTAGCAAATAGCCTTGGGCGTCAGCCCAAGGAAATAGGCCAACATTGACGCCTTGAGCCGCGAAGCGGCGGCAGAAGTTGGCGTGCTTGAGTCTGCCGCCGCTTCGCGGCTCAAAGGATTTCCTTTCGTGGCCAACCTTGGGCTGACGCCCAAGGCTATTCGCTGGCGCTGCTTCGCAGCTCAAAAGTCGCAACTTCAAAACTAGCCCGGATGATTCATCAGGAACCACGGAAAACCCGGTGCGGGACACCCGCAACCCAACGCAGCGAAAACCGGAATGGCAAAATGATGAAGCACAGAATGATAGAAGAGGCCCGCAAGCAGACCGACCGCCCGGCTTGATGATTCTGTGCTTCATCATTTTGCCCAATCTGGTCTGCCGAAATTCTGCGCGCCCGGCAAAGAAACAAAACGTGAGTAGTAC
>JAYTGQ010000240.1:0-16672 GCA_043733345.1 Schlesneria sp.
GTAAGCCCCCGGTTCTTCCTGCGAAGGGCTAACGCCCAAGAACCGGGGGGCTGCCGCCGCCCCGCTCAGATGTCTCAGTACCGACCGCGCGAGGTATCAACGATGCCACCGTCGCGATCCCACGTTGTTGTTCGCCTACATCCCCGCCGCCAATCGTTCGGCATTCACACTCATTCGCAGCACTTGCACCGAGTTCAACCGGTTCGGCAGCGGAGCCGGCTCCACGAGGACGTGCCACTCGCGATCGTCCGGGCCGAGTGTGGCCTCGACGACGCGACCGTAGTAGAGCGGAGTCGTCACGAGACCATCGCGTTCAGCGGTATAGACTCCATCGCCGACTCGAACCGACTCCGTCGCCGCGATCCCTTCCAACTGGCAAAGCGGTCCACCCTGACCTTTCAGAATGCCGCGACCGCCCCAGGCGAAGCCTGTGTCGGCGGTATGAATCAACTGGGCACGACCGCGATACGTGGAATCGGTCAGCAGCAAGAGCGTGCTCGTCCAGCGGCCGACGCGCTCAACCTTGCCGATCACAGTGCGACCGAGCAGCACCGCGTCTTCCGGCAACAGCTCACCATCCTGTCCGAGATCGAGCAGCGGTTGCCGACTGCTCACGACGAGTGCCGATTCGCGCACGCCGTTCGCCGTTCCACGGTCGAGCAACTTTCCGCTCCGCCATTGCTCGGCCAACACGTCGCCCAACACGGCGGCTTCAATGAGTGACGGCGAAACCAATCGGTTCAGACGCTGGATCGCGGATGGCAGCGCGGCTTCACGAGTTCTCGCGTCGTGCGATTCCGCCAAACGAGTGACCAACATCGCGCTGCGAGCGTTTGACACTTCCAACTCCTCGCGCAATCGAGCGACCTCGCGCTGCTGTGTCTGAACAGACGGCGATGAGATCGCGAGCAATCCTTCGCGCACTGAGTCGCCTGTCGCTCGAACGGCCTGCTGTCCTGGCCGCATGATATCGGTGATCCCGCCGCGCAGCCGTGACGACACCACATCGGGAGCGAAGTGCAACCCGACTCCAGCCAGCACCAAGCCGCAGGTGGCGAACAGACTCCACGACGACATGCAGGGGTTCCTTACATAGCCCTGTCGCTCCGCGACAGGAGGCGCGATCAACAAGGGGCATCCATCTCGAATCAACCGCAAACGTCGCCCTGACGTTCACGCTTCCTGTCGCGGAGCGACAGGGCTACCACCAAGGAGCGACTGTACCCACCCGAAGGCACCGAGCATTGAGCCAATGCCTAAAACAAGCGAACCCCACCGGGCTTGCCCCGGTGGATTTAGGTTTTTGCACTACTTGTGACTTCACTTGAAACCCAATGAGTAGTGCAGAAACCCGCGAGCCACCGGGGCAAGCCCGGTGGGGTCGCTTGATCGAGGACCAGGCCGAACATCGAAATGAGGCATGCCCTCCGACCGACCGTTCACACATGGCCGTCGCTCGTCTCCAAACTCTCCTTCCACTGAGCCAGATGTTCGACACAGATGGCCGCGCCGCGGACAACCGCGCGTTGCGGATCGGCCGCGACTCGAACCGGGATGCCGAGTTGCTCTCGAAAATAGAGATCGAGTCCCGGCAGCAACGCGCCGCCGCCGGAGAGGACCATCCCCGTATCGGACAAGTCAGCGACCAGTTCGGGGTCGCACTGCTCGATGACACTCTTCACTCCGCTGAGAATCGACTCCAACGGTCCTCGCACCGCCTCACGCAATTCTTCGCTGGTGATGATGGCCCGCCGTGGCACGCCGCTCACCGCATCAATGCCGCGCACTTCGCCGGTTCGTTCCGCGTCGAGCGGGTAGGCGCAACCGATCCGCATCTTGAGTTGCTCGGCCGTCTGATCGCCGATGCGCAGGGAGAAGTTGTGCCGCAGGTATTCGATGATCGCCTGATCGAACTCGTCCCCCGCGATGCGCAACGACTTGCCCGCGACGATCTCGGTCAGGCTGAGGACCGCGACTTCGGTCGTGCCGCCGCCGATGTCGCAGATCAGGCTGGCGAGTGGCTCGGCAATCGGCAGTCCCGCCCCGATGCTGGCCGCTTTGGATTCGGCGACGAGATAAACGCGACCGGCTCCGGCGCGCTCGGCACTGTTAAAGACCGCGCGCTTCTCGACATTGGTGATCCCGCCCGACACCGCCATCACGACGTTCGGCCGCACTCCGGGCGTCGTGCGCGCGGCCTTACGAATGAAGTAGCGCAGCATCGACTCACACAGTTCAAAGTCGGTGATCGCGCCGTCCTGAATTGGCTTGACGGTGGTGATCGAATCGGGCGTCCTGCCGAGCATTTGTCGAGCCAGCTTGCCGACGGCGGTTCCTCGACCCAGCACGCGCCGCGTCCCATTTTGCAGGGCGACGACCGACGGTTCGTCCAGCACGACCCCTTCGCCCTGAATGGCAATCAGCGTGTTGGCCGTCCCCAAGTCGATGGCCAAGTCTGGGCTGAGCCAGCGTTTCAGGCGATGGAGCATCCGTGCATCCGCCGAGAGAGAGAGAGCGAAGTCCTACGAAAAACACTGCGCGAACAGATCCCTCTCCAAAGGGCTTAGCCCGCGCGGGCGGGGTTGTAGTTCTTACATCCACTTCGGACAAGACGGGGTTGCCGCTTGGCCGCGATTGAAACCGGTGGCTATCATCGCCCCTAATGTGAACCCGCAAAGGAATCCAAGCAGGTGAGCCGGGCGGCGTCAGCCCAATGGCACTCAGTTTGGTCTGTAGCTGAACTCGCAAGAGTTCAGAGGATCGCCGAACTCGGCTGAATTCTTGCGAATTCAGCTACGTCTCACAGAACGTGAATTTGAAATTCGCTCAAAGTGAGTGCCATTGGGCAGACGCCGCCCGGCTCACAACTTTCTCTGCGGGTCTACTTGGTTTCAGAGTCTGCTTTCGTTCGGGAGTCTTCGTCATGCGCGGCTTGATGTGCGCGGTGAGTTTTTGTCAGCGTTCGACATTCGTCCTCGCGGTGTGGTTGGTGCCGTCAATGGCACTGGCTCAAGCGACTCCTGCCAATGACAGCGCTCTGTCATCGCCTGATCTCCCCGCGTTCCAAGTGCGGTTTGAAGCGGCTGCGGACGGGAAGGTTCTCGTCGAACGAGGTGACTCGCCTGAAAAGCCGCTCGCGCCGGGACGAGTTGTCGGCGCGGTGACGTTCGATGCGGCGGGGCCTCGACCTGTGAAGTTTCCGCGCTTCAAAGCAGACAATCGCGCGGCGAAGTTCTCGGGAGGCAGCTCGATTCGATTTGCCGATCCGGGAGAGAACAGCCTGTTCGACGTAGAGCTTGGCGATGCGATCACGCTCGAAGCGTGGATCGCACCGTCAAGAATTGGCAACGAACAGAACATGTACATCGTCGGCAAAGGCCGCACGAAGAACGCGGGCGTGGCCGACGAGAATCAGAACTACGCGCTGCGGCTGCTCGGAGACAACGGCCAAGCGTGCGTGAACTTCCTGTTTCGAAACGCCAAGAACCGCAAGGGCGAGCGGGACGACTTTCATCGTTGGACAACGACCGACGGGTTCCAGGCCGATGGAAGCTGGCATCACGTCGCGGTGACGTACACGTTCGGCAAAGGCGACTCGATCAAAGGTTACATCGACGGCAAACCGCTCGCGGGAAAGTGGGACTACGGTGGCGCGACGAACGACGGACCGGTCGTCGATAACGATGAGGTCTGGATCGGCTCGTCGATGGGAGCCAATCTAGGCAACTCGTTTGAAGGGCTGATTGATGAGGTCGCCCTCCACCGCGAAGTCCTGTCGCCCGAGAAGATCGCCGCGAAGTATGTCGTCGAAATGCCGCCGTCGTATGTGACGGAGCCGCCTGACACGCACGATCTGGTTTTCTGCGAGATCTTGGAGAACATCCCCGACCAGTTCTCGTGGGACTTCCCGATCCCGAAGCCGACCTTGGCGTACATCGAGTCGTCGTTTGGCCTGATCGCGATCCCGCACAAGTACAACGCGCACGGTGTTCGCGAAGATCGCAGCAACCCGCTCATGGTCCGCCTGACCGGCTGGTACGAGTTCCCTCCCACCGAGACGCGGCTCATCCTGCGATCGCATTGCGGCGCGCGGCTCTTCATTGACGGCAAGCTGATCGTCGAGAACCCGTTCCCCAAACCGCGCGGCGACGGCCACGGCGAACTGTACGACGTGACCAAGACCGTCGTCCCCGGCATCCGCGCCCCGCAGACTGGCGACCACGATGTCCTCGTCACCGTCAAAGGCAACGGACACCAACAACTCGTCACGTTGGAGGTCTTCGCCGGAGGCAAGAAGCATCGCCCCGAGTTCGGTGAGACCGGACTGTGGATCGAGCGCGCGGATGGCCAGTTCCATTTGGTGTCTCAGGCGGGCGTTGATGTTCCCCTCACTGACGCTGGCTGGCTGGAGTTCGCACGGGACAAGCACAGGGAAATGGAGTTCCACAACAAGCTGTTGCGCCGCAGTGACTCGACCGAATACGCGAAGTATTGGAAACAGCGACACGACCGCGCGGCGCTGCAGGTTGGACTGTGGAAGCCCGTCTCGAACATCGAGTCTCCCGCCGACCTGCCGGTCGGAAACCGGATCGATCATTTCATCAATGCGAAGCTCAGGATCGAGAACATCGCGCCGCAGCCGCTGACCGACGACTGGGCGTTCCTGCGCCGAGTCTCGCTAGATGTGATCGGCACGCTGCCGCCGAAGGGGTTGATGGTTGAGGGTCGAGGGTTGAGGGTGAAGAGTGAAGACGATGCCTCTTCTCCTGCCCTCAACCCTCAACCCTCGACCCTCAACCGCGCAGCCCTCATCGACCGGCTGCTCGAACAGCCCGGCTGGGCCGATCATTGGGTGGGCTATTGGCAAGACGTGCTGGCGGAAAATCCGAACATCGTCAACCCGACGCTCAACAACACCGGGCCGTTTCGCTGGTGGCTGCATGAGTCATTCAGCGACAACAAGCCGTTCGACCGCTTCGCCACCGAGTTGATCTTGATGGAAGGCAGCACGCATTACGGCGGTCCGGCGGGATTCGGCCTCGCGTCGCAGAACGACTCGCCGATGGCGGCCAAGGCGCACGTGTTGGCTCAGGCGTTCCTCGGCATGGAGATGAAGTGTGCCCGCTGTCACGATGCTCCTTATCACGACTTCAAGCAGCGTGATCTGTTCAGCCTCGCCGCGATGTTGAAGCGGGGAGACGAGAAGGTGCCCAAGACCAGCACGATCCCCGGCGATGAGGCTTCGCTCGCATCGCTGCTCGTGAAGGTGACGCTCAAACCGGGCGAGGCGATTCCACCAGCATGGCCGTTTGAAAAAGGACTGACCGCCAAGTACGACGACGGCGTCCTCCTCAACCCGAAGGATCAGCGCGAGCAACTCGCCGCACTGGTCACGTCGCACATGAACCGCCGCTTTGCACAGGTCATCGTCAACCGCATGTGGCACCGCTATCTGGGGCGGGGGCTGGTCGAACCGATCGACGACTGGGAACACGCCGCGCCATCGCACCCCGAACTCTTGGACTATCTCGAACGGGAGTTGATTCGCTCGGGCTACGACCTCAAGCATGTCGCCCGCCTGATTCTGAACTCGCACGCCTATCAACGCCGCGCGGATGCGTTGGCCGCGACCGACGCCAAGCGGGCCGCGCTGTTTGCCGGTCCTGTGCCGAGACGTATGTCGGCCGAACAGGTCGTCGATTCGCTGTTCGCTGCCGTCGGCAAGCCGCTGCATACCGAAGAGCTGAGCGTTGATACCGACAGCCAGCGCAGCTTCGAGTCGTCGCTCAGTATGGGAACACCACAACGGGCCTGGCAGTTCGCGTCCCTTTCCAACGAACGCGATCGCCCTGCACTGTCGCTTCCCGCAGCTCAGACCATCATCAACGTGTTGGAGACCTTCGGCTGGCGCGCCTCGCGCCCCGACCCGCTCAGCGTGCGGCCCGTCGAGACCACCGTCCTGCAACCGGCAGTCCTCGCGAATGGAGTGGCTGCGAAACGTGTGACGCAACTCAGCGACGACAGCCTCATCACGGAATTGGCACTCAAGGACCAGCCACTCGCCGACTTCATCGACTCCGTCTACCGCGCGATCCTCACACGACCCGCCACGAGTGCAGAACGAGAACTGTTCCGCGAGCTGCTGGCTGACGGCTACGACACGCGCCGCGTGGACGCCCCCATCATGAAGCCGCTCCCCCCGAGGAACACCGGCGTCACTTGGTCCAACCACCTCAAGCCCGAGGCGAGTGACCGAAAACTCGCGCTGGCCAAGGAGCTGGAAGCGGGCGACCCGCCGACAAAACGCCTTCAGCCGGACTGGCGCGAGCGGGCCGAAGACCTGCTCTGGACGCTGATCAACTCCCCCGAGTTCGTCTTCGTGCCATAGGAGCCACCCCAAAATGAATCTGCTTGTCATTGACCACTGGCCAATGTGGATCGGTCTGATCTGGATGGCCATCGTGGCTGGTGTGGATGTCATTACGGATAAAGTTCCAAATCGCTTGACGATTCCGTTTGGCCTACTGGGGCTGATCGTAGGACTGCTATCAAGTCTCGGTCTGACGGCGGGGATCACAGTCACAGGAGGCATCGGATCGGCGCTCTTGGGTCTGCTCGTCGCATTCTTGTTGTCGGTGGTCTTTTATGCGGCGAGACGTATCGGCGGGGGCCGGTCAAGATGCAGGCGGCGTTCGGTGCCTGGCTCGGATGCAGCTTCGGTGGTCAAACTCTTCAAGCCACGCTGGTCGGAACGATCGGAGCTGTCGTGATGTGCCTGTTGGCCTCAAGGGCATTCGGAATGGCATCCGGCATCGTCCCCGAACAGCCTTTGTCGAACGAACATGCCCACGAATTCGCGAACGCTTCACCAGCCGAACTTCGCCGACTCAATCGCGGCCTGCCCGGTCAGATTCTGTGTCTGACGGGTAACTTGATTGCGATCATGGTTGCGGGCCAATTGGGCTGGCTGCGATAGCAGTCTGTTCCCGCTTCCGTCAACATCGCCTTCGTGCCGTGATAAGACTCGTTGGTTCGTTGGATCGTGAATGCCGCGCTGCCGTGCCCACTTGGCTCACGTTATTGGTGCCGTTAAAGTCTGATGTGACTTGATTGCATCCAGCCCGTTTCGATTGGAACTCTGTTCATGTTGCTTGCCAGCCCGAGCCGTCACCGCTTCTCAGTGGAAGAATACGACGAAATGATTGCGCGCGCGATTCTCAATGAGAACGATCGCGTCGAACTCATTCGCGGGGAGATCATCGACAAAATGACGATAGGCGATCTTCATGCCGGTTGTGTCAAACGGTTGAATGCCCTGCTTCACGCGCTATCGCGAGGGCGCTGGATTGTGAGCGTCCAAGACCCCATTGCCTTGAAGGACAGCAAACCGGAACCCGATCTCGCCCTCTTGCGGTCGCGTGACGATTACTACGCCCGTTCGACTCCCGAAGCCAACGACACGTTGCTCCTGATCGAAGTGGCCGACTCGTCACTGGACTTCGACCGCGTTGACAAGCTCGCCCTCTATGCCGAAGCGGGGATTGCCGAGTACTGGATTGTGAACTTGATCGACGAGTGCGTCGAAGTGCATCGCCAACCGAAGTCCGACGGAACCTACGGCGAACGCCAAATCCTTTCTGCGGGCGAAACGATTCATTCCGTGCTGGCCACCGACTTGGCGTTTCGCGTGGACGAGATTCTGTGACGGGTGCCGCGCCGTTCCCGAGGCCGTACCTTGAGCATCACGTCCCCCGCAAAGCTTGGCGTGCCTGTGCATGACTTTGCTGGCGCGTCACGCTTCGATGGTCGGGGCCGTTTTTCTTCCGAAGACTCTGATTCGGCTGCGGTCATGAATTCCCATGGCACACGCGGCTTGCGTGTGCCATGCGTGCAAGACTTCTACAATCGGGTGACGTGTTCCGTCCGTGTCGCCTTGCAGGAGCTTCGCTGTCATGTCTCGCGCTGTCTCGTCGTTGATGTCGTCAGTCAATCAAAGTGGCTGGCTGCTGGCCGTCGCTTGGTTGCTGATCCCGTTCGCCAGTCACGCTCAGTCGCCCGCCGAACGGCTGACCAAACTGTTCGACGACGAGTGGGAGTACACGCTGCGGGAGGCTCCGACGTTTGCCTCGCACCTTGGCGACAAGCGGTTTGGCGACCGCTGGCCCGACGTGAGCCTCGCCGCCATCCAGCGCCGGCACGAGCATCAGCGCGAGGTACTCAAGCAACTCGACGGCTTCGATGAGACAAAACTTGAGTCGGCGGAGCGACTCAACTACCTGCTGTTTCGTCGGCAGATCGAAGTCGATGTTGAGGAGTTCCAATTCCACTGGCATCTCGTCCCGCTCGACCATCGCAACGGGATTCAAGATGAGAGTTCGGTGGGCGACGGGTTGTCGTTCACGACCGTCAAGGACTACGAGGACTGGCTGACGCGGCTCCGCACGTTCCCGGCTTATGTCGATCAGACCATCGCCGTCATGCGCGCGGGCATCGGCGCGAAAATGGTTCAGCCGCAGATCGTCATGCAGCGTCTGCCCGCTCAGCTCAGGAAGCAGATCGTCGAAGACCCGACGACCAGCCCGTACTACAAGCCATTCAAAGCCGTCTCGCCCGAGATCGCCCCCGCCGACCGCGACCGCTTGCAGCGCGAGGCTCAAGCCGCGATTCGCGAACAACTCGTCCCGGCGTACCGAAAATTTCTCGGCTTCTTCGAGCGAGAGTATTTCCCCGCGTGCCTGTCGCAAACCGGAGCGTCCCGGCTGCCGAACGGTCAGGCGTTCTATGCGTTCCTCGCACGCAAGCACACGACGACGCTGCTGACTCCGCAGCAGATCCACGACATCGGACTGGCCGAGGTGAAACGGATCCGCGCCGAGATGGAGCGAGTCAAAGACCAGGTCGGATTCCAGGGAACATTGCCCAAGTTCTTCGAGCATCTCCGCACCGCGCCGCAGTACCGCTACACCGACGCCAACGATTTGTTGACCGCTTATCAGGCGTTCTCAAAGCGCGTCGATCCGCTGCTGCCAAAACTCTTTCGCAAGCTGCCGCGCATCCCTTACGGCGTCGAGGCCATTCCCGAACACATGGCCCCCGACACGACAACCGCTTACTACCGCCAACCCGCCGCCGACGGCACGCGCGCGGGGACGTACTTCGTCAATCTTTACAAACCCGAGAAGCGGCCGAAGTACGAGATCGCGGCCCTCTCACTGCATGAGGCGGTCCCTGGCCACCACCTGCAAATCGCGCTGGCCACCGAACTGGAACACGTCCCCGAATTCCGCAAGCACGCGGGCTTCACCGCCTATGTCGAAGGCTGGGCCTTGTACGCCGAAAGCCTCGGCGACGAGCTGGGCCTCTACAACGACCCGTACTCCAAAATGGGCCAGCTCACCTACGAGATGTGGCGCGCGGTGAGGCTGGTCGTCGATACGGGCCTCCACTCAATGGAGTGGCCTCGCGACCGAGCGATCCAGTTCTTCAAGGACAACGCCCCGAAGGACGAACACGACATCACGAACGAGATCGACCGCTACATCGCCTGGCCCGGCCAAGCCCTCGCCTACAAGATCGGCGAACTCAAGATCAAGGAACTCCGCGCCAAGGCCAAGCAACAACTCGGCGACAAGTTCGACGTGAGAGAATTCCACGACATCCTCCTCCAAAACGGAGCCCTTCCGTTGGACGTGCTGGAACGGGTGGTCAACGAGTGGCTCACGAGCAAAAAGTAGCGTGGTCACCATTCCCGTCTCGTCGCCTCGGACTTGCGGCGAGAGGATAAAGGTGACGGGTCTTCTGTGGTGATCGCTCCTAAGGAACTGTGCATTTACGATGTCCGAGTTTGCAAAGTAGAGTGCGTGGAGTCTTCGGAACGCACCCTCGCGGGAACAGTGATCCTCCTGCCGATGCGTTCCGAAGACTTCACGCACCCCACGGCGGCTTGGTCAGCAACGGTCGTGTCACTTGCCGTCAATCGACAGTTCTCGGGCCGCGACTTGAAGGCCGTGTTCGTCGAAGTAGAGGGCGGTGACTTCGCCGGGGCTGCGGCGGCGTTGGACATCGAGAATTGCGCCGGTGGAGCGATGAAAGTACGTGCTGCGCGGGATGAGGGGTGGCGAGTTTCCTTTGTCTGATTCCACCTTGTTCGACTCCAACGGATTCGATCGGATCGGACCCGCCGCTCCAGCCACGATGTCGCCGGTTTGTGTGTCGAATACGAGGAGGCTGCCGTGGCTGAGTTTGAACTCACCGGCTCCGTAGGGTTCATCAGACTTGTCACCGCCGATTGCCAGCAGCGTGCCGTTCGGGCTGAAGGCCCAGCAGGTGATGGGAAGAAGTCCCGGTGCGCGGGGGAGAGTCACACCTCGCTGAGATAATCAGGAGGGGCGAACAAGCTCCTGCGACGAAGGGGTTCCGGAGCCTCGGCTTCGCACCATGCGCGCAATCGGGGCATTCGATCCGCAGCGTTCAACAGATGAAATGGCGCGTCCAAGCCGCCGATGGCCATTGCCCAAGCGGGAGCCGCGACGTGCTTGCGAAAGGCCAGCAACTCCACGAGTGCGGCGGCAACGATTAGCACTTCGGGGCTGCATGCCGTCGGCTGCTCCAGTCGCGACAGCAGCGGAGTCGATCAGGACAGTTCCTGCGCCAAGCTGCGAACTTGGAGTGCGTCGCGGGCCAGCGCGGCATTTGCCAACTGTTCGATCAAACTCATCAGGGCGTCTCCCACTGGTCATCGACGGCAAAACGAGCCGTCCGTCACGTCCCGGGATCGCGCCGTTCGACCTTACTTCGTGCGGCCCCACTTGGCGGGAGGCACCTTCAGCGGAGGTTTCGCCATCGTTTCTGCCTCGCGTTGCTTTCGAATCCACTCTTGAATTTCAGCGATGCCTTCCGGTGTTAGTGGTTCGCTGCGAATCACGAAATCAACACCATCCGGTTCACGAATCATCTCGATGAATACCTCACAACGCGATTGTCGCGCGTTACACGACGATCCGTGACTCAAGGTCCGTGACGAAATCAACGATCCGCTCGTAGTACTGCTTGATCGTTGCCAGGCTGATTCCGGTCGACTGTCCATGTGCGATGTTGTTCTTGTTGGCGACGACACTGTTGACAGCATCTTTGTTTTCTTCTGTCGTCCAAGATTCTACGTTCGTCTTCCATTCGGGCGAAAACTTCCCAAGGACATCCGCGATCTTGAGGAATTTCGGGTTTTGAAACTGCCCCAGTTCTCGCGACACGAATTGACGGACCTTCGGTTGGGCATGCTTTGACGTGTACTCCACGAGGAGGGCTTCGACGGCATTCTCCAAGAAGCCGCTGACCATCACGCAGAGATAGCGTGCCCAGTGGGACTGCAATTCAGCGTCTGCGGAACTCGCAATCGTGAGTTGCTGAAACAACGAGTCGAGCCGGTCCTTCTGACGGACCAGTTCACGGTTCTTCATTTCACTTGCCCGATTGCATTCGATGCCTGCTTCAACCGCTCGAAAACATTATCCTCGTTGGTCGTCGAGGCCGTGATGGCCGACAAGAACTCTTTCTTTTGAAGTAGTTTCTCATAACGGATCTTCAGGAGATCGGGGCGTGCAATCGATCCGTTCTCCAACCGGCGTGCAACGGCGACCATGAGTGAGTCGCACACGGCAGAATTCAGCGTTCGCGATGGCCGGAACGCGTCCGCTCCGATCCCTTCGTTGATTGCTGCCACTGTCGCTCGAAACCAACCCTCCAACTTCGCTCGTTCCGCATGGTTGAGATTCTTATTCCGGAACATGAACTTATTCAGGAATTCCTTCATCGGACGTTCGTACTGGTCGCTCTCTGCAAAGAGTGCCAGAAATCTCAGGATGAGTTCCTGATCGCGCATGTTTTTGCTGACCGGCCCAAACAATGCGCGCCAATTCTGATCCTTGTTCAGTCCCGCGAGCATGTCTGAGAACGGACCGTGGTAAACGGCCGAACGAATCTCTTGGGCCTTGAGCCGCATGCCACCGGTATTGAGACGTTCAAAAATGTGAAAGACGCTCGTCGGTGCCGACTCCTGTGGGCCTTCTTGCTTGACGATGATGGCGTGGATTAGCGAATCATCCAGCTTGCGACGATCTCGATCGTCAAGCGTCTTGTAGCTCTTTCCCTCGTAGTGTTTATGCACCCGCTTCAGAACGAACGGTTCGCCGTCGGCGTCTTCGGACGGCTTAAACAGTCCGTCGTAAAAGAACTGCAATGAACGGAGTCGCTGCTGGCCATCAATGACGAGCAGCTTTTGGTCTGCTTCTCGCGCCAGGAAGACGGCTGGCACCGGTAATCCCAGCAACAGCGATTCGATGAACCGTGAGGCATCATAGATGCGCCAAACGTATCCTCGCTGAAACGTCGGAACTTCAATGGCGTGGGAGTTCAAGCGACGGACCAGACCCTCGACATCGAAGTCCGCACCGTAACTCGTGATCGAATACTCAACAGGGTAGAACTCTTCTTCGATGGACTCCGCAGCGTCATCGTCATCGACTATGGGTGGCTCAGGCATTTTCAGTAGCGTTGGCATCTTTCATTCTCCAATTCAAATCGATCGCGGCGAACCAAGTCGCTGCGTTTTGGGTGGTGCGCGGCGTCAAGATATCTCAGTCCGTCAGAAGTTGCACACCGCCCCAGTAGCCGAACTCGTTGGACCAGTCGTTGGCTTGGTTGACGAGGTCAAGCTTGAGTTCCTGGCCGGCGAATTTGGTGAGGTCGATGGTGAGCGTGCGCCAGCCTTTCGAGCAGGTTTCTTTCGAGATCATCTCGTCGGCCATGCGCTGGCCGTTGCCTCGGACGACCAGTCGCCAGTCGCCTCGCGCGTCGTGGGCTACGTCGAGGATCAGTTTGGTTTTCTTGTTGGCGGGTGGCGTCAGTGTCATCGACAGGACACACGGTTTGTCGCGGCTGACCGGATGCGTGCGCAGCACGTTGTCGCGGCCGAGGTGTTCGGCGAGGAGGCCGATGCCGAGTTCTCCCGATTCGCTCGTCGAGAAGCCCGGCAGGATTTCGGCCACCATTGACGGGAAGTCGGCGGGGTTGAGGCTGTTGCGGGGGGAGACCGCGCTTACGCCGGGCAGCCTCTTCGCCGAGGGATCCTTCGGGTGTTTGTCGAGCGTGATGAAGGCGAACAGGTCGATGATCTCCTGCGGGGTGAGTTGCTTCTCCAGGCCCTCGGGCATCAGCGACAGTTCGTTGAGTTTGAAGTCGTCGATCTCGTCGCGCGGGATGATCTCCAACTTGCCGACGGAGACTTGAACGGCTCCGTCGATCAGCTTTGTCGCGTCGGTGCCCGGACGACCGACGGCCGCAGGCTTGAGGACCACGCGCTGCGGGCTGTCTTCCACCAGCAAACCGCTTTGCACTCGGCCGGAGGTCGTCACGACGGTGCAGACGCGATAGCCGGCTCCGATCACGAGGCTCGGGTCAAACACGTTCGAGAGGAGTTGCGTGAAATCGTTGCGGCCGTTCAAGGTGATGTCGGGGCCGATGTCGGGGCCTTCGCCGTAGATCTTGTGGCACGCCGCGCAGACTCGTTTGAACACCTTTTCACCGGCGAACGGATCGCCCGGAGTTTTTTCGTTTCGGATCAGCGACTTCATCTCGGCGACGACCTTGTCGCGGTCGGGGTTGCGAGTGTCACGCACCTGGCCCCAGTGGCGATTGAGCAGCTCGCTGAGACCCTTGTCCTTGAGGGCCTGGATGCGGCGCGCCTGATTCAGGTTGATGGCCGTCGCCGCGATCTTCTTCTCGCCGACTTGAGTCAGCAGCCGCTTCGACCAGCTTGCTCGTTGAGACAGCAGTTCGATGGCCGACGGCTGGAGGCTCGGCTCCATCGCGGCAAACTTTTCGAGGATGACGTCCGCAACCTTCGCATCTTCCAGCCGGGCGATCGCGAGCAGCACTTGCGATTTGAACTCGGCCGATTGGTCCTTATCGGCGAGCACGTCCGAGACCGCCGGCAGCACGCCGTCATCTTTCGCCGAGATGAGTGCGCTGAGCGACTTCAATCGCAAGTCGGCCTGCACGCCGCGCGTGACGAATGATCGACGGACCTGAGGCAGCCCGCGCTGATCTCCCCAAGACGCCGCAAGCAACGCCGCATCCGATGTCAGCGGATGGACGACCTGTCCCGCGAGCAACGGCGTCAGCGGCTCGGCCATCGCCACCTTGAGTTGATCGAGCTTCTCCCCCTTCAACTCGCCCGACTGCACCTTGGCCGAGATGACCTCCAGCACTTGCCGCCCGACCTGCGGTTGCTTGTCCCGCAGCAGAGTGAAGAGTTGAGCGACCGGCTTCGCATCAAACGTCTTCCGGCCGAGGAAGCGTTCCACGACGCGCGGCATCAGGCTGACTACCGACTTGTCCTCAAGGAAGCTGGTTTTTTCCAGAAGCGAAACGAACTCATCGGCATGGTTTTCCAGCCTGGGATGGAGGTTCTGCCATATGACCCGTGGGATCACCGGGTCATCGTCTGACGCCACCAGGACTGCCAGCCAATTACCGAAGGTGTTTCGAATATGTGGCAGCTTCGCGGCAGTGATTACCCTTTGGAGAGACACCTGCGGAGGCTCGGGGTTTGCCTTCAACATCGCAGCAACCAAATCCCAAGGAATAACATCAGTTGATTTCGACATCTCCTCGGCGACTTTCGCCATGTATTCCGGATCATCTGACTCGCTGCGCATTGCCCAGCGCCGTAACACGGGATCCTTCGATCGTAATGGACTGGGGAGCGAAGCCCCCTTTGGTCTTGGCATTCCGATGAGCGCATAGAACGCTTGCCTGCGCTGAGCTTCGGGCGTCTCTGGCTTGGTGACCACCCGCTGCAAAGTCTCCCACATCCCTCCGCCGTCTCGCTCCTGCAACAGTCGTGTCGCCGTCCACCGAATAAAATCGTTCTTCGCTCGGAGCCGTTCGATGATTTGCTCGTCGGTCTCCTTCGCCAGATCGAAGCCCTGCGGCGTGCGGGGCGAGTCCTTGTAGCGGACTCGGTAGAGGCGGCCCTTCAGTCGGTCGATGCCGGCGGGGTCTCGGTTGGCGTCCTGATAGCAGTGGTAGCGGTCGTACCAATCCAGAATGTAGAGGCAGCCGTCGGGGCCGGTCTTCTGCACGACGGGCATGAACCACGCATCGTTTGCCGTCAGGAAGTCGGGTTCGCCGTGAGCCTTGTAGGTCGAGCCATCCCGCTCGATCCGATCGACGTTGATGCAGCCGCCGTGGATGTTGCCCATGTAGAGCTTCCCCCGGTACTGCTCCGGATAGGCGTCGCTGTCGAAGTAGTGGATGCCGCAGTAGGCCGCCTTCTGATGCTTGTGCTGGACGATGCTGTCGATCTTCCACGTGAACGGCGGATACGGCCCGCCCTGACGGTGGTAGTAGCCGGTCTCGACCAGATGCCACAGATGGTCGATCACGCACGCGCTGACGAACGCCTCGCCCTCGTCGTTGAAGGCGATCCCCCACGGGTTGCTCGTCCCCTCGCAGAAGACCTGGAACTCGCGCGTTCGCGGATGGATGCGGAACATCGCGCAGGTGAAGGTGAACGCGGTCGGTGGCAATGTAGCAGGCACACTCCGTGTGCCGTCGCCCTTGTTCGTCGGTGTTGGCTTGTCTTCAACATCGGTCGCCTCTGCGGACGGCACACGGAGTGTGCCTGCTACTTTTTTTAACCACGGTGACTCGGGCGGATACGTCACGTGTGAGTAGTTGAACACGCCGTTGAGGCCATACAGCCAGCCATCCGGTCCCCACGTCAACGAGTTCGGCAGCTCATGCGTATCGGTCCGACCGAAGCCGGTGACGACGACTTGAGCCGGGCCGTCGGGCTTGCCGTCTCGATCGGCGTCCGGGACGAAGAGGATGTCGGGCGAGTTCGCGATCCAGACGCCGCCATGTCCGACCGCGATGCCGCTCGGAATGTTGAGACCGTCAAGGAAGACGGTGAACTTGTCCATCTTGCCGTCGCCGTCGGTGTCTTCGAGGATCTTGACTCGATCCTGCCCCGGCCCCGCCGACTTGCGCGGGTATTCGAGCGACTCGGTGATCCAGAACCGGCCCCGCTCATCAATCGCCATCGCGACGGGATTGACGATGTCCGGCTCGGCCGCCACGACCTCGACCGAGAAGCCTTCCGGCACCGTCATCATCTTCGCCGCCGTCTGCGGATCACGAGGATCATTCGGCGGCTTGTCCTGTGCGTGAGGGATCAGCGGCTTCTTCGGCTCCTGAGCGAACAGACTCAGGGAGAGATGCAGTCCAACAACGACAGCCAGCGCAAAACGAACGGCCTGATACATCGCAGAGGTTCCTCACGAGAGCGGATTCCAAACGGTCGCGACATCGTAATGAGAGGTTGCGAGCTTGTCCCCTTGCACACGTTTCCGTCTTCACAAAGTAGCCTTCATCGCTCCGCGTGAAGGATGCCGACGGGAGTGGACGCTGATGATGCCAATCGATGCTGGATTCGCACTCGGCTTCCTTCACGCGGAGCGATGAAGGCTACGTTGGCTGCGGTTAAGGAACTGGCTCGCAATAACTTCTCGGTTTGACGCAGTGATTCTGTGAGCGGCAAGGCGCTAGCCGCCGGTAGTTCCAGCTCACCGGCGGCTAGCGCCTTGCCGCTCACGGGAAGTTATTGCGTGCC
>JAYTGQ010000241.1:0-16671 GCA_043733345.1 Schlesneria sp.
ATTTGACGCTGAGTCACACTAACCCGAAGCGTCAGCGAGGACGTGAGTTGCGTCCTCGTTGACACTTCGGGTTAGTGTCAGTTACGGCCGCGCGAAGTAGCCCCGTGTTGAACCATGCCAATTCCCCCCCCTCCAAAACATCGCACTCGTAACCGCGTGAGGTCCGAATGTCTCAATTCGACCGCGTGGGGAATACAATGCCGCCCGTTCATTCGGCTCGGTCGGTCACGCCAAAGGAGATTGGGATCATGACATTCGGTTCTTCTGCTTCACCGAGGCTGACGGTCGCACAGTTCGAGGAACGGCTCGCGGAAGGAGACCGTTGGATTGAGTTGGTCGCGGGCCAATTGATCCGGCTCGACTCGCCCGATGAGAGTCATGGAGATGTGGTTCGCAACCTGTCACTTCCGCTGGCGAAGATGGCGAAGACGTTGCCCGACCTATCGATCTGCTTCGAGCTGCCCGTCGTCATCTCACGCGAGACCGCGACCGTTCGCTGTCCGGCGGTCTCCTGTTTCCAATCGGCCAATCGGTTTGCAGAGACCGAGAAGCTGCTCACCGACACGCGGCCTGCGCTGGTGATCGAAGTCGCCTCGACGAACGACCGCCGCGAAGGAATGTCGGATCGCGTGTCGTGTTATCTTGAGGCAGGCGTCGTCGGCGTCTGGGTGATCGACCCGGTTACGCGCCATGTCCACCAGTTCGTGGCGGGGCGCGGCGGCACAATGCTGCGAGAAAAGGATGTCCTCCACGGTGCGCCGCTGTTGCCGGGTTTGGAACTCCTCGTTGCAGACTTGTTCCGCCAACCGAAGTGGGCGCAGTGATTAGAGGGCGTTTCAAAACTAGCCCGACGCGCAAGCGAGGGCCTCACCGTCATTGTTTTGTAGCTGAGTTCGCAAGAACTCAGGGGCTTCGCAGGTGCCGAAAAGGCTGAATTCTTGCGAATTCAGCTACTTCGAAGCGCAACTTCAAAACGCGCCAGCGAGGGCCTCACCGTCATTGAATGTTCAGTCCTCGCTTGCGCGTCGGGCTAGTTTGTCGAGGCGAACACAGGTCTTGAAATGCCCTCTAGCCTCGATCACTTCGCCCTGCGCTCACAGCCGTCGTCGAGAGTCTTCCGGCTGTTCCGCAACAGGTGCGGCGTGCGGGTCCGGTGAGACGTTTCGTTCGAGAATGCCGTTCGAGTCCGTCACGCAATGCAGGCCGTTCACCGTTCGCAGATAGAGTCGGTCGCCACTGACGATCGGCGAGGCGAACTGACCCTCGTTCAGAGAGTTCTCGGCGACGACTTCGCCCGAGCCCTCTGCTGCGGATTCCCCGAGCTTCACGACAAACGTCGTCCCCTGTTCGTTGCAACAGTAGAGGTGATGGCCCGCGACTAACGGCGAGGCGGAGAAGCGGCCTTCCAGCCGGCGCTTCCACTGAGTCTTGCCGGTCCCCGCATTCAGACACGCGAGGATGCCGTCGTCGCCGAGCGAGTAGAGCAGCCCTTCATACACGACGGGTGACGGCACTTCGCTGGCCGCCTGTTTCTCGCGCCAGACAACGTGTGTGCCGGTGACATCGCCCTCGCCGCTGGCGCGAATGCAGAGCAGTTCCTTTTGCGGGAACCGCGCCGACGCGAAGACGTGGTCCTGATCGAAGGCCATGGTGTTCGCCGCACGTTGCGCAGACCAGCGACAGGTCCAACGTGAGCCCCCCGTGGCGGGGTCATACGACGCGATCATCCCCTTTCCGGCGATCAGTAATTGGTCGCAACCGGACACGCGTGCGACGATCGGCGTACCAAAGCTGTCTCCCGACGGCCGTTCGATGCGCCAGACAATCTCACCCGTTTGACGATGCAGTGCGGCCAGAAAACTGGTGGTGCGCAGCCGGTTGAACGACGCTCCCTTGTTGTCGGCCGCGACGATCACCAGCGATTTGTAGATCGTCGGTGATGAGCCATAGCCCCACTTGGCTTGGAACGGCCCGGCCGCAGTCTGCCACGCGATGCGTCCTGTGAAATCAACCGCCGTCACCCAAATCGAGTCGTTCACGGCGCTGGCGACGTACACAAACTGGCCGTCGCAAATGGGACTGGCCGAAGCGTGCGAGTTCTTCGCATGGCCAATGGGCAAGCTGCCGTGATGGAGGTCCGACTGCCACAGCGATCGCCCGGTCAGACGATCGAAGTTCAGCAATGAGATTGTCTGTCGTCGCTCTTCGGACGTGGTGACAAAAATCTGATCGCCCCAGAGGGACGGTGACGCATGACCGCGACCGGGAAGAGGCACCTGCCAAGCCGTGTTGTCACCGCTCGACCACTGGACGGGAGGCCGACTGCCAGCAACCGCGTTTGTGCCGCCCGTTCCGCGCCAGCCGGGCCAATCGTCGGGACCAGGTTGAGGATCGACGAGTACGAAGTTGGTCGGTTCGTTCGCCCGCCGAATCGCCTGCACACCGGTGTTGCTCGCAAACAGGCACACGACGATCCCGACCAGCAGCGCGGCTGCGGCAGTCCGTCCGTTCCAGAGTTTGTGCGTGTTCACGAGCGACATGATTTTGAATCGAGAGCTGTAGGACGGGCACTCTTGCCCGTCCGTGTTTCGTGAGGTGGAAGACCAACTTCTATTCGTGAGCCAAGGCGGACGGGCAGAAGTGCCCATCCTACGACTCACGCCGCGGCCGACAGCGGCCCTTCAAACAGTTGGCGGTAGATCGGGCACGTCGCTTGGAGTTGCGTGTGCGTTCCCGTGGCGATCGTGCGACCCCGGTCGAGAACCGCAATGCGGGAGACGTACTCCAACAGCGCGGGCGACAAGCTGTGCGTGATGATGAGCGTTGTGCGGCCACGCACGAACTCCTTGAGCGCGCGATGAATCAACAGTTCGCTCTCGGCGTCGATCGCCGAGGTCGGTTCGTCGAGCACCAGCACCTGCGGATCGCGCAGCATTGCTCGGGCCAGTGCGACGCGCTGCCGCTGTCCGCCCGAAAGCTGTCGCCCGCCCTCTCCGACCGGCGTGTCGAGTCCCCGTGGCAGCGTGTTCGTAAAGTCGAGGACATGCGCGCGGGAGGCCGCCGCACGCAGTTGCTCGTCCGTCGCGTTCGGCTTGCCGTAGCGAATGTTCGCCGCAATGGTGTCATCGAACAGCGACGTGTCCTGAGCGACGATCGCGATCTGGTCGCGCAGCTCGCGCAGTCGAGCCTGTCGCACATCGATCCCGTCGAACAGGACCGCGCCCTGATCGGGGTCGAAGAACCGAGGCAGCAGCCCGGCCAGAGTCGACTTGCCCGAGCCGTTCGGCCCGACAATCGCAATGACCTCGCCGCAATGGACTCGCAGATCGAGACCATTCAGCACAGGCCCGCGCTGCAGCGAATCGTCACCGGCCGCGCGGGCATACGTGAAATGCACGTCGCGAAATTCGAGCGACTCGGACAGACGCGGCAACCATTGCGGTGACTCCGCCGCCGGGACGAGCGACACGCGATCCATTTGCCGGAAGACCTGTCCGGCCAGCACGCCCGACTGACGGATCGTGATGTAAAACTTCGAGAACTTTCGCAGCGGATCGATCACGCCGACGAGCAGTGCGTAGAACATCGTCAGTTCTGGAAACGTCGGCGGAGCACTCGCGAGGTCGATCCCTTTGATCGACGTGACCTCCCTCAACACCATGTACGCGGCGGGCAGCAGTACGACGAGGACTGCGAACACGGCCAGCACTTCGACCAGCGCATCGCTAAGCGCCTTGATCCGCACCAGCCGCATCGCCTGCGCGAAGTTCTCGACGTTGCGGCGATGGAACTCGCGCCGATGCTGTCCGGCGCGGTCGAACGCGATCACCGACTTCATGTTGACGAAGGTCTCTTCCAAACTCTTGTAGATCAGCCCGACGCTCTCGACGACACGACGCGTGGCCCGTTTGAGCCGTTGCCCGAACAGATGAAACATCCAGCACGCGGGGGGCACGAACGCGAGCAACAACAGTGTGAGCTGCGGGTTCAAATAGAACATCCCGCTGATGCACGCGACCGCTTTCAGTGGTTCGCGCACGATACGACCGCCAAGATCGCCCAGCCCGTTCGCCAACTGTTGCAGCGTGAACGTGAAGTCGTTCATCAGCTTCTGCGTGCCGCCGAGCGAGACCGTTTGCGGGTCGAGTTGCAGCGTTCGGCGAAACAGCGCCTGTCGCAGATCAATCGCCACCAATTCGGCCACTCCTCCCGCCAGCGAATCCTGCACGAAACAGCAAAATCCCTTCAGCAGCGTCACCAACAACAGCACTCCGAAGATCAGCGAGAACATGGCGAACGGATCGCGCGGCAGTTTCGACAGGACACGCGTCTCGAACCAACTCATCAGCCAGATGCGCGACGATTCGAGGTCGATCCGCTGCTGAAGCCGTTTCAGACTGTTGAGGACCGGGACGCGCGCCTTCATGCGAGATCGAGTCTGATCGACGGGCAGTTCGGCCAGCCGGAGCTTCTGCTTCTCCAACGCACTCGACAGCTTTGTGATCTTTTCCGACGACTGAGTGATCTCGTGCCGAACGTAGTTCGACACGGTGCGATGCTTGCCAAACGTGATCGTCAGCGGTGCCGTTAGCGCCAATTCGGCACTCCACAACAGCGCGGACAAGCCCCCGAACACCAGCGACAGCAACAGCCGCCGCCAGTACGGCGTGACGAACAAAACCAACCGACTCCAAGTCTGCACGATCCCTCGCGTCCCTGCGTTGTTGTCCGAACTCGCGCTGCCCAAGCGGCGGTATTACAGAAGAAACCCCCAAACCGGTCCAGACCGGAATCGACCCAGGCGCGGCTCTTAGGACGGGCGTTCCTGCCCGCCCAGGTGGCTCCGCTTGTTTCAAGCGGGGTGCGCAACACAAGAAACCCCGGGAAAAACGTCCATCGAAAAACCCACATTGCAACCAGATTGAACGTCAACCCAAAGTTTCTTGGGCCTGCGGCCCCCGGCTTGAAGCAAGCCGGGTCACCCCCGCGATATCCGGATCACGGAAGCGGGAACACACGTGTGGCGATTGCCACTGATTCGAGGCCACTCGCCACATCGAAGAATTACGGCTCCAGCCAATCGACGACGATCAAGCCGGGGACAGGGGCGAAGTCTTTCACGTTGTGGGTCACGAGAATCAAGTTGTGGGTCAGTGCTGTCGCGGCGATTAACAGATCGAGGACAGGAATCGTCCGGCCGACATCCAGCAGACTCGCTCGAATCTCCGCGTATCGAATGGCGACTTCCTGACCCACGTCGAGAAGCTGCATGTCCTGATACATCTCGATGATGGCCTGCGACTTTGCCGTACCGAGCGACGAACGGAGCTGCCAGACCTTCAACTCGGCAACCGTGATGACCGAAACTGACAGGCCTCCCCCATGCTGCATGAACTTGTTTTGAATGCGAGCAGACCCCTTCAGGTAGGCCGAGCAGATGTTGGTGTCGATCAGGTGGCTCATGTCTGTTCGCTGCCCCGATCATGGCAACTGTCCCAACGACTCGCCTCAATGAAGCGGTCCAAGTCATCGCCTTCTTCTTGGGAAAGAATTCCAAACGCCCGGCGCAGACCATCGCGGGGGGGCAGTGGCTCGGCGGGGATGGCCGCAGTATCGGGGAGCAGCAGCACGCGCACACGCTGTCCGTCTCCGCAGGGCAGCGGTTCGTCGAACTCGATCGTCTGGCCGTGAACTCGGCCATTCAATGTCGTGCTGGTGGTCATGAGTTTGTCTCCTTGTGGTTCACTCTAACGAGGGCTACCACGGCTGACGAGACCGCAGAGTAGCCCGGCAGGACCATGGGTGCAGTCGCCGATTGGTGGCCCTCGTTTTCCGGCCCAACGGGCCAATCATTCTCCCAGCCAGGGCCATCGGCCCTGGAAGCCACACCAAAAATTCTCCAGCCCCAACGGGGCGACCGCTTCCCTGTCGGACGAACCATTGCTCTGTTGGGGCGAGAACTCCACTCTCGAACAGTTCCCAGGACCATTGGCGCTGGCTGGACGAATGGCTAACCCTTTGGGCCGGATGAACCACCCGCTCAATAAAAAAAGCCCGGCGGATTCAGGTGAATCCGCCGGGCGTCCGCAGTTCAGGACTTCATATCAAACCACCGAGCAACCCCACTCAGTAGTTTCCATCCACAGTATTCTCGCCATAGGTCACACCATTCGAGGTGATCAGCTTGGCATACGTGGACTTGTCCATGTTCTCGGTCAGGAACCGTCCAGAGCCATCACAGAAGATCACGTTCACGCCGCCAGCATGTTGTGAGCTTGGACGTGGAGCAGTTCCAACACCTGCCGCCAAGTTTCGGTTGATGAACCAAGGGTCAGGTGTCACCGTGGCAAAGTTCGTCCCTTCCGTCCGCAGTGCATTTGTGGCGCTGTAGCCCGTGTAGCTAGGCTGATTTGAAGTCACTGGAACTCGAATTCCGAATCCAAGCTGGTTCGCGGACGAATCCCACCAATTGCCTGCCTGCAGGTTCTCGGACAGCATCAAGGTGTTTGTCGTGCCGTCGCCGGTACCGACATAATCGAGCGACATCGAAGTTGAAGCCGCATTGAGGACGGGTGTGTTGTAAATGGAAGTCAGATCACGCTGGAACACCCCGCCCGCCAAGCCACGCGCCTGATCGCTGGTTGAACCAATCCCGCCATTACCATCCCAACTGATGAGTCCAGGGTGATGGTAGCTTGAATCCGCCGTGACATCCGGCGCAGCTGGAAACGTATCGATAAAGGGAGCTGCCGCACTGTTATAGACACCATCCCATACAGTGCTGGAAATCATGCCCATGTTTACCACGTAACTCAAACCGCCTACGGCTTGATGAGAATCAACGTCATCAGGACAGGTGAACCCCTTGAAATACCGTCGCTCACCGCCGCCAGCTCCGACGTTGTAGGTAGTGGCCGTACCCGTCGCAGGGGTTAGAGCATTCAACTTCAAATTCTTGACGACCGCAGAACCATCCATTGCTGGCATAATCTGAATTGGCCAGCCAGTTTGGACCGTACACGATGCGCTTGCTCCGTTCACGAACCTCGCGTCTCCAACCATGCTGGGCAGCGCACCGTTGTTGGCCGAGGCAAAGCTTTGCATCGCGATACCGACCTGGCGAATGTTATTCAGGCATTCCAGTTTTCGGGCCGCTCGGCGAGCCGACTGAACGGCGGGAGCGATCAGCGAGGCGAGGACGGCGATGATCGAGATCACCACCAGCAACTCGATCAGAGTGAAGCCGCGTCGTGAGCGGCGAAACATTACGGGACGGGTTCGTGTCATGATCTGCGGTCTCCGAAAAGGGCTGACGACTACCTGGACTGGAACGGGTTTGTTTAAGGCACTGCGGCCCCCACGGGGCCGCGACCTAGGTCTCACTGAAGTGGTCGAACAACTTGAGATTGCGGGGCGGCTTCGTTTAACCGCGTGGGCAACGCCCCGCGCGTCGAGCGACGTGGGAATCTGTTTCACTCACAACGCGCGGGGCGTTGCCCACGCGATTAAACGACGGAACTCGGCAATTGGAAACTGGCCACCACTAGCTCATCACGCGGCGAGTCTTTTGTAACAACCCGCCACGGCAACGTCACTCACACGTCGGGCTGTTCCCGACAACACGTTCTCTCTTGGCAGTTAGCGTACCAGAGCAAACGTTTCTTTGTCGTCCCCATTTGTCACATCCGGTCAAGTTTCTAGAACCCCCTGATTCCAGCCAGAAAACACGCAACAGCCCGAATTGCTGACCACCAGCGTCCAGCCACCTGATCGACCAGCCCCGACTCAACTCTCGAAGCATTTTGCGGCACTGCGTCTGGATGCTACGTCGCTAATGAATGACGGCCGGAAAATCAGGACCGCCGGACAACGCAAGGAGGAGGCGGCTTGGCCCAGCAAGACGACCGCCGTAGCCTCCTGAAAGCCGCGCGCGCCCTGCGCGACTGGATCGCCGCACTGATCGGAGTCTGGGACAACCACGACCAACTCCTCCACATGGTCACCAAACTGCAAATTCATCTCGCTCACGTTGCCAAAATCCAAGCTCGAAAAAAACAACCCAGCCACTTCCAACTCCTACGCAGCCCGGAGTTGACGTTTCCGACAAAAGTCGAAATCAGGTGAGCCGGGCGGCGTCAGCCCAATGGCACTCACTTTGAGCGATGTTCAAATTCACGATGCTGTTCGACGTAGCTGAATTCGCAAGAATTCAGCCGGTTTCGGCGATCCACTGAACTCTTGCGAGTTCAGCTACAGACCAAAGTGAGTGCCATTGGGCTGACGCCACCCGGCTCACCACTTCTGTCGGAAACGTCGGAGTTACTCAACGGGGCGGCTTAAGTTGCTGCGTATGGGGTAGGCGGCTCGTCTGCCCCTCCTACTGTGGAGAAGGAGGCCGGCGAGCCGCCTACCCCACGAAAATGGCGGAGAGCCAAAAAAAGCAACGCCCACCAAAAGAGGGGCGTTGCAATCGAGTCATCCAAGCTGTGTCAGCAGGCGAACGGTTTCTGGTCGCCATCGTTGCCTATCCAGTCAGGGGACATTCCCCGCGAGAGACATCGCACCCGGCTTGCCCGTCGCAGGAACGGCTGGCAACGGAGTCCGTGCGACCCACTGGCTGACGCGCACCACGCTCGGTGCGTTGAAGGTGGGTTGGGCGGGAGCCGCAGGAGCAGCCAGCCGCGCGGGGACGGTGGTCTCGGTCAAGTGGCCGCGATCGACGCCCTCTTGTTCGAGGGGCGTTGGATACGAGGACTTCCTGATGGGGACGCCACCATTGCGGTTGTTGAAGCTGTCGGGTTCCAGGTTTGGCGGGAAGCCATCGAGACTCCCTTCAGCCGTTCGCTTCGGAGTGCCTTCGAGATTCTTCGCCGAGGCTCGTGGATCGGCGGTCGGCTGCAACCCGGTCGCGACGCCTGTTCCACCCGCGCCACTGCCGACCGGAGCGTAGCTGATCCGAGTCCCCACCTGCATCGTCTTCGCCACGGTGATGGGCCTCATCACCGTGATCTCTTCTTCCACGTGACGCATCTTGCTGACGGCCACCTTGCGAGTCGTCTGCGTCGGCACCATTGAAGTCACGTTGTAGGTCACCTGCTTCATGCCCTGCACGGCCACCTTCTTGGTGCAAGGAATCGTACACGTCATCGTCTGGGGGACGAACTGCCGAGTCACCTTGGTCTGAGGCGTGAACGCCGTGCGCATCTGGTATCCCGCACGGTTCATCGCGCCGAGCATCGTCGGGTTGTTGTCGTACTGACACGGGCTGATTTTGCCCGTGGCTTCGTTCTTGGTGACCCAGTAGCCGACCTGCTTCTGCACCTTCTTGTATTCGGTGACACTTTGGTAATCGACAGTCGGGACGTTCACGGTGCGCTGTTGCGTGACAGGCTGCATTACGGTGACGTTCTGATCGACGTACTCGGTCTCGTAGATTGGCTTCGACACCTTCTGCCTCACCGGACGGTACTCAGTCACTTGGACGGTGTCGTAGACCGGATGCACAACCGGTTGCAGCGGCTCGACGCGGACGGCTTGCACCATCTGTCGCATTTGAATCGGCTGTTCGATGGTGCAGGCCATCGGCTGGCCGCAATGCACCGATTCGGAAGCCATCGCCGTGCGTTGCATCGGCATCATGGCCGAAGAGTACATCGAACTGGCCGACTGAAACGGCACCGGTGGCGGGCCGAAAAGTGAAGGCCGCGTGTTGCAGCCGCAGTTGTTACCGCTGAACGGCATCCATTGAGCCGAAGCGGTGCTCGACACCGCCAGCAGCGCGAGACCGCCCCAGAATGAGGCTGAGCCAAACGAAGAACGGACCATGTGCGTCTTCCTACCTGAAGTGAGGGCGAGTGCCATCGAACGGGATGTGATTGGGAGAGGGGGACCAGCAGCTTCCACCGAAGGCCGAACGGCGACGGGTCGAAGCGGGCGGGCTTTTACGAGAATCACAATTTTCGGTCAAGATCGGCTGGCGCTGCCGATTGATCAGCATCACGCCGGAAGGCAAGTCCGTCACACTGGCTACGGTCAAATCGAACCATCCGCGTCTGCGAAGGCACGACTTCACCAGCGTCGAACTGAAATCGCTCCGCCTCAAAATCACCGCCACCAACGGCAGCGAACAGGCCCGCGTGTACGAGGTCCGATGCTACGCGGAACAACCGGTTTGCATGAGTTTGGAGAGTGATCGACGCGACTGGTCACTGGACGAATTCTCAACGGATTGCCGTCCACTTTGTGACGCGGCGCAAGTCTTGACTTCCAACATGGGCCAACGGGGTATCGCTACGAAAAGGCCATCGCTGCGGTTACGATTCGCGCCCATGCCGTCGCGAATGTAACGCAAGCTGAATGGGGCTCCGCCTTGTCGATCATCACCGAAGTCCGTCTCGAACGCTTCAAGGCGGCATTCAAACCGGAACCCATTCCGTTGCGACCGTTCAACGTGTTAATCGGTCGCAACGGAAGCGGGAAAAGTACGCTCGTCGAGGCACTCCAGTGGATCGATACTGCCATGCGTCGCGACGCACGCGAGGCGTGCGTTCGTTACTGGGGGATTCACGATCTGATTAATCTGCGCGGCTGGACGAAAACGCCATTCTTTCAACTGACACTCACTTGGGTTGCCACCGCGACAAAATCGACTGGCGAGAAGACCCAGTATTCAGTCAAGGTCGAGGAGTCCGACTCAACGCCGTTCATTGCCACAGAAGAACTCACATTGTTGAACGCGAAGGGGCGGCCACAAACCAAATTCATCTCAACGGAGGAGCGAGGCCATCGTTTGATACGACCGCTGGGTGACGACAACCAAGTCCTGTCGCACTTCGACACCGACCGACTCGCGTTGGCCACGGCCCCCACGACGAATGACGATCCCGCCGCGTCGCCACTGACACCGCAACGCGACTTCTGGAAGCGGGCGGTCTTCCTGCGGTTGAGTCCGAGTCGCTTGGCGGATGGTTCTCCGGCCCGAAGAAAATCGTTCGAGCCGATGTTGGACGAAGAGGGACAAAATCTCCCGGCGCTGATCAACGAACTGACGGATGAACAGCGGGAAGAGATGGTGGAGAACATTCGCCGAATCCTGCCAGCAATTCAGAACGTGTCGGTTTCGGAGGCAACCGCTGGCCGCGACACACGGGTCAACTACAGTTTGATGGAGTCGATGCCGTACCGGGGGCGGGGCGGAAAAACACAATTCCCCATCCCGGCCTGGATGCTGTCCGAAGGCACTCGTCGGATTACCGCCGTCTTGGCGCTTTTGGCGCACGATCCGCCACCGTCGCTGCTGTGCATTGAGGAGATTGAGAACGGACTCGATCCGTGGACAGTGCGCGGGCTGCTGGAACATTTACAAACCGCGCAAGATCGCGGCACGCAGGTGATCCTCGCGACACATTCCACGTGGCTCCTCGACCACGTCGATATTCAGTCGATCTTGCGAGTTCGCCGCGACGGTGGTGAGACCAAGTACGAACACTTCGCTTCGCTCGCCGATGTCCGTGCGTTCGCCAAAAACATCCCCGCTGGCACTCGCTACACCAACTTGGAAACCTAGGCGATGGCGTCCTCACTTCGCATCGCACTGTTTGTCGAGGGAGCGACAACGCCCCTGCCGGTGCGCGGCGTTCGTCCCCTCGCGCAGATTTGGAACGAGCATCTCTGCGGTGCCCTTGGCATCCAAGCGTTTCACGAGATCGTGCCGATTTCCAAGAAGCCTTGGTGGCGATGGACCCCGCTCTCCCAAAGATGAGCGGCGCGAGCGAGTCGTTGGACGAGTTGATCGCTCGCAAACTGAAGACGATCAAATTCGATGCGGTCGTTGTCGCATGGGACTTGGTGCCAGCATGGAACCCCGCAGACGAGTTCTGCCGCTGGCAAGAGACGCTGGACCTTTACCGCTTTCTGGCCAACTCCCCGTCGGTCGATCTGCCCGACATTTGGAAACAGCGGGCCTCAGACCGATTCAATGAACTGCAATCCAGAACTACGGCTGCGAGTCGAAACCGACTCCCCCAATTGAAGCCGGGTGTTGTGCTGGCACTGTGCATGGAGCCGATGTTTGAGGCGGTCTTGGTCCGCAACGAACAGGCGTTGCGGACGGCTTTCGGACTCAAACAAGCACCGAACGATTGGCCGATCGCCGCTTGGAGCAATGCTCCAAACGAACAGTGCCCCGATACCAAAATTCTCGTCCCAACCATCAACGCCGTCCGCAACGTGCGGCCGAAGCTGAAGTGTGTCAAACAAGTGCCGGGCGATTTTCGCACCAACAAAGACGGCTGGGGCGAGTACCTACTGAAACGGCTGCTCGCCAACCCCAAGGCTCAGTCGCAAATTCTGTCAACGAACATGATCAAGAGGCTGAGCGAAATCGTTCCTAAGTCGCAGTCGAACCGGTAACCGAACGCTTCTCACCCTAAGCGATGAATGTTCTGAAACCGCTGCAATCGCCTCCTTGCCGCTCCCTCGCACTCATTGATCTCCGTGGCTAACCTTGCCGCGTTGAATTCGTCTTGATGTTTTGCTTACTGCGGTGGCTCTGATCGCAGGTTAATAAGGAGTCTGGTTTCATGGTTGCTCGTGGGATTTCTCTGGTCTGTTTGATGAGTTTGAGTGTGGCGGTGGCTGGGGCGGATGAGGCTGCCCAGCCGAAGAAGATCGCCAGCGTGGAAGGCTTCACCGAGTATCGATTGGCGAACGGGTTGAAGGTCGTGCTGTTCCCCGAGCCTTCGCAGCCGAAGGTCACGGTCAACATGACGATCCTCGTCGGATCGAAGCACGAGGGCTACGGTGAGACCGGGATGGCGCACCTGCTCGAACACATGCTGTTCAAGCCGACCGAGAAGCATCCGCACTCCGACCGCGACTTGCAGGAACGCGGGGCCGACTACAACGGCTCGACGTGGACCGACCGCACGAACTACTACGAGACGCTCCCCGCCAGTGACGACAATCTCGAATACGCCATCGGGCTGGAGGCCGACCGTTTGGTGAACTGCCCGATCAAGGCCGAGGACTTGTCGAGCGAGATGACCGTCGTTCGCAACGAGTTCGAGATGGGCGAGAACAACGCCAAGATGATCCTCGAACAGCGGATGATGGCGACGGCGTTCGAGTGGCATAACTATGGGAAATCGACGATCGGCAACCGCGCCGACATCGAGCGTGTCCCCGTCGAAAACCTGCGAGTCTTCTACAAGCGGTACTATCGCCCCGACAACGTCGTTCTGTTCATCGGCGGTCGCTTCGACGAAGCCAAAGCGCTGGAGATGGTGGTCAAACACTTCGCTCCCATCGCGTGTCCGGCCGAACCGATCCGCAACACGTACACGGACGAACCGGCTCAGGACGGCGAGCGTCATGTGACGCTGCGTCGCGTCGGCAAAGTTCCCGTCGTCGCGGCGCTGTTTCACGTTCCCGCAGCGACCGATCCCGACTTTGCGGCTGTCGCGGTGTTGGAAGGCGTCATCTCGGCCGACAAATCGGGACGCCTCTACAAGGCACTGATCGAACGTCGCCGCGCGGCCAAGGTCGAGGGATCGGTCTACGCCTGGCATGACCCGAGTGCGATGAACTTCGCGGTCGAAGTGGCTCCGGGCAATGAGCCAGCAGCGGTCTTAGAGGGAATGCTCGACGCCATCGACACGCTGGCGAAGGACGGTGCCACGGATGTCGAAGTGGCACGCATCAAGCAGACGTTGCTCAAGATTTGGGACCAGTCCTCGAACAACACGCCGAAGCTCACCGCCGAGATGTCCGAGTGGGCGGGAGCCGGTGACTGGCGGTTGTTCTTTCTCTACCGCGACGCCTTGCAACAAGTGACGACGGCCGACGTGAACCGCGTCGCGAAGAAGTACCTTCCAGCGAGCAACCGCACGGTCGGCGTGTACCTGCCGACGACGGAGCCTCAACGCACGCCGATCGCCGCGCCGCCGGAAGTCGCATCGTTGGTGAAGGACTACAAGGGGCGAGCCGATTTCTCGGTGGGAGAAGTCTTCGATGCGTCGCCCGCCGCGATTGAGAAGCGCGTTCAGCGCGGAACAATCGACGGGATTCAGACCGCGTTCCTGACGAAGAAGAATCGCGGCGGCAACGTTGTCGTGACGCTGCGTCTGCGGTACGGCAAGGCGGAGTCCCTGTTCGGTCTCGGCCCCGCGTGCGACTTCCTCCCCGAGTTGATGACGCGCGGCACGAAGCAAATGAACGCGACCGAAATTCAAGACAAGTTGGATGGACTCAACACGAGTTGGAAGGGGACGGGATCCGCCGGGACTGCCGAGTTCACGATCACCACGAAGCGTGCTCACTTGAAAGAGGTCATCGAACTCTTGCGACAAGTGCTACGCGAACCGGCGCTGCCGATGGCCGAGTTCTCGATCCTCCAACAACAGCGGCTGAGTACGTTGTCCGAGCAAGCGGCCGAGCCGCAGGCGATCGCGCCGCGCGTGGTCAATCAACAGCTCAACCCGTACCCGCCCGGCGATGTCCGACATTTCCCGAGCATGGCTGACGAGTTGAAGCTGATCGAGAAGTTGACTGTCGGCGATGTGAAACGTGTGTACGACGAGTTCCTTTCAGCTCAAGCGGGTGAAGTCGTCATCGTCGGCGACTTCGAGGAAGCGGTCGCCAAGCAGGCCCTGACCGCCGCGTTGAGTGGCTGGAAAACGAAGCAGCCTTACGAGCGGATCCGCCGCAGTTCGGAAGGGGCGGCGAAGGGGAACACGATCACGGTTCAAACGCCCGACAAAGCGAACGCGATGTTTTTCGCGGGGCTGATCCTGCCGCTGTCGGACGCCGACGCCGACTATCCCGCACTGATCGTCGCGAATGAAACGTTCGGCGGCAGCGGCTTCGCGTCCCGCCTGATGGGCCGCATCCGTGAGAAGGAAGGTCTGTCGTACGGCGTCGGCTCGGCCTTCCGCGCCGCGTCGCTCGATCCCCGTGCGACGCTCTCGCTGTACGGCATCGCCAACCCGCAGAACATCGAAAAGGTCGTCACGTTGGCACATGAAGAACTCGCGCTGCTGCTCAAGGACGGCATCACCGATCAGGAGTTGACCGAGTCTCAACAAGGCTGGCTCCAAGGTGAACAGCAAAAGCGCGGCGAGGACAGTCAGCTTGCCGCACTCCTCGCGAACGCCCTCTACGCCGGACGAACGCTCGACTTCAATGCGAAGGTGGAGACGGCCGTCTCCAAGCTGACGAAGGGAGACATCCTCAAGGCGATCAACAAGCACATCGACCCGAAGAAACTGGTCAACGGTGTGGCGGGCGACTTGGCGAAATGAGCCGAGCGGCAAGCAAAGATTGACCCGTAGGATGGACGCCTCCTCGTCCGTCCGAGTCGCCACTAGCCCGACGCGCAAGCGAGGGCTGGACATTCGATGTCGGTGAAGCCCTCGCTTGCGCGTCGGGCTAGGCTCTGTTTTGAAACCCCACCCCCGCTTGTCGGGGTGGTTTACGGGTCTCTGCACTACTCCCTAATTTCGGTGACGCCGAGTAGTGCAAAGACCTGATTCCACCGGGACAAGCCCGATGGGGCGAGTTTCAAAACAGAGGCTAGTTTTGAAATGCACTCGGACGGACGAGGCGTCCATCCTACGAGGGAGCTGCAATCGCTCGCCGCTCGCCAAGGTCTCAACCCACTCCGCGTGCGAATGAAGCACTCGATCAACACTCACACAGGAGCAGCAACGTGGGCAGGTCAACTCGCAACTGGGTTCGGATCGGCATGGTCGGGCTGCTGATGGTCTCGGCCAGAATCGCATGGGCGGCTGAGCCGACATCCGTGATTCACGTCTGGTCGGGAAAGGCACCGGGTGAGATGACGGATCTCGGGCCAGAGGTGGTTCAACCACCGAAGCCCGGTGAAGAACCGCCCACCACGCGCGTGACCAACATCAGTTCGCCCACGATGTCAGTGTTCTTGCCACCGGCTGAGAAGCGGAACGGAACTTCGGTCGTGATCTGTCCTGGCGGCGGCTATCGCATCTTGGCGTGGGACAAGGAAGGGACCGAAGTGGCGGCCTGGTTGAACACGCTCGGTGTGTCGGCCTTCGTGCTGAAGTACCGCACGCCGACGGCCGATCGTCAGCCGTCGTGGCTCGCCCCGGCTCAAGATGCGCAGCGTGCGGTTAGTGTGGTGAGGCACCGCGCCAGCGAGTGGAATCTGGCCGAGGACCGCATCGGTTTGCTGGGTTTCTCAGCGGGAGGATCGACCGCCGCACAAGCCGCACTGAAGTCGAACACACGGCTGTACGACGTGACCGACGATGCGGATCGGACCTCGTGCCGCCCCGACTTCGTGACGCTCGTCTATCCCGCGTACTTGGTCGATGACAAGGGCCAGCTCAAGGCGGACTTGATCGTGACGAAGGAGTCGCCGCCAATGTTTCTCGCGCATGCCTTCAACGACGGCATCTCGTGCGAGAACAGCGTCCAATTGTTTCTGGCGCTGAAGAAGGCGGCGGTCCCGGCCGACCTGCACATCTACTCTGCTGGCGGTCACGGCTTCGGCCTGCGACCCAGCGATCAACCGGCCTCCACGTGGCCAAAGCGCTGCGAAGATTGGATGAAACAACGGGGGCTGTTGCAACGTCGCGCTGCTGGCCAGTAGCCGTCGCGGTGCGGCTCTTCTGTGGTGCATTCGCTCCGCGAATG
>JAYTGQ010000242.1:0-16663 GCA_043733345.1 Schlesneria sp.
GCCGCCCCGCTCGGATGTCTCCGTACTGACCGCTCAAGGTACAACAAAGCTAAGCCAGACTTCGGCTTGGTTCTTGGAACTTGGTTCTTGAGGTTGCCCCTCATGGCTGCACGATTTCGAGTCCTCATTACGGATCGGGCTTGGCCGGACACTTCGATTGAGAGCGGAATCCTCGCACGCATTGGGGCTGATGTTGTCGAACCGGCTTCAACGGATGAGGTGGCACTCATTGCAGCGGCCTCCGATGTGGATGCCATTGCGACGAACTGGGCCTGCGTGACGGAGGCCGTAATGCGTGCGAGTGGCCGATGTCGGACGGTCGCTCGGTTTGGGATCGGCGTGGACAACATCGCCGTCTCCGCCGCGACCGTGCTCGGGATTCCAGTGACCAACTGTCCGGACTATTGCGTGGGCGAAGTGTCGGATCACGCACTCGGTCTGCTACTCGCGTGTGCCCGACGGATCGGCTTCTTTCACGGCCGCACGAAGCGCGGCGAGTACAACCTTGCCGCCGCACGACCAATGCAGCGCATGTCCGGTCAGACACTGGGACTGCTCGGGTTGGGGCATATCGCGCGGGAGTTGGTCCCCAAAGCGCTGGCACTCGGCTTGAACGTGATCGCTCACACGGCGAGTGGTCGCGATTACGGGACAGGCGTGCGGATGGTCCACTTCCCCGACTTGCTCTCATCCAGCGATTACGTGTCGGTTCATGCTCCGTTGAATGATTCGACCCGTCGGCTGTTCGATGCGGCGGCGTTGGCTCGGATGAAGCCGACCGCGTATCTCATCAACACGTCGCGCGGCGGGTTGATTGATGAGGCGGCGTTGTGGGACGCCTTGCAGCAGAACCGTCTCGCGGGGGCAGCGCTCGATGTCTTCGACCCCGAGCCGCCCGATCTGTCGCGACCGTTGTTTCAGGACGAACGGGTCATCGTCACGCCCCACGCGGCGTTCGTCTCCGAGCAATCGGTGTGGCAACTGCGGACGCAGGCGATGGAGCAAGTGGTCGCGGTTCTCGCGGGACAGCGCCCGAACAACGTACTCAACCCGCAAATCTATTCTGGCCAGCCCTGATCGTTGCCGTTCGCCCCTTGGGCGCGACGCTCCCGCCGTCACACCGCCGCTTTGTGAGCTAGCGTTCTCCTCAGACAGCAGCGCGGAAGCGATCTGCCAATCGAAGCCTGATGCGCGAGCGAAGGATCGGTGGCCAGACGTTCTTCGTGTGCGCGTTTTGAAGTTGCACTATTTCGGCTTTTCGCCCCAACGGGGCAGCCGTAAGTCAGCCTAGGGCTAGCGACCAACGGGAGCGCCGCCCTAGTTCCGAGTGTCCCCGAACACAAAGCCCCGAAGGGGCGACCCTAAAATGCTCACTGGAATAGTGCCGCCCTTTCAGGGCTTGAAATTCACCGTAAACCGTCAACCCAGGGCGTTGCCCTGGGCTGACTTAGCATCGCCTCTTTGGGGCTGAAATCCTCAACAGCGCAACTTCAAAACTTGCGCGTCAGGCTTCCGGTTTGCATCGTTTTGTCGCTCGCTTAAAGGATTCTGATCGTGGGCGCCCGCCACACTCGTTCCAAAAACATGGCCAACTCCGTTGAAGTCGTGGCCGCAAACGCGGTCGCTGTGATGGAAGACCTGTCGTTGGAGTCCGGCTTCACGAACGCGACTGTCCAAGAGGAAGTCTCGGACGATTCGCTGTTTGTGCAGTTTGAATCGGACGACGCTTCTGCGAGTGACGAGCCGGTTCCGCTGACGCTGATCGAAGCGTCTGCCGCACCACAGGCGTTCGACGCACCCTCTGCCGATGAACTCGACGGTCTGCGCGAACAACTCGACGGCAAGGATGAGTTGATTTCGGCACTGGTCGTCGAACTGGAGCAAGTTGTCGAGCAACTCGATCGACTGCAGCGCAGCGGCAGCGAACGACCGCGCGGGCCGGGAAGTTTCACGGCGCAGAGCGGTTCAAAACTGTCGCCAGAAGCAGCGGAGGAGCAGCAGCAAATCTTCGGTGATTTGCAGCGTTTCGTGCAGCAGTGGGACGAGCTTCAGCCAGCCAGTGTGCTGGGACGGATCGAGTCGGAATTGGCGGCGATGCGTTCGCTGATGACACACGGCGCCCATTCGCTCGCCCCCGCGGCGCGCGAGCGGTTGGATGCGACAAGCGGCTTGGACGGCGTGCTCGCACGGTTGGCCATCGAGACACCTGATCGCGTGCGAACAGAGTCTCCGACTGCCGGTTCGAGTTGGGAGTCGATGAAGCGGCAGATGCTCGGTGAGGACTCCGCCGTCGCTGTCGTTGAGGGAAGCGAAACGGCCGTCGCCTGTTTGAGTGATCGGTCGATCGAATCGCCGTCCAATTGCGACGAAGAACTTTCGTTGGAGCGTTTCACCGGCCTCATCGCGATCGACCTCGACGCGGCCACGCGCGAAGAGTTACAGGTCGCCTGCGCCGAACGAGACGTGGCCATCGTGCAGCTCACACGCCTGTTGCGATCGCACAACAACGTCGCGCTGCCTACCGATTGGAACGACATCGCGGGCATCCCGGACGAAGTGAAATGCCGCGCCGATCAACTGGCCTCGCGTTTGGAAAAGCAGGTCCAACTGGCTGAAGTGGAACTGTCCCTGGACCGGGCGCGGCTGTCTCGCGAACGGAGCCAAGTGCAGGCCGAACGGGCGACGATCGAACGACACCTCAAACGACTCGGCCTCAGTTCTCTCGACGAACTGGAGAACATCGCCGTCGAAAGCGGCTCGGCATCGGATCGGCGCTGGATGCGATTTTTGGGCGTGAATCGTCGCTCGTAAGGCAAGCGGCAGGTCTTGTCCCACCAGAGCCTAGAAGCCTGACGCGCAAGCGAAGGTTCCATGGCCAGTCGTCCTTCGCTTGCGCGTCAGGCTTCTATGAATAAGCTTCGTCTTGCCACTCGCCTAAGCCGAGGGGTGCAACGCTACCGCGATCGTCGGGCGGGAGCGGCTTCGCTGGCGTAGCCGGTCTGTTGGATGGCCGACTCTGGCGACGAAGAGCCTGGCTGGCGAATGGCCGTCTGGTCGAGAAATGCACTGACCGAAGTCAGAGTTTCCTTGCGTTGCATGATCTCGGAGCCATCGGCCAACTGCACTGACATTTCGAGGTAGCGATTCATTTGCGAATTGGTCGGCAGCCCGGTCCGTCGGTCGATCTGACATGTCCCATGACAATGGCCACCGCGTACGAACACGCGCATCTCACGATCCCCATCGCGGACTACGGTCGGTGCTTTATCACCCAAAACGGTGCCTACGAGACTGACCTCGGCGGTCGTGTCGGTCAGACCGTTGAGCATGCAGCGCGTGTTGACCTGTACGGGAATCGGGCCTTCGGTGCGGCGCGGCTTCAGATCCCACGACTGGCCCAGCTTCACCGCGACCGCAGGATTCGTGGGATCGTTGCTGTAGGGGAGCAGCCCGATCCCGTCATCGATAAAGTTGGCGAGATCGTTCTCGCTGTGAACTCCTTCGAGTTGTTGCAGCACCAATGAGCGGAGATGAGGCGGCACATCCCTCACACAGCGCTGGAGGAACTCGGCGAAGCCAACCAACTGCTCGACCTTGTTGTCGGGACCAATCCAAAACGAGAAGCCGTTGTCGTTCAGACCCGCGTAGGCGAGGGCTTCCGGCGGAACCGGTTGCTGCGGCGAGCCGTCTGAGGAGTACTCGACCTTCTTTCCGGCGATGTCGTGCGAATAGCGGATTCGGTGGTAACGAACGCTCAGCCGTTTGTGACCGTCACGTACTTCTTCGACGCTCAGCGACAAGAGCATCTCCGCCAGGGACCGATAGACGGAGATTTCTCGACCGACCGCTTGAGTCAGTCGCTGCTCGACACGCTTCGTCAATGGAAAGCGATCCCCGGCCTTGAGCTTTAATTCCAGCTCACCTGCGATCAGCCCGCCGCCCGACTTCTGGTCGTTGCCATCGACCGGTTCATCCCCCTCGTCGAGGTCCGCGAGGTCCGCGTCCACGTCAGCCTTGCTTCCCTGGAAATAATTGCAGCCAGGCAACCCGGCCAACAACAGCGCCGCGAGCGCGAACAATCGCAGCGAAGCGAACGGCATTTTGGAGAACGGCACTGTCGAGAACAGCATCGTGAAGACCTTCCTTGGTCGAGGACACCGCCAAACGAAAAGGCCACCGAATCGCTGCGAGATAATGCAACGAGGCCCCTACGAAGGGCGGGAACATAGCAGCCGCTCCAGATCGCGCAAAGGTGAGCTTGCCGGTCCGCAGGACCATCGCCTTTTTAAGGTAGGGTGGGACCAGCGGCGCTGCGCCGGCCCACCATTGGGAATGGTCGAGTAATCATGGTGGGCCGGCGCTGCGCCGCCGGTCCCACCCTACAGGTTTTGCAGCCTCAGCAAGACAGTGGACCTGACAGGTCAGCACTCCATCAGGTGACGACTCGTCTCGACACCACCCCGAACCAATAACTTCGGGAACTCGCCTTGCCCCTCCTGACGAACCGACCTAATTTGATGTGTTGATGGAGGGCCGACTCGCCGATCGAGTTGCCTGTCTCTGATCCGCATTCGTTGAGGAGTTTACTCACGATGGTCGTTGTTCCCGCGAAGTCTGACGTTGTCCGTTTGCTCTGCTGTCGCCGCATCTGCCTTGCGCTGTCACTGACGATCACGATGAGTGGTCTGTCGCTGGGATCGCGAATGGTTTTGGCTGAACATCCGCCAGCAGCGAACGAACTGCGTCCCGCCGGTCCCGTGGCTGGCTCGCTGTTGATCGCCGGTGGTGGCGGGATCCCCGTCTCTGTCCTCGATCGGTACTTCGAGTTGGCGGGAGGCGAGCAGGCACGCATCGTCATCATCACGACAGCGAGTCAATTGGCGGGGACGCCCGAAGTGGAACAGCGTTACGCGCACTGGCACGATCGCAAACCAGCTTCGTTGACCTTTCTGCACACACGCGATCGGCTCACGGCGGAGCGGCCGGAGTTCTCGCAGGTGCTGCTCGAAGCGAACGCGGTCTGGTTCATGGGCGGCAATCAGAACTGGCTGGCGGAAGCATATCTCGGGACGCTCGTCGAAGAGCGCTGTCATGCGTTGTTGCGGCGCGGAGGCGTGATCGGTGGATCGTCGGCCGGGGCGGCGATCATGTCGCGGTCGATGATTGCGGGAGGACACGAGTTGCCCGTCATGGCATCCGGCTTCGGGTTCCTCGAAGGGACGATCATCGACCAGCACTTCCGGAAGCGGAACCGACAGGCCCGACTGATGCAGGCTCTCGAACTTCGACCGGGCCTCGTCGGCATCGGTATCGACGAAGCGACGGCACTCGTCGTGCGTGGCCGGACGTTGGAGGTCGTGGGTGATTCCGACGTGACCATCCTGCTGGCTCCGTCATCCGGGCGCGAGGCCCGAGTTCAAACATTAGTCGCTGGTCAAAAGGACGATTTTGTGAAGCTCAGCCGCGCGGCGATCGCACGCACACAGCCCGACTTCCCGGCTCGAATGGCCTCAGTCCCCGAAGTCAAATCCGGCACGTTGGTCATCGTGGGAGGCGGCAATACGCCGCGCGAAGCGGTCGATCAATTCCTCACGGCGGCCGGAGGCAAAGATGCGTCGATCATCGTCGTCTCGAACGCACTCGGTGAGGAACCGCCGGAAGAACAGACGGTCTGCGGCTGGTTGAAAACGGCGGGAGCGTCCAACGTGCATCAGGTCCACACCCGCCTGGGCGACGATCTGGCCAGCCCCGAATTGCGGTCCCGTATCCAGACAGCAAAGGGAGTCTGGTTCACCGGAGGTCGTCAGTGGCGGCTGGTTGATGCGTACCTCGACACGCCGGTCCAATGTCTGTTTCAAGCCGTGTTGAATCGCGGCGGCGTCATCGGCGGGACATCGGCGGGAGCAACCATTCAGGGCGATTACCTCGTGCGTGGTAATCCGCTCGGCAACGAAGACATGATGGCCGAAGGCTATGAACGCGGCTTCGGGTTCCTCCCCGGAGTCGCCATCGATCAGCACTTCACGCAGCGGTCACGCTTCAGCGACATGACCGGGTTGAAGAAGGCGTTTCCGCAACTGATCGGGCTAGGCATTGATGAGGCCACGGCCCTGATCGTGCGCGGGACAACGATGGAAGTCGTCGGCCAGAGCCAGGTCGCCGTGTTCGACCGTCAACCGAACGACCCCGAATCCGAGCCTGAGTACGAAGTGGTCAAGGCGGGCCAGAAGTACGACTTCAAGCAACGCCGCCTGATGGGCTCGATCGACGTGCAGACGGTCGAGACCAAATAGTCGCGCGACATCGTGCGATGGTCCGTTGCGCCCATTGAACCGCGTGGGTCTCTGATGAGATTTCTGAGCGGGGCGGCGTCAGCCCCCTGGTTCTTGGGCGTAAGCCCTTCGTTCAAAGAACCAGGGGGCTGACGCCCAATGGCACTCACTTTGAAGGAATCTCAAATACCCGTTGCCGCCCGACGTAGCTGGATTCGCAAGAATTCAGCAGGTTCCATCCATCCACTGAACTCTTGCGAGTTCAGCTACGGACCAAAGTGAGTGCCATTGGGCTGACGCCGCCCCGCTCCGAAATCTCCCACTTCGCGCCGCCGATTATCGTGTGACCAGTGGACCGGTATCGACGACTTCGAAGTCGCGAACTTTGACCCGCTTTAGCGTGGAGATCGCATCGTCGTCCCACCGCGCATCGGGAACACCGCTGACGAACCAGTCGCCACCGTTGTCCGCCAGCAACATGCCGTAGGTCTTGAGACCTTGCAGTAAGACCTGTGACAGCCGAGGGAACTTGCTGGTGTCGAAGTCCGCTTTCAAGCGGACACGCATTCCCATCGGTGGCAGGTTGGAGTCGGTCGAACGGCTGGCGAAGTGCGTCGCGGGGAGGACGTAGGCGCGTTGAGTTTTCTTCACAGTGAAGCGCAGCGCGTGCCGCAACTGGCCTTGCTCGACGATCTCGTCATAGCGGGCCAAACCCGGAAAGACCGGTAGCCCGGCCGCATCGGCCGAGGTCCAACCGGCGGGGCGTAGCGTGTTGCTGCTCAGGTCAAAAATCGCGCCCGAAACGGCCTTCCATTTGCCCCCCGGCAGCGGGTTGACTTGGTACAGCTCGTAGAGCTTTTTGTTCTTGGCGTCGATCATCAGGACGTGACGGTCGGCATCGGCCGGAGCGTTCGGTCCCCCTTCGATCGGTGGGTTCGGTGGAACCGGGTACGGCCCGGCATCGCTCTCGTCAGCGTACTCGAACTGCACGGTGGACTTGGCTTGAGTCGGCGAGACCGCGACGAACGGAATGCCGTTGGGAGCACCCTCCCAAACGGTGCCGAAGTCCGGATGCAGTGGCTTGTCCAACCCGATCGACTGCAACCACGCTTGCGACTTGGCGTGCAGCGTCAACTTGGAAACGTCTTTGTTCCAAGGGTTGGTCACGGGAAAAATGGCGACCTCACCGTAGGCCGTCTTCAATGTTGGCGGCTTGGCCTTCGCCGCCAATGACGCCTCTTCCTGAGAAGCCGCCGGTCCGGCAACCCACCATCCTCCGCAGACCATCGTCACCACCAGCAACCACACGCCTTGCCGAGTCATGGGGAACACCTTTTCAATTGAGGGGCCACGTTCACCGATGCGGCAACTATAGCTCACACGGTAAGGAGTGCGACATTTGCGTCGTTCATACTTCAGTACCGTCTTTGATGAGACATCTGAGCGGGCGGCGTCAGCCCAATGGCACTCACTTTGAGCGATTTTCAAATTCACGGTGCTATTCGACGTAGCTGAATTCGCAAGAATTCAGTCGGTTTCGGCGATCTACTGAACTCTTGCGAGTTCAGCTACAGATCAAAGTGAGTGCCCTTGGGCGTCAGCCCGTTTTCACAGTACCGATCCCAACTCAACAGTTGTGGCCTCGTTTCACCGCGCGGCATCCCACATGATGTGTGAATCTCGCCAACGAACTTTGCCGCACGGTCGTAGGGCGTCCGGTCGGTCCTTACAATCCGGCCCCTTCGTTTGGCTGGAGTTCTCGTTCAAGGAGCAGTTCGTGACGGAAGACCATTCGTTGATCGCGGCGTTTGAGCGGAATGTTTCTTCGGCCATTCTGGGCAAGCCGGAGCCGATCCGCTTGGCACTGGTCACGCTGCTGGCACAAGGGCATCTGCTGGTGGAAGACGCGCCGGGGGTCGGCAAGACGGCGTTGGCGAAAGGGATCGCGAAGAGCCTCGCCTGCGGCTTCAAGCGATTGCAGTTCACACCCGACATGCTGCCGAGCGACATTCTGGGATCGAGCGTCTACTTGCCGAGTCTGGGTGAGTTCGAGTTCCGACAAGGGCCGATCTTCACCAATGTCCTGCTGGCGGACGAGATCAACCGCACGACGCCTCGCACCCAGAGCGCACTGCTGGAAGCGATGAGCGAAGGACAGGTCTCGGTCGAGGGGAAGACTCACAAACTGGCCGATCCGTTCTTCGTGCTGGCGACTCAGAATCCGTTCGAGTTCGAGGGAACGTATCCGCTCCCCGAGAACCAGCTCGACCGATTTATGCTCTGCATCGAGATCGGCTATTCGACGCGCGAAGTCGAGAAGAACGTCCTCACGAATCACCGCGATGGCGAGCCGGTCGATAAGCTCGGCCCGGTCCTCGATCCGGCACAGTTGGCTCAACTCCAGAAGGCGGCGCGCAATGTCCGTGTGGACGACTCGATCAACGACTACATGCTCGACATCGTGACTGCGACCCGCACGCACGAGCAGTTGCAGTTGGGTGTCAGCACACGCGGCGCGATCACGCTCTATCGGGCGGCTCAAGGTCTGGCGCTGGTTGAAGGGCGCAACTATGTGATCCCGGACGACGTGAAGCGGCTGGCCATCCCCGCGCTGGCCCATCGCATTGTCGTGAAGGGCGTCCTGCACGAAGGCCGACGCGAACGCGCGAAGTCGATCCTCAAGCAGATCCTCGGGAAGACGCCGGTGCCGTCTTGATGGGAAGCAGCATGATCGATGTCTTCGTCGTCAATGCCACCTACGGGTGAGAGTGCGTCGTTTAACCGCGTGGGCAACGCCCCGCGCGTCGAGCGACGTGGAAAGCCGTTTCGCCATCGACGCGCGGGGCGTTGCCCACGCGGTTAAACGACGCACTCGATTCAACGTTTGGGGGCGGCCTGCTCAGTCTGACGGGCGTCTTCGCGGTACTGGCGGTCGAGTTCCTCAAAATCGACTCCCGTCAGTTCGTCCAGAGCCGCCGCACGATCTCGCACGCGGTTGTCACCGCTGTAAAGTTGCGACAGATGCGAGACCAGCGCCTCGCGATAACGGCCGTTGTCGTAGTGCATAAAGAACCGAGCCAGCCCCGACGCCTGCGTGTAGTTCTTGGTCAGCGCCGGAGCGTTCTGGAAGTCGCGCATGCCCATTCCGGAGAACTCTTGGAGTGGCATGTAGTAGCCCTGCTCTGCCAACAGAATGCTGCGTGCCCCGGCAAAGCGGATGTAGTTGGGATCACCGATCGAAACCATGCCGTTCGCGCGCTGGAACGACTCCATGTAGCAAGCGATCCCCTCGATGATCCAGAAGTGGTCCTTCTCACCAATCGGACGGTTTGCCTGGTGAGACTCGAAGAACAGTTGGTGTGTCGCTTCGTGGAACAGCGTCGATTCGTTGTCGGCTTTGGCGTCGTGATAGAAGTGGGCAACGCGGTCGCCAATCATGTAGACGCCGTTCGTCTGCGTGATCGTCGGGAACTCCTTTTTCAGTCGGTCGAGATATTCATCGCGCGAGCGGTAATAGTGGACGACGTAGGGTGTCGGCCTAGAGGATCGCGCCTTTCCATCGAACAACTTCTTGAGTTGCTCGGGCGTGTTGAAGAAGCCCGCGAACGTTTCGTTGAAGAACTCATAGAAGTCTTCGAGAGCCTTCCCGAGTTCGACGCCTCGTTCCAAGCTGTAGTTCGTCTTGATGAGATAGTGATCGGTGCGAATCTGCCAAGCGTCCGAGAAGGCATGACGCAGCTCCTGCTCTTTGGCGACCGGCACCCAGCGGCCCTTGTAGTTCCGCTCCCCTGCGGCGTACCGGACGAGATGATTTTTGGGGAGCCAGCCAAAGTCTTCGTGCCAGACGTTGCCCTTGCGCGTCTGATCGGCGGCAAACGGCGTGACCCATGCGTTGCCCAGTTGCTCGAAGCCGAGAATCTTGCGAATCGGTGCATGATCGGGATTGTGGACGGCCGCCTCGCGCACCAGCCGATACGCATAGCTGGGGTTGTCACTGTGCAAAGCGCGTCGCGACAGGAGGTACAGCTTCTTAGCGTACTCATCCTCCTGAAGCTTGAGTTGTGTCTGCCAGAAGCGCTCGTTGGCAGCCAGTTGTCCGGGAAGTCCGGGCTGCACTTCGCGCGGCAGCGCGGGGAGATTGAGCGTCTGAGTCTTGGGCGAAATGAGGCGGCTCTTGATCCGCTCGACTCCCTCGGGAAGCCCCTTGTCTTGGCAGAATTCGATGAGTTTCGCCAGTTCCGCTGAGAAGTCTCGGTACGCCTCGACATGCGAGGCTTGGATCGCAGCCAGCGAATTGCGACCGCCGGTTGGCTGTGCGGTGGACGATTTCACACCCGAACAGGCGAACAGCACGATCACGAAACAAAGTCGCGCAACGTAGAGAAAACCACTTTCAAGAGACCGACATTTCATGGAACCGCCACCCTCAAGAAGACGCCTCAAACATGCAGGGCAGGCATTCTAGGAGAGGCTTCCGGACCGGCCTAGACGAAGTCGGCAAGTCCGAAGCGTGCGATCGAAGTCCGGCTTGGCTTTATACCTCGCGTGGTCCGTGATGAGACATCTGAGCGGGGTGGCGTAAGCCCCCCGGTTCTTGAGCGTAAGCCCTCTTCGGAAGAACCGGGGGGCTTACGCCGCCCCGCTCGGAAATCTCTCACTTTGTGTCGCGTGAGGTTTAAGAAAAGCCGGACTTCGGGAAGACTTTGGCTACGACAGAGGCCGCGAACACAGGACGGGCAAGAGTGCCCGTCCTACAGTCAGCTCTCCTGCGGCTCATCGAGTTCGTCGAGCAACCTCACCGCCGCTTGGAGCAGTTGCGGTAAGCCCTTGCCGGAGATCGCGCTGATCTTCATCACCGGACGACCGATTCGTTCTTCGAGCAACTCCGCAGCGGCATCGGCGTCGGTCAGTTCACACTTGGTGATGACGATCAATTCGGGACGCGCGGCGATTTCCTCGTCGTACAGCCGCAACTCTTCGCGAATCTGGAGATAGTTTTCGATCGGATCAGTCTGGTCGTCGGGAGACGGTTCGATCAGATGGATCAGGACTTTGGTTCGCTCAACGTGACGGAGGAACTCGTGCCCCAAGCCGACTCCCGCGTGAGCACCTTCGATGAGTCCGGGGATGTCGGCCATCACGAATTGCCGTTCGTGACCAACACGGACGATGCCGAGGTTCGGGTATTTCGTGGTGAACGGATAGTTGGCGATCTCAGGTGTGGCACGCGACAGCCGCGAGAGGAGCGTCGATTTGCCCGCGTTCGGTTTGCCGATCAGGCCGACATCGGCGATGACCTTCAATTCGAGAGCGATGTCGCGATGTTCGCCCGCTTCACCGGGACCGAACTCGCGCGGGGCACGATTCGTGGAGGACATGAACCGAATGTTCCCCTTCCCTCCTTGCCCCCCCTTGGCCACGATCAGTTGCTCGCCGTGTTCGACCATGTCCTTCAGGATGTGGCCGCGATTGGCATCGCGCAGGATCGTCCCCGCCGGAACACGAATCACCACGTCAGCGCCGTTGCATCCACTGCGCAAGGAGGATTCGCCTGCCCCTCCGGGATCGGCGTTCCAATGACGCACGCCCGCCAGATGAATGAGGCTGCTGACGTTTTCATCGGCCTCAATAATGATGTGGCCGCCGCGACCGCCATCGCCCCCGTTGGGACCGCCGCGCGGGACGTGCGACTCCTTTCGGAAACTGGCCGAACCAGCACCGCCATCACCCGCTCTACAGAAAATCGATACTTGGTCTACAAACATAGTGGGGGGATGATAGCCGCTGACTTGCGACTGAGGGAGTCACTCGGATGGCGTGGGGGTCGCATCTCATTAGTGGTCGCTGTTCTTGCCCCCTCACCCCACGCTTGGGTGGGAGGGGGAGGGGGAGGGGACTACTTTTTGCAGCCTGTTTCAAGTCCACTCAACTCCCTGCTGCAATGCCACTTGTCCCGGATACATCGCAATGGCCATCAATGTCAAATAGATGGCAAACAGAATCGCGCACACGGCAATGTCGGTCCAATTCATGATCAGCGCTGGCATCACATGAGTCAGCATCAAGAAGCATTCAAAAAGCACCAGTGGAAAAACACCGAGAACAAAACAGCACAACTGAAACCACCGAACCGTGATGGAGCAATGATTCGAGGCGATGTGACGAGCGCCGACCCGAATGCGAATGAAAAAACCTGCAATGGGGAGTATCACGGCCGCGAGTTCGATGGGAACACGGTTGTTGGGGAAAAGGAACCCAATCACGATCGGCGCCAGCACGACACAGCCGGGTAACAACCCGTCCCATGTGATGAGCCTGAATAGCCACTTACCGTAGTTCAACTCTTTCGCGGGCATCGGTATCTCCATGCAGCAAAGCCCCCTGTACCGCCAAAGCAGGGGTACACGCCGGGGCGAGAGGACAAAACGAAGACCGCCATTCGCGGCTGCGCTCGGCTCACATCTGCTTCAACAAGTCATTGATCGGCCCGATGTAGGCGATCATGAAAATGCGGTAGACGATGAACACGATCATGATCGCGACCAGCGCCCAGATCATCCACGCGAGCGTTCCGGTCAACGCGGCCAAACTGCGTCGCGCCTGTTCTTCGAGCTGAGGGCTGAGTCGTTCGAGGGTCTCGGGAACGGTGCCAGTCGCCTCGCCGACTCGCACCAGTTCGAGGTATTCGACGGGAAACAGGTTGCTCGCGGCGAGGGCTTCGGACAGGTCTTCGCCCCCCTGCACCATCCCGATCACTTGCGGAGCCGCCGCCGCGAACGAGCCGTTGGCGGTCGCTTTTAGGCTCGCATCGAGACTCGGCCCAATCGGCATCCCGGCTTGTTGAGTCAAAGCGAAGGCCCACGAAAACCGGGCCATCGCGAAAGATCGCAAGCAATACCCGATCACCGGGATGCGGAGCAGGATCGCGTGAATTGTCGCCCGACCGCGCAGTCCTCGCGTCAAAAGTTGATACGCCACGAACAGTCCGAATGCCGATCCAAAATTCAGGAACAGCCACATCAACGCGCCAGAGGCTCCCGTCAGGCCGAGTCCGAGGATGTCCATCGGTTCGTTCCCCTTCCCCGATGCGATCAGCCCCATGATGCAGATCAGCCCAGCCACAATGAACACCGCCGCCACAAGCTGAAACAGCGGCCACGCGATGGCTCCCAGAAATGTTCGCCGCAGACGAAGCAAGTTCTCGTAGTGATCGGCCAGCGACGCGAGCACCTCCGGCAGCGAACCGGTCTCCTCGGCGACCGAGACGAGGTCGATCATTAGCTCCGGGAACCTGCCGGGATGCGCCCGCATCGACGTTGCGATGTCCTGCCCTTTGCGCAAGTCATCGATGATCGCCTTCGACACCTGTTGCAACACCCCATGTCGTGACTGCGCCCCCGCAACCTGAACCGCCTTCAAAATGTTCACGCCCGAATGGAGCAATGTCCCCAACGACCGACAAAACGTCGCGAGAATCCCCCACGGCAACTGCGATCCGAACACCTGCGACCGAATCGAACTGGCCACGACGAACTCCAATCGAGAGAGAGCATTTCGAGATGAGCGCCCCGGCGGTGAAACCATCGCAAAAACACCGCATTCAGAGGCGATTGCAAATTGTGAATTGGTAATTGCAAATTGCTAAATGAAAGACGCACGCGATTACCGCCGTGAGTCCTCTCTTTCATTTTGCGTTTAGAAATGACCAATTATCAATTTGCAATCACTGTCCTTCACCGGCTGGCGCAGAGTCTCACCGGACTCGTGGCTGACGGCGATCGCATGGTAGCATCGCGCCGTGGTTCGTTCTCACTGCTCACTCAAGGATTCTCACCATGCTGCGGTCACGGGGGTTGTTGGCGTTGATGCTGTTGTTGTGCGGTTCGTTCGGATCACGCAGCGTTCTGGCGGGCGTCCCGAAGTTTGAGGCTCATGTGATCGATCCGAACATCGGCAACGTCTGTTATGCCGTCACCTCGGCGGATGTGAACGGCGACGGGAAGCTCGACATCGTGGCTGTGAGCGAGAACCGCGTGCAGTGGTACGAAGCCCCGTCGTGGACGAAGCACATCATTCTCGAAGACCAACTCGAAGCCGAGCATGTCTGCATCGCGGCGACCGATGTGGATCAAGACGGGAAGATCGACTTCGCCATCGGAGCGGGGTGGATCAAGGCGAACAGCGGGACGATTCAGTGGATCACGCGCGGTGCCAAGCCAGAAGACAAGTGGAATGTTCACTTCATCGACAAGGAGAAAACGACCCACCGCATGAGTTTCGCCGACGTGCTGGGGACCGGACGGCCGCAGTTGGTGGTCTCACCGCTGACTCGCAGTGCCGACGGTGCGACGGGCGTGCGGCTGCTGGCGTTTGAGATTCCGAAGCAGCCTAAAACCGATCGCTGGATGCCGACTGTTCTCGATCAATCGGTCAACCGCATGCACGCGCACACGCACGCCGATTTGGATTTAGACGCCAGACTCGACTCCATCGTGGCGGGCGAAGAGGGTGTCTTCCTCATCCAGCGCAAGGGGGAATCCTTCACCAAAACACTGCTGGGCACGGGAGCCAGCGGCGACAAGCCGGAACTGCGCGGCGCGGGTGAAATCAAAGTCGGCAAGCTCAAAAATGGAGGCCGCTTCCTCGCGACGGTCGAGCCGATGCACGGGACGAGCGTCGCCGTCTATCTCAACAATGCCGACGGCTCGCTGCCGATGAAGCGGATCGTGATCGAAGAGACTCTGAAACAAGGCCACGCGGTTTGGGCGGCTGATCTCGACGGCGACGGCTCAGACGAACTGGTCATCGGCCATCGCGAAGCAGGAACCGGTACAGTCAAAGGACCGGGCTTGTACGTCTTCTCGAACGATGACGAAGCCGGATCGAAGTGGACCAAGCACATCATCGACGACGGCGGCGTTGCGGTCGAAGACGCCTTTGCCGCCGACCTCAACGGCGACGGTCACCTCGATCTGGTCGCCGGCGGCCGAGCCACTCACAACGTGAAGCTGTACATCAACGCGGGAGCGGCGAAGTAGTCTTTCGTGCCGTTCCCGTTGTCACCGACACGGGGTCGGCGCAGACGGGAACGACAACCGTAGGATGGACGCCTCGTCCGCCCGAGTTTGCGATTCACCAACGCGCGGACGGACGGGGCGTCCATCCTACGCCGATTGCACCCGTGCCCCAGAGTTGACTACGCCTCAGCCCGCAGTCCCGCTTTGATGAAGGCGGGCTGGATGTTGGCGTAGGAGCGTTTGGCGGCGGCGATGGGATCGTAGCCGGGCTTGTTGAAGACTTGGGCACTCACTTCGACGACGACCGAGCCGCGATAGCCGCCAGCCTTGAGCAGCGTCAGGTACTCGGCGTAGTCGATGTCGCGGGCGTCGCCGGGGAGAGCGAACTCGGTCTTACCGTCGGTGGTGATATTGTCCTTGATGTGAACGAAGACGGTCTCACCAATCATCGACGTGAGCGACTCCTTCAGGTTGAGTTGCTGGCGTTGGAAATGGCTGTAGTCGTAGACCAGTCGAATCCACGGGCTGTTGATTTGGCGAACCAGCCACTGCGCATCCTGCGGCGTGTGTAAGGCACCGGAAATGTGGGCCTTGATCGCGATGATTGTCTTGTGGGACGAGGCGACTCGCTCCCAGTCTTTCAGGGCGACGACCATCTTGTCGCGAAGCTGCTCCCACTCGGCAGACTTGCCACCGAGGACCGTTTCGACGACGGGCGGACTGTCCGGCGCGAGGTCATGTCCCAACTCGCACACCGCTTTGAGTCGCTCCAAATTTGTTTGATGCTGTGCCTCGGGGACGACCAGGCCGAGGTTCTCCATTAAACACGGGATGTCGAGGGCGAGGTCATTCAGTTGCGACCGGATTGCCACTCGATCTGCTTTCGTCAGCGCCGCCGCATCACACGGCCAGTCCTTCAGGCAAGCGAGTTCGACTCCGCTGTAGCCGATGTCGGCACAGACCTTCAGGGCCTCGGCCACCTTCAACGATCTCATGCCATACAGGCTGAAGCCGAACCCGATCCGAGCGGGCGGCGCAGCGAAAGCCGGCGCTCCCCACGCGGCCAGCCCCACCGAGACGGCGGTCGATTGTAAGAACTCGCGCCGTACGAGAGTTGGTGTGAGTGCCATCTTTCAAACTCCGTTTGAGGGGACGCGCGGTGAGTCCGCGTCATGGAAGCCACGGCATGTTCGCGGTCTTCATCCGTGCCCCGGCCTTGCCATCCGTGCTACTCCGAAGCGCGGGAGCAAAAAGAATTTAACCATTGCCGGAGTTTCTGTTGGAAAAGAGTTAATGGACACCTTGAATAATGAATTTAAAGCCCCGCCATCTTACCAGCCTGGTGACGGTTCAATTATAGTAGTAGTGGCTACG